>NZ_JAYRDE010000102.1:0-11046 GCF_041909575.1 Microbacterium sp. | reverse complement strand
CGCGCCGGCCCTCGCCGCGCAGTCGCGCTCGGTCAGCCGACGGCGAGACTAGGGATGCCGGGGGTCGAAGCCGCGCGGCATCCGTCGTCTGTCTCCGGCCGCCTCAGATGTCTGTCGAGTCGCCCGGCTCGAGCAGCAGGAACTCTCCGCCGTCCTGCTCCACCGCCCACCGCAGCCGAGCACGTCCCATGTCCCTGCCGATGACCGAGAGGGTCATGTCGTGGGTGCCGAAGGCCTGCCGCGGCGCGACGGCGAGGACGAAGTCCATCGCCTCGCCGATCTTCAGCCACGGTGCGCCCACCGGTGCCGCGAGAAGGCGGACCGTGCGGCCCGTCGGCACGTCGTAGGAGTCTCCGGGGTAGTAGAACTCGCCGTTGACGAGGACGCCCACATTGTCGATCACCGGTATCGATTCGTGGATGACGGCGTGGCGGCCGCCGAAGAACTCCAGCGTGAACGGCTCGAGGTCGACGGTGTCCCCGGGGTGCACGACGGTCACGTCATAGCCGGCAGCGGCCCGCGCGACCCCCTCGGGGGCGTAGATCGGCGTGCCGGGGTACGCCTTCAGCAGGCGGTCCAGGTGATCGGGCGTCCAGTGGTCGGGATGCTCGTGCGTGATGACGATTCCGACGACCTCCGACAGGTCTGCGAGCGGCGTCGTGTACGACCCCGGGTCGATGACGAGGGTGCGTCCGGCCTCGAGGAGGGTCAGGGTGGCGTGTTCGAACTTGGTCACTCGCATGTGCCGAGTCAACCCGTACGGACGCGGCCGGGCAAGCGTCGCCACCGTTCCCGCCTCGATTTGGAGAGGCGATGAACGCCATGGCATAATCGAACGGTTGCGAAAACGGCCCCATCGTATAGCGGCCTAGTACGCCGCCCTCTCACGGCGGTAACGCGGGTTCGAATCCCGCTGGGGTCACAACACCGAAGAAGCCCGGTCATTCGACCGGGCTTCTTCGCTTTCACAGGGCTGTCGGGTCCGTCATCTCACCGGATCGCGCCGGGGGAGAGGCATCCGCTCGACGCCGTTCGCGCCGCCGGCGCACCCACCGCACGATCGCCCAGACGACGAGTCCGACGACCGCCGCGACGGCGAGCCAAGGCAGCAGGAACCCGAGGGCGATCACGATGCCGTTGAGCGTCGCGACGAGTCCGTTCCAGCCGGCGAGCAGTCCGTCGGCGAACCCGGCCGGGTCGGCCTCGACGGACTCGACCACCGGGGTGAGCGTAACCGTGAGCGACGACATCGCCACCTGCCCCTCGAGCATCTCGAGCTGCTGCTGGTAGGACTCCAGCAGCGCCTGACGCTCGGAGAGGGCGGCCTCGGCGGCGAGGAGGTCGGCGGTGCTGGTCGCCTCGGACATGAGGTCGAGCAGGCGGTCGACGGATGCCTGAGCGGCCTCGATGCGCGCGCGCAGATCGACGGTCTGCTCGGTGACGTCCTGCCGGTTGATGGCGGATGCCGTCACCTCGCCGATCCCCGCGAGCTCGTCGACGACGGCGGGGAGTTCGTCCGACGGCACGCGCACCGTGATCCATGCGGCGTCCGACGGGTACGGGTACGGGTAGGGGTACGACACGGAGTCCTCGGCGACGCCGGACTGGGGATCGGTCGGAATGCCGTCGGTCCCGACGCTCATCCCCTCGACGTAGCCGCCGTGGGCGACCGCGCTGTTGCCGACGAGGCGTGCCGCGACGGCGACGTCGTCGACGACCACGGTGGCGGAGGCCGTCGTGATGATCTCGCGCTCGCCCTGGTCGGGGTCGGTCAGCGTCGATCCGCCGCTCGCGCCGCTCTCGTCGGACTCTCCGCCGCCGAGGTCCTCCTCGGTCGTGGCGGCCCCGTCGTCCGCGCCCGAATCGACGGGTGCGTCGGGGGCGATGCCCGGCTCGATCGCGGAGTCGCTCGAGCCCGCCCCGGGCGAGACGAGCTGACCGACGGCCGGGGCGATGATCGCCGCGACGGCGATGACGGCCGCGGCCGCGCCGCCCGCGAGCCAGAGGCGTCCGCGCCGTGCGCTGCGAGTGCGGGCTGCGGTCCTCTCGTGGGCGATGTCAGCGAACAGCGACTTCTCGATCTCGTCGATGCGGCTCGCGCTGAGCTCGGGAAGCTCCGCCGGCGCGCCCGTGGGCTGCTGGGTGCTCATGTGCTCTCCTTCACAACGGTCCGCAGTCGCGTGCGGATGCGGGAGAGACGGTTGCGGACGACGCCGTGCGCGACGCCGAGCTCCTCGGCAGCGGCCTGGTAGGCGTACCCCTCGGCGGCGCACAGGCGGAAGATGTCCCGGTCGAGGGGGCTCAGCCCGGCGACCTCCTGCAGGATGCGGTCGGCGAGGTCGGCGCCGATCACCTGCTCCTCCACATCGACGGTCGCCGGGATCGTGTCGTCGGCCGCTGCGGCGGTGTGCTCGCGATCGCGCTTCTGCCGGCGGATGCGGTTCGCCGCCTGGAACCGGCAGACGGTCGCCAGCCACGGCAGCAGGGACTCGCCCGCGAGTTCGAGTCCGGGGAGCTTGCGCCAGGCCACGAGGAACGTCTCCTGCGTCACGTCCTCGGCATCGGCCGCGTTTCCCACGAGCCCGTGTGCGAGCCAGTAGACGGGGCGCACGTAGGCGCGGTACAGCGTGCGGAAGGCGTGTTCGCTGCCGCCCGCCGCCTGCGCCACGAGCGCGGCGTCGTCCCGCTCGGTGTCCTGCATGCCGTCCTCCGACCCCGTGACGATGCCCGGTGAGGCGGCGTCGCGGAGCACCATTGTCTCTCACGGTGTCAGTGTCGCGCGGGCGCGGATCGTCTCACGGCGGCGGCCGCGGCATCCACCGCCCTGTATCCTGGTCGGGCGAGAGGGAGTATCCCGACAGCGCGCATCCGTCATCACGGGTCCCGACAGTGCGGCCCCGGGTGCGCGACGCGGCCGCACGGTCGCGGGGGAGAGACTTTCGACGTCCGTCGACCCCCTCATCCCGCTGTTCGAAAGGCCCTCAATGGACCTCGTCCTCCCCCTGTGGTTCGAGATCGGATCACTCGTCCTGCTGTCGCTCATCCTCCTGGGCGATCTGCTCCTCATCCTCAAGCGCCCGCACATCCCATCGACGCGCGAATCGACCCTGTGGGTCGTCTTCTACGTGACGCTCGCCCTGCTCTTCGCGGGCGTGATGTGGATCATCGCCGGACCGGAGTACGCCGGGCAGTTCGTCGCCGGCTGGCTCACCGAGTACAGCCTCTCCATCGACAACCTGTTCGTCTTCGTGCTGATCATGACGCAGTTCGCGGTGCCACGCCGCTACCAGCAGGAGGTGCTGATGGTGGGCATCATCATCGCGCTCGTGCTGCGCGGCATCTTCATCATGCTCGGTGCGGCGATCATCGAGCAGTGGAGCTGGGTCTTCTACATCTTCGGCGCATTCCTGGTGTGGACCGCGTGGCGCCAGGCGTTCCCCGGCGGTGACCACGACTCCGATGTCAAGCAGGAGAACTTCGTCGTGCGCCTGCTGCGCCGCACGATCGACATCAGCGACCACTACGACGGCGCCAAGATCCGCACGGTCGTGGACGGCAAGAAGATGTGGACGCCGATGATCATCGTCTTCGCGGCGATCGGCGTGACCGATCTGCTCTTCGCGATCGACTCGATCCCCGCGATCTTCGGCATCACCCAGAGCCCGTTCATCGTCTTCACGGCGAACATCTTCGCCCTGATGGGACTGCGTCAGCTGTACTTCCTGCTCGGCGATCTGCTCGATCGTCTTCGCTACCTCCACTACGGCATCGCGTTCATCCTCGCCTTCATCGGCGTGAAGCTCGTCTTCCACGCCATGCACGTCAACGAGCTGCCCTTCATCAACGGCGGCGAGCCGATCGAGTGGGCGCCGGAGATCTCCACGTGGATGTCCCTCGGAGTGATCGTGGTCGCCATGACGGTCGCCACGATCGCGAGTCTCGTCGCGTCGGCGCGGGAGAAGCGGGCCGGGACGACGGATGCCGCGACCGCGGCCGCCGCGGTGGCTCCGGCCGGCACCGAGTCCGCCGCCGAGGCGGCCGCCGTGGTCGCCGAGGAGAAGGGGACCCCGCCGACGGTGGACAAGCCCGGCACGGACTCCCGCTGACCGCCGCGAGCCGCGCGAGAAACCTGTGAGGACGTCCAGCCAACGGGCGTAGCGTGCCCCCCAGACAGCGGGCACGTTGCCGCCCGCCGCCTGAATCGACCCAGGGAGGTCGAGATGGCACCCGGAATCATCCCCACCAGGCCCCGGACAGGCACGACGCCCGCGAGCGAGTTCACCGAACTCGCTGCGGTCGTGCGCGCCTCCGGTCTCATGCGGCGGCGCTACGGCTACTACTGGACCAAACTCGTGGCGGTGCCCGTCGTGCTGGCGGCGGGCATCGTCGCGTTCGTCCTCGTCGGCGACACCTGGTGGCAGCTGTTCACCGCGGTCGGGTTCGCCGTGATCTTCACGCAGGTCGCGATGCTCGGCCATGACGCGGCGCACCGGCAGATCTTCGTGTCGGGACGCTGGAACGACTGGATCAGCCTCATCCTGGGAGATCTGGTCGTCGGCATGAGCTACGGCTGGTGGCGCCGTAAGCACACGCGCCACCATGCCAATCCGAACAAGATCGAGGCCGATCCCGATCTCGATCTGCCCGTGATCGCGTTCACCCCGCAGCAGGCGCAGGCCCAGCGATCGCCGATCGCCCGCTGGGTCGTGGCGCACCAGGGCGTGTTCTTCTTCCCCATCCTGCTGCTCGAGGGTCTCTCCCTCCACGCCTCGAGCGTGCGGCGGGTCGTCGCGCGCGAGCACGTCGATCGCCGTTGGGTGGAGATCGGGTTCCTGCTGCTGCGGCTCGGAGGGTTCGTCGCCCTGGTGTTCCTCGTCCTCTCGCCCGGGATCGCCGCGGTCTTCCTCGCCGTCCAGCTCGGGATCTTCGGCGTGTACATGGGCATGGCGTTCGCCCCGAACCACAAGGGGATGCCGCTCGTGCCCAAGGATGCGCGCCTGGACTTCCTCACCCGCCAGGTCGTCATGAGCCGCAACATCCGCGGCTCGAGGATCCTCGACGTCGCGATGGGCGGCCTGAACTACCAGATCGAGCATCACCTCTTCCCCTCGATGCCGCGGCCTCACCTGCGGCGTGCGGCGCCGATCGTCGCCGAGTACTGCCGCGAGCGCGGGGTTCCGTACGTCGCGACGGGCCTGTGGGAGTCGTACGGCATCGTCGTCCGCTACATCAACCGCGTCGGGCTGGGGGAGCGGGATCCGTTCGAGTGCCCGATGATCGCGCAGCGCCAGACGATCTAGCGGAGCGGCCGGAGGCCGAGTCGCGGCAACACGGTGGTAATCTGGCCCCGTGCGGATCGCTCGCCTTCTCCTTAGCGGCCGCGACGGGTCCTAGTTTCCAGGCCTCACTCGTCGCGGAGTTCGTCGCGGGCCCCACCCCGAGAGGGCTACGTCCCTTCCAGAGGAGAACTGAGCAGTGAGCATTTCCCAGACATCCGCCATCCCCGAGCGTCCGCGCACCCTCGCCGAGAAGCTGTGGGACGACCACCTCGTCGTCAAGGGCGAAGACGGCCAGCCCGACCTGATCTACATCGACCTGCATCTCGTCCACGAGGTGACCAGCCCGCAGGCCTTCGACGGTCTGCGCGCGGAGGGCCGGCCGGTGCGCCGCCTCGACCTCACGATCGCGACCGAGGACCACAACACGCCGACGATCGACATCGACAAGCCGATCGCCGACCTCACCAGCCGCACCCAGATCGAGACACTGCGCCGCAACGCCGCGGAGTTCGGCGTCCGGCTGCACTCGCTGGGCGACAAGGAGCAGGGCATCGTCCACGTGGTGGGTCCGCAGCTGGGACTCACGATGCCGGGCATCACCGTCGTGTGCGGAGACAGCCACACCTCGACCCACGGCGCCTTCGGCGCGATGGCCTTCGGCATCGGCACGAGCGAGGTCGAGCACGTGCTGGCGACGCAGACGCTCCCGCTCAAGCCGTTCAAGACCATGGCGATCACGGTGGAGGGCGAGCTGAAGCCGGGCGTGACGGCCAAGGACATCGTGCTCGCGATCATCGCGAAGATCGGCGCGAACGGCGGACAGGGCTACGTGCTGGAGTTCCGCGGCAGCGCGATCCGCTCGCTCTCGATGGAGGGCCGCATGACGATCTGCAACATGTCGATCGAAGCCGGTGCGCGCGCGGGCATGGTCGCTCCGGACGAGACGACGTTCGCGTACGTGAAGGGCCGCGACCACGCGCCGACCGGTCAGGACTGGGAGGACGCGGTCGCCTACTGGCGGACGCTGCCGAGCGACGAGGGCGCCGTCTACGACGCCGAGGTGTACCTCGACGCGAACGAGCTGGAGCCGTTCGTCACCTGGGGCACCAACCCCGGCCAGGGCGTGTCGCTCTCGGACGTCGTTCCCACGCCGGCCGACTTCGCCGACCCGAACGAACGCGCCGCCGCCGAGCGCGCGCTGGAGTACATGGATCTGCAGGCGGGCACCCCCCTCAAAGATGTCGCCGTCGACGCCGTCTTCATGGGATCGTGCACCAACAGCCGGATCGAGGACCTGCGCGCCTTCGCGTCGGTCATCAAGGGCCGCACCAAGGCCGAGGGGGTCCGTGTCATGGTCGTGCCGGGCTCGGCCCGTGTGCGGCTGGAGGCCGAGGCGGAGGGCCTGGACAAGGTGTTCACCGAGTTCGGAGCGGAGTGGCGGTTCGCCGGCTGCTCGATGTGCCTCGGCATGAACCCCGACCAGCTCGCGCCGGGGGAGCGCTGCGCGTCGACGAGCAACCGCAACTTCGAGGGACGCCAGGGCAAGGGCGGGCGCACCCACCTGGTCTCGCCGCTGGTGGCCGCGGCCACCGCGGTCCGTGGGACGCTGTCGAGTCCCGCCGATCTGGACCCCGTCACGACGGATGCGCCGGTCGGCGCCGGGGCGGAGGCCTGACATGGAGAAGTTCACCACGCACACCGGCATCGCCGCCCCGCTCAAGCGCTCCGCGGTCGACACCGACCAGATCATCCCGGCGGTCTACCTCAAGCGCGTCACCAAGACGGGCTTCGAGGACGCACTGTTCGCCAACTGGCGTCAGGATCCGGATTTCGTCCTGAACCAGCCGGCCTACGCCGGCGCCAGCATCCTGGTCGCGGGCCCCGACTTCGGCACCGGCTCCAGCCGCGAGCACGCGGTCTGGGCGCTGCGAGACTTCGGCTTCCAGGTCGTGCTGAGCCCCAAGTTCGCCGACATCTTCCGCGGCAATGCGGGCAAGCAGGGCCTGGTCACCGGCGTGATCTCGGAACAGGACCTCGAGGCGATCTGGGCCGACATCGAGGCCGATCCCGGCATCCGGATGACCGTCGATCTGCACACGCGACGCGCGACGATCGGCGATCGCCAGGTCGCTTTCGACATCGACGATTACACTAGGTGGCGGCTTCTCGAAGGGCTCGACGACATCGGGCTCACGCTGCGCGACGAAGACAGAATCGCGCAGTTCGAGGCTCGCCGTGAGGCATGGCGGCCGCGGACGCTTCCCGTTCCGTAAGCCAGGACGGCGCCCCACCCGGGCGCCCCCTCCGCCCTTTGCCGCCCTCTGAAGACACAAGTGAGGTCCACCGGATGAAGTCCGCTCTCAGCGTTACGCCGAGCACCCAGGCAGGCGAGAAGGAACCGGCCGGTGAGGTCCTCGCGATCCGCGGCGGCCGTCCCCTGACGGGCCGCGTCGAGGTCAAGGGCGCCAAGAACCTCGTCACCAAGGCGATGGTGGCCGCGCTGCTGGGGGAGACGACGAGCACGCTGCGTGACGTCCCGGACATCAGCGACGTCCAGGTCGTCCGCTCGCTCCTGGAGGTCCACGGCGTGCGCGTCGAGGACGGCGACGAGGAAGGCACGCTCCACCTCGACCCGAGCGGTGCGGTCTCGGCGCACTTCGAGGAGATCGATGCCCACGCCGGTGCCTCGCGCATCCCGATCCTGTTCTGCGGTCCGCTGCTGCACCTGCTCGGCGAGGCGCTGATCCCCGACCTCGGCGGCTGCCGGATCGGCGATCGTCCGATCAACTTCCACATGGACGCGCTGCGCGCGTTCGGAGCGATCGTCGACAAGAGCTACGAGGGCATCCGGATCACGGCCCCCGACGGCCTGCACGGCGCCAACATCCACCTGCCCTACCCGAGCGTCGGCGCGACCGAGCAGGTGCTGCTCACGGCGGTCAAGGCCAAGGGGACGACCGAGCTGCGCAATGCGGCGATCGAGCCCGAGATCATGGACCTCATCGCCGTGCTGCAGAAGATGGGCGCGATCATCTCCTACGAGCCGAACCGCGTCATCCTCATCGAGGGCGTCGACACGCTGCGCGGATACGACCACCGCGCGATCTTCGACCGCAACGAGGCCGCGTCGTGGGCGTGCGCCGCACTCGCCACCGACGGCGACATCTTCGTCGGCGGTGCGAAGCAGCAGGAGATGCTGACCTTCCTCAACGTCTTCCGCAAGGCCGGCGGCTGGTTCGACATCCACGAGGACGGCATCCAGTTCCGTCGCGACGGCGCGCTCAAGCCCGTCGTCGTGGAGACCGACGTGCACCCCGGGTTCATGACGGACTGGCAGCAGCCGCTCATCGTCGCCCTCACGCAGGCGCCGGGGCAGTCGACGGTCCACGAGACCGTGTACGAGAACCGCCTCGGCTTCACCACCGCCCTCAACCAGATGGGTGCCGACATCGTCGTGCACCCGCACGGCATCGACGCCCCGGACCGGCGGGTGCCGCGGCGCGCGCTGGAGCAGGCGGCCGTCATCACCGGGCCGACGCCGCTGCACGGCGCCGACGTCGTCGTCCCCGACCTCCGCGGCGGATACAGCTACGTGATCGCCGCGCTGACCGCGGAGGGGGAGTCGATCGTCCGCAACGTCGGCATCATCCGGCGCGGCTATGAGAAGTTCCTGACCAAGCTCGAAGCGCTCGGCGCCGACTTCGACGTCATCGGATAGCGCGTGGCGACCGACCGACTGCGCGCTTCGACGGAGAAGTCGCGTCCGAGCATCTTCTGGCCGCTCGCGGCGATCGTCGTCCCTCTCGCCAGCCTGATCTTCAAGGTCGAGGTGCGCGACGGGCACAAGCTTCCGCGGGAGGGCGCGTACGTGCTCGCGCCCAACCACGCGAGCGAGATCGACCCCATCGTGATCGCCCTGGCGGTGTGGCGCATGGGCCGTGCCCCGCGGTTCATGGCCAAGGAGAGCCTGTTCCGCGTCCCGGTCCTCGGCTGGGTGCTCCGCGTCACGGGGATGGTGCCGGTCGCGCGCGCGAGCTCGGCCTCGGCCGCCCGCGCGACGCTGGAGGCCTCCGAGACCCTCGTGCGGCACGGCCGCGGCGTGATCGTGTACCCCGAGGGGACGCTCACGCGCGACCCCGGCCTGTGGCCGATGCGGGGCAAGACCGGCGCGGTCCGGCTGGCGCTGGCCGGCGACATCCCGCTCATCCCGATGGCGCAGTGGGGCGCCCAGCAGGTGCTCCCGCGGTACGGAAAGCTGAAGCTCTGGCCGCTGCGCCGCCGCGTGACGGTGATCGTCGGCGACCCCGTGGACCTGTCTGCCTACCGCAAGTCCCAGGCGCAGCCCGCCACCCTGGTCGCCGCGACCGACGTGCTGATGGCCGACATCTCGGCGCTCGTGGGCGAGCTGCGGGGCGAGCCCGCGCCGGCCGCGCGCTGGAATCCGGCGGACCACGGCCAGAAGGAGACGGGTCGCCTTGAGTCGTAGACAGGATGCCGCGCGCCCCCGGGTCGCCGTCATCGGCGCTGGAAGCTGGGGCACCACCTTCGGGAAGATCCTCGCCGACGGCGGCGCCAACGTGACCATGTGGGCGCGCCGGGCGGAGCTGGCCTCCGAGATCCACGAGGCCAAGCGCAACAGCGAGTATCTTCCGGGCATCAATCTGCCGCGCACCATGTCCGCCACGCACCACCTGTCCGAAGCGCTCGACGGCGCCGAGCAGATCTACCTGTCGATCCCGAGCCAGGCGGTGCGCCAGAACCTGAAGGCGGTGCGGCCCCTCGTGTCGCGCACTGACGTGCCGATCGTCTCGCTGATGAAGGGCGTCGAGCGCCGAACGGGCCTGCGCATGAGCCAGGTCATCGAGCAGGAGCTGCACTGCGATCCCGCGCGCATCGCGGTCGCATCCGGCCCGAACCTCGCCCTCGAGATCGCGCGGGAGCAGCCGACCGCCGCGGTGATCTCCTCGACCAGCCAGGAGACCGCCGACGCGGTCGCCCGCCGGGCGCGCAACGCGTATTTCCGCACGTTCGTGAACACCGACGTCATCGGCACCGAGTTCGGCGGCGTGCTGAAGAACCTCATCGCGGTCGCCATCGGCATCGTCGACGGCGTCGGCTACGGCGAGAACACGAAGGCCTCGATCATCACGCGCGGACTCGTCGAGATGACCGACTTCGCGGTCGCCTTCGGCGCCCAGCCCGAGACCCTGCAGGGCCTCGCCGGCCTCGGCGACCTCATCGCGACCTGCCAGTCGCCGCTCAGCCGCAACAATACCGCCGGGCGCCTGCTCGGTCAGGGCTACCGCTTCGACGACGTCGTCAAGCAGATGAACCAGACGGCGGAAGGGCTGGCCTCGGTCGCCCCCATCCTGCAGCTGGCTCGGGAGGTCGGCGTCGACATGCCGATCGTCGAGCAGGTCAAGATGGTGCTGGACGGAACCATGAACCCGCGCGACATCGCGCCGCATCTGACGACAGACGACGACACCCCCAAGGGCGAGAGGACGCAGAATGGACAGGCCGGCGGTGGCGGTGCTCTTTGGCGGTCGATCCAGCGAGCACTCGATCAGTTCCGCAACGGCGGGCGGGGTGCTGCGGGCGATCGATCGTGAACGCTACCGGGTGATCCCGGTCGGCATCACGCGCGAGGGCGTGTTCGTCCTCGAGGACGACGACCCCGACAAGTTCGCCCTCGACGCCGAGCGCCTGCCCGAGGTGGTCGACAACGGCACCCGCGTGCTATGGCCCGAGGTCGGCGACCGCGAGC
>NZ_JAYRDE010000101.1:0-11075 GCF_041909575.1 Microbacterium sp. | reverse complement strand
AGGTCGACTCCTGGCCGGTCCAGTCGATGCGGTTGAACCAGTCGCCCGAGTTGTAGCTGTTGCGGTCCAGGGACTTGGACCGCAGCAGCTCGGTGCCGGCGTGCCAGAACGACGGGGTCTGCGAGAACGCGGTCGTCGCCAGCGACAGCGTGTTCATGCGCACGCGGTCCGCCATCGACGTGTCGACGGGCAGCTTGAAGACCTGGTGGTCGTACAGCGTCTCGTTGTCGTGGGCGTCGACGTAGGTGATGATCTCGTCCGGCTGGTCGGCGTATCCGGCCGGCGATCCGTTGTAGTCGAACTCATCTCCCGCCTTCACGGTGCCGTCCGCCGCCGTCATCTCGAAGTCCCGCAGGTTGCCGGCGAGGCCGAGCTTGACCAGGTCGGTCTTGCGTGCCAGGTCGCCCGCGGGGTCCCCCGGAACGTCCGGGCGGCCGTTGGGGTCGGTGAACAGGCCCGTGCCGAAGCCCTGGTAGAAGATCGACGCACCGTCGACGGGGCTGCCGCCGTGCACCGCGTCGCGGAGGCGATCGGTGAAGGTGCCGATGCCGGTGCCGCCGAGCTGCCCCTGCGTCGCCTGCTCGAACAGCGCATTGTCCGCCACCTCGCCGAAGTTCCAGCCCTCGCCGTAGAGGTAGATGCCCTTGCCGTTCACGCCGTCCTTCTTGAGCGTGAGCTTGTCGAGCGCCGCGCGGATCTCGAGCATGTTCTGCTTCGAGTGGTGGCCCATGAGGTCGAAGCGGAAGCCGTCGACCTTGTACTGGCTCGCCCACAGCACGACCGAGTCGACCATGAGCTTCTGCGCCACCTCGTGCTCGGTCGCCACGTTCTGGCAGCACGTCGAGGTCTCGACCTTGCCGGCCAGGTTGAGGCGGTGGTAGTACCCCGGCACGACCTGGTCGAGCACCGACTTGTCGCCCTGCCCCGACTGAGCGGTGTGGTTGTACACCTCATCGAGCACGACCTGCAGCCCGAGCCCGTGCAGGGCTCCGACCATCTCGCGGAACTCGTGCACCCGCGCGCCGCCCTCGGGGTCCACGGCGTAGGAGCCCTCGGGAGCCGAGTAGTGGTACGGGTCGTAGCCCCAGTTGAAGCCGTCCTCGTCGGCGACAGCCTCGATGCACGCCTGCTGCTCGGTGCCGGCCGGTCCGTACGACTCGAGGTCGCAGTCGGGGACCGCCTGGGCGGAGCGGTCCTCCTCGATCGAGGCGATGTCGAACGTCGGGAGCAGGTGCACCGTGTTGATGCCCGCGTCCACCAGCTGGCGCAGCTGCTTCGTGCCGGCGCTGTCGCGTGTGAAGGCGCGGTAGGTGCCGCGCTCAGCGGCGGGGACGCTCTCATCGGTGATCGAGAAGTCGCGCACGTGGAGCTCGTAGATCGCCCGGTCGACGGGCCGGTCCACGACGGGAGCCTTCGTCTTCTCCCACTGCTTCGGCTTCCACGCCTTGTCGTCGAGGTCGATCGCGACCGACCGCTGCGAGTTCGTCGTCAGCGCGACGGAGTACGGGTCGGTGACGAGGTTCGTCTCGATCTCACCCGTGGAGGGTGCGTAGACCACGACCTCCCACAGGTACTCGTCGCCGGTGAGGGACGCCCCGCCCTTCACGGTCCAGACGCCGGATGCCTCGTCCCAGGTCGCCTCGTGACGCTGCGGGTCGCCGTCTGCTCCCGCCTCCCACGTGAGCAGGGTCGCCGACTGCGCGGTCGGCGCCCACAGGCGGAACGTCGGCTTGCCCTTCTTCGAGAAGGTCACGCCGAGCTCGGCATCCTCGACCGCGTCCGCGTAGAGGTCGTCGAGCACGCCGGGGATCTGCACGCCGGTGTAGGCGCGCAGGGCGCCGGCGGCGTCGCGCTGCGACACCATGAGCTGGCCCTTCAGCAGGGCGGGGGCATCCACTCCCTCCACCCGCAGGGCGGTGAACCCCTCGAGCGCGGGGAAGCGGTCCAGCTGCGCCTCGGTGAGCCCACCGTCGATGCGCGTCAGGTCGTATGCGTCGCCGCCGGTGATTTCGCCGTCCGCCTGGACGAGGGATGCCTCGTCCGACGCGTGCAGCTGCCACTCGGCGTCCGCCGCCGTCGTGCCCAGCGCGGCCGGCCACGCGATCGTCTCGGCGTCGATCCAGTGGGCGCGCAGCTCACCGGTGCCGGCGAGCGGCGGCTCGTCCGTCGTGACGGTGAGGACGTGGGTCTCGCTGTTGTAGCGGAAGGTCACGACCTTCCCTGCACTCGCGCTGAACGTGATGTTCGCGCCGTTCGCGATGCCGTCGGCGCCGTAGTTCTCGTCCCACGAGAGGCCGTGGGCGACCTTGACCTCGTACGAGCCCGTGGGCAGGTCGTCGGTCGTGTACTGGAACAGGCCGTCGCCGTTGCGGTCGAACATCATCGTCGCCAGGCACTCGGGCTGCCAGTCACCGGGGCAGCCGAGCTCGCTCTGCAGCGATCCGGGGAGCGTGATCTCGTCGCCGTCGGCGGTGGACCAGATGTTCTTCGTGCGGGGATCGAAGTAGAACGTGACGGGGCCGCCGTCGTGGTCGAGCACGATGTTGGGTCCGCCCTGCACGCCGCCGGCGCCGTAGTTCTCGGCCCACGACTTCTCGACCGCGATCTTGTACTCGTAGTCGCCCTCGGGGATGTCAACCTCGAGGCGCCAGATCGTGCCGTTCACGAGCGTCATCTGCACGTCCTCGCACGCCGGCTGCCAGTCCTCGGGGCATCCGACCGCGCTGTTGAAGGCGCCCGGCACGCTGACGAAGTCGTACTCGGTGATGTCCTGCGGCTCCGGCTCCGCCGGCACCTCGGGCTCCTCGGGCTCCTCGGGAATCGTCGTGGTCACACCGTTGCCCACGGAGGCGTAGGTGGATCCGGCGGAGCGGTTGCCTGCGGCATCCGTCGACACCGCCCGGTACTCGACGAGCGTGCCCGCCGCGAGGCCGGCCGTGTCGTGGAAGACGCGGGGCGTGGTGTCCTCGGCGGTGCCGAGGGCGTGCCACTCCTCCTCGCCGACCACGCGCCACGCGAAGCTGGTCTCGGACCAGACCTCGGCCACGTCCGCGGCCACGGGTGCGACACCCGTGACGCCGGCACCCGCCGCGGGCACGGCGACGGCGAGGTCGCCGGCCTCGGCGGGCGCCGTGACCTTCTTGTCGGCCGTGAAGACGACCGCCGACAGGGCGGGGACGGTCACCGACGCGACGCCGGAGGCATCGGTGGTGAAGGCCTGACCGCCGCCGTAGAGGGGCGTGAACGAGGCGCCGGCCGTCAGGGTCGGGATCGACACCGTGCGCGCCGAGGCGGCGTTGTTCGTCGCGACCAGGTACTCGACCTGCTCCGTGCGATCGACGCGGCTGAATGCGTAGACGCCGGCCGTGGCATCCTCGACGAAGCGCTCGATCTGCGCGCCGGTGGCGAGGGCGGGGTGGCTCGCACGCAGGTCGGCGAGCGCAGCGATGTGCGTGTACAGCGGAGCGGTCGTGTCGTAGCGATCGACCTGGCCGAGCTGCCCGCCCGTCACGAGCGGCTGGTTCGCGTAGTCCGCGGTCTGGGTCGCGAAGAGGCTCTGGCGGGCGTCCTTGTCGCCGCCCGGGCCGGCGAAGCCCTGCTCGTCGCCGTAGTACACGACGGGCTGGCCGCGCGTCAGGTACATCAGCTCGTGAGCAAGCTCGTCGCGCGGCTGCGCCTCGGCGCCGGCGACGAAGAGCCCGACGCGGCCCATGTCGTGGTTGCCGAGGAACGTCGGCAGCGCCGTGGCCGACGAGTCCGGCGTCGTGTACATGTCGTCGCCGGCGAACAGGGTGCGCAGGCCGCTCGGCTTGCCTCCCGTACCGCCCTTGGCGTACGCCGTGGCGGCGCTCTGGAAGGTGAAGTCGAGCACGGAGTTCATGTCGGAGTTGCGCACGTACGGAGAAAGCTTGGCCGGATCAGCGTCGTACACCTCGCCGAACATGAAGAACTCGTCCTTGCCGAGCCCGTGGGCGTAGTCGAGCACCTCGGTGGACCACTTCTCCCAGAACTCGAAGTTCACGTGCTTCGCCGTGTCGATGCGGAAGCCGTCGATGCCCAGGTCGATCCAGTCCTGGTACACGTCGACGAAGCCGTCGACGACGGTCGGATGCTCCGTCATGAGGTCGTCGAGACCCACGAAGTCGCCGAACGTGACCGATTCCCCAGCCCAGGTCGAGTCACCGCGGTTGTGGTACAGCGTCGGGTCGTTCAGCCACGCCGGGACCTTGACGGCCTTGTCGGCATCGGCGATGACGGGGGTGTACGGGAAGCTCGTCGCGGGGTCGAGGGCCGGGAACGAGTCGGTGCCGGCGTAGGTGGCCGGGTTGAACGCCGTGCCGTCCGCGTCGCGGTAGGGCTCGGTCTCCTGCGTGATGTAGGCGATCGGCGGAGTCTGGTCCTCGGTGTACGAGATCACGTCCGCGGTGTGGTTGGTGATGATGTCGAAGTAGACCTTGATGCCGCGGTCGTGGGCGTCGGCGATGAGCGCCTCGAGCTCCGCGTTGGTGCCGAGGTGCGGGTCGATCTGGGTGAAGTCGGTGATCCAGTAGCCGTGGTAGCCGGCGCTCGCGTCCGCCCCGGCGCCCTGCACCGGACGGTTCTTGAAGCTCGGGGTCAGCCAGATCGCCGTCGTCCCGAGGCCCTCGATGTAGTCGAGCTTGTCGCGCAGGCCGGCGAGGTCGCCGCCCTGGTAGAAGCCCTTGTCGGTCGGGTCGAAGCCGTGGGCCAGTCGGTCGCCGGCGATGCCGGCCGTGTCGTTGGAGGCGTCGCCGTTGGCGAAGCGGTCGGTCATGACGAAGTAGAACTGCTCGTCGCTGCCGGGCTGGCGCACGGGTTCGGCCACGAGCGCGTCGTCGGCCTCGGTGTAGTCGCCGCCGAGCGCGACGGGCTCGAGTCCGACGCGCTTGGTGTTGTCGTCGAACACGAAGCGCAGCGTCGCCGGGCCGGCGATCGTCAGCGGGATGTTGTCTCCCCCGCCGTTCAGGCCGTACGACTCGGCCCAGGCGTCGTCGACGGCGACCTTGTACTCGTACGATCCGGCCGGCACGTCGAACTCGGCCGCGTACACCCCGGCGGTGCCGGTGGCGGCGAGATCGGTCGTGTTGCAGCCGGGCTGCCAGTCGTCCGGACACCCCAGCTCGCTCTGCAGGCTGCCCACGAGGGCGAAGGTGCGCTCCGCCGCGACGGCAGGAGCGGTGGAGATCACCGCCCCGGTCAGGACGAGTGCCGCGGTCGTGAGGACGGCGACGGAACGGCGGACACGTGCGGCTGTCGGCTTCGACAAAGGAGCTCCTGGGGAGGGAGGGCACGACGACGTGCCGGATTGCAGTGTGCGGCCGACGCTAGCAAGGGTTGAGCGGAAACTGCAAGCGCTTACATCATGAGAGTGCGCTCATCTAGCCGGATGCCGCGGGCCGAGGCATCCGCTTCGATCGATCCAGTGGCAACCGCTTGCAGCCCCGCCTTGTTCCGTTTGTGCGGCTGGAGGGGCGGGCGGGAGGTCAGGCGGAGCCGCGCTCGTCGGCCGTCGTGTAGGTCGAGCGCTGCTCGATCACGGCGAGCGTGCAGCGCGAGATGCAGACCAGCTTCCCGGCGTCGTCGGCGATGCGCACCTCCCACACGTGCGAACGACGGCCGATCGCCGCCGGCGTCGCCGTCGCCGTCACCCAGCCCGAGAACATCGGCCGGATGTGGTTGGCGTTGATCTCCTGACCGACGACGTGGAACCTCTCGCGGTCCACGGCGAGGTAGCCGGCCCACGAGGCCAGCGTCTCGGCGAGGGCGACGGATGCCCCGCCGTGCAGGACTCCCGCGGGCTGCACGGTGCGGTGGTCCACCGGCATCCGTCCCACCAGCGCGTCGTCGCGCAGCTCGACGATCTCGATACCGAGGTTCTCGATGAGCGTGCCCGAGGCCATCGCCGTGAGATCGATCGCGGCGACGTCCCCGAACCACAGGCTCATTCCGCGGACTCCTCCGCGCGCTCGGCGACCGCGGCGACCGCGGCATCCGGGACGTAGCCCTCGATGTGGCGCTCGTCTGGGCCGTTGTACTCCGAGAGCGGACGGATGAGCGCGTTCGAGGAGAGCTGCTCCATGATGTGCGCCGTCCAGCCCGTCACCCGCGCCGCGACGAACAGCGGCGTGAACGTGAGGGTGTCGAAGCCGATCAGGTTGTAGGCCGGGCCCGATGGATAGTCGAGGTTCGGGTAGATGCCCTTGCGCTCGACGAACTGGGACTCGAGGGCGTCGTACAGGGCCGCGACCTCGGGCCGGTCGTAGTGCTCGACGAGGGTGTCCAGTGCGGCCTTCATCGTCGGCACGCGGGAGTCGCCGCGCTTGTACACGCGGTGGCCGAAGCCCATGATCTTGCGCTTCTCGGCGAGCGCCTCGTCGAGCCACGGGCCGACGTTCTCGGCCGATCCGATCTCATCGAAGATGTGCAGGACGGCCTCGTTCGCGCCGCCGTGCAGCGGTCCCTTGAGGGCGCCGATCGCTCCGACGACGGCCGAGTACAGGTCGCTGAGCGTCGAGGTGATGACGCGGGCCGTGAACGTCGAGGCGTTGAAGGAGTGCTCGGCGTACAGGACCATCGAGCGGTTGAAGGCGTCGACGACCACGTCGTCGGCCTCTTCGCCGAAGGTCATCCACAGGAAGTTCGCCGCGTAGTCGAGGTCGTCGCGCGGTGCGATCGGCTGCTGCCCGCGGCGGCGACGCTGGCCGTAGGCGACGATCGCCGGGAGCACCGCGAAGAGGCGGATGCTGCGCGCGAGGTTCTCCTCCGCGCTGCCGCTCGCGTCCATCACCGACCCGGAGCCGGCGAGGTCACGGGCGCCGATCAGGCTGACCGCGGTGCGGACCTCGTCCATGGGGTGCGCGTCGACGGGCACGAGATCGATCGCTGCGCGCACGTCGATCGGAAGCGCCCGGTAGGCGCGCTCCGTCGCGCGCAGCTGCGCCAGCTGCACGTCGGTCGGCAGCTCGCCGTGCCACAGCAGGTACGCCACCGCCTCGAAGGACTGCGTCGCCGCGAGCTCCTGCACGGGATAGCCGCGGTAGAGCAGCGAGTTCGTCTCGGGGTTGACCTTCGAGACCGCCGTGTAGTCGACGACGACTCCGGCGAGCCCTTTCTTGATGTCGGTCATGTTCGCTCCTTCGCGGCTCAGCGCTGGATCTGGAAGTTGAAGACGTCCTGGTCGAAGTGGTTGTACTGCTCGTAGTCGATCAGATCGTAGAGGTCGGCGCGATGCTGCATCTCGCCGAGTTTCGACGTGAGGTGGCCGTCCTGGGTCAGGGTGTCCAGGGCGCGGGATGCCGCTCCCAGCGCGATCCGCAGCAGCGAGACCGGCCAGATCACGATGTTGACGCCGACGTCGCGGAGCTGATCGACGCTGAAGAGGTCGGACTTTCCGAACTCCGTCATGTTCGCGAGGATCGGCACGTCGACCGCCGCGCGGATTGCCGCGAACTCCTCGAGCGAGCGCATCGCCTCGGGGAAGATGGCGTCGGCTCCGGCATCCACGAGCGCCTTCGCGCGGTCGATGGCGGCATCCATCCCCTCCACCGCGCGGATGTCGGTGCGCGCCATGATCAGGAAGTTCGGGTCGCGGCGGGCGTCGGCGGCGGCGCGGATGCGCTTGATCGCGGTGTCCTCGTCGACGACGGCCTTGCCGTCGAGGTGGCCGCACCGCTTGGGGTTGATCTGGTCCTCGATGTGCGTGCCGGCCAGGCCCGCATCCTCGAGCGTCTGGATCGTACGGGCGACGTTCATCGGCTCGCCGAAGCCGGTGTCGGCGTCGATGATGGCGGGGAGGTCGGTCATCCGCGCGATCTGCTGCCCCCGGCCAGCCACCTCCGTCAGCGTAGTGAGGCCGATGTCGGGCAGACCCAGGTCGGCCGAGAGCACCGCGCCGGAGATGTAGACCCCCTCGAAGCCCTTGCGCTCGATCAGCCGGGCGCTGAGCGGGTTGAACGCACCCGGGAACCGCAGGAGCTCGCCGGTGGCGAGCCTCTCACGGAACGCGCGGCGCTTCTCGGCGGCGGAAACGGTCGAGTACAGCATCACTCAGCCCTCCGGTCCCGGCACGAACTCCTCAGAATCGGGCCGATTGCCGCCCCCGCGGCGGCGGAAGAGGCGAATCCGTTGCAGATTTGAGGAGTTCGTGCGGCGAGGCGGACGACACCGGGCATCAGAACAGGCCCTTCGGGGCGGGGGCGGAGGCGAGGACGCCGAACTCGGCGACGATCGTCAGCTGCTGCACCTCTTCGGCCGTGAGCTCCGGCAGGCGCTCGGCGAGGGCGAGGAATCGCTCGATCTCGTCCTCGGAGAGCACGGGCTCGGCGAGGATCCGGAACTTCCGCACGTAGTCCGCACGGGCGAACGGCCGCGCGCCGAGCGGGTGGGCGTCGGCGACGGCGATCTCGTCCTCGATGGTGCGCCCGTCGGCGAGACGGATCACGACGCGGCCGCCGAAGGCCTTCTCGTTCGGATCCTCCGAGTGGTAGCGGCGCGTCCACTCGGCGTCCTCGGCCGTCGTGATCTTCTGCCACAGCTCGACGGTGTCGGCCCGGCCCGCCCGCGACGGCAGGTAGGAGTCGACGTGGTGCCACCCGCCGTCCTGCAGCGCGACGGCGAAGATGTAGGGGATCGAGTGGTCGAGGGTCTCGCGCGACGCGGTCGGGTCGTACTTCTGCGGATCGTTCGCGCCCGAGCCGATCACGTAGTGCGTGTGGTGCGAGGTGTGCAGCACGATCGACTCCACGTTCGCGGGGTCCAGCAGCTCGGGGTGCTCGCCGTGCAGTCGCCGGGCGAGGTCGATCCACGCCTGCGCCTGGTACTCGGCCGAATGCTCCTTCGTGTAGGAGTCGAGGATGCCGCGCTTGGCCTCGCCCGCCGCGGGAAGCGGCACGTCGTACGAGGCATCCGGTCCGTCGAGCATCCAGGCGATCACGCCGTCCTCGCCCTCGTAGATGGGGCTGGGCGAGGTCTCGCCGCGCATCGCGCGGTCCACGGCCTCGACCGCCATCTTGCCGGCGAACGCCGGGGCGTGCGCCTTCCAGGTGGAGATCTCGCCCTTGCGGGACTGCCGCGTGGCGGTCGTGGTGTGCAGGGCCTGGCCGACGGCCTGGTAGATCGTCTCGACGTCGAGGCCGAGGAGCGTCCCGATGCCCGCCGCCGCCGAAGGGCCGAGGTGGGCGACGTGATCGATCTTGTGCTTGTGCAGGCAGATCGCCCGCACGAGGTCGATCTGGATCTCGTAGCCGGTCGCCAGCCCGCGAACGAGCGCGGCGCCGTCGGCTCCGACGTGCTGCGCGACGGCGAGGATCGGCGGGATGTTGTCGCCGGGGTGCGAGTAGTCGGCGGCGAGGAAGGTGTCGTGGTAGTCGAGCTCGCGCACGGCGACGCCGTTGGCCCACGCCGCCCACTCCGGCGACGTGCGGCGGTCGAGGGCGCAGCCGAACACCGTCGCGCCGTTGCCGCCGACCGACACGGCGTGGTCGAGGGCCTGCTGGCGCGCCGCGCTGACCGGGCCACGGGTGAGGGATGCCGCGGCCACCGCCGCGTTGTCGATCACGCGGTTGATGATCATGTCGACGACGTCGGGGTCGACCGCCACCGGGTCGGCGGCGACCTCGGCGATGTGCCAGGCGAGCTGGCCCTCGCGCGCGAGGTTCTCGTCGCTGCGGTGGACGCGGAGGTGATGGGTGACGGTCATGATCGTCCTAACTCAGTGATTCGAGGATGTTCGAGAGCGCGTTGTGGAGGTGCACGTGCGTGGCGTGCGCCGCCAGGTCGGCGTCGCGTGCGGCGATGGCCGACGCGATGAGGCGGTGCTCGGCGACGGATGCCGCGAGCCGGTCGGGGTTGTCGCGCGCGAGCCGGCGCACGCGGACGAGGTGGGTGCGAACGGTCCGCAGCGCGGCAGTGAGGTAGTCGTTGGAGACGGCTCCGTCCAGCTCGCGATCGAAGCGGGCGATGAGGGCGTAGTACGCATCGAGCCCCTCGGCGCCGACGAGGTCGGACGACGCGAACTCGCGCTCCAGGTCCGCGAAAGCCGCGGCATCCCCCCGTTCGGCCGCGAGACGCGCGGCCGACTCCTCGAGCGCGCGGCGCACCTCGAAGATCTCGCGGATGTCGTCGGCGTCGATCGGGGTGACCACCGTCACGCGCGGCGACTGCTGGGCGACGAGGCCGTCCGCGGCGAGGCGGCCGAGCGCTTCGCGCAGGGGCGTGCGGCTCACACCGAGACGTGCCGCCTGCTCGACCTCGCCGAGCACCGTCCCCGGAGGGAGGGCGCCGTCCTGGATCTCGTCGAGGAGGGTGGCGTAGGCGCGGTCGCTGGCTCGCACGGCTGCACCTCCTCGTTCCGGACCATTGGCTATTGTATACACAAACCCGCCAGAACGGTACCTGGGAAGAGACGCGGCGCTCATGCGTATACAAACCGACGGATCGGACGCCCTCGGCGTGAGGATTCCGTTCGGATTCTTCACAAAATTGTGAAATCGGCGTAGCGTCCGGGGCATGACCAGCGTCATCCGCACGAGCGGCCTCACGAAGCACTACGGCCGCGTCCACGCCCTGGACGGGCTCGACCTCGAGGTCGGGGAGGGCCAGATCCACGGCTTCCTCGGACCGAACGGCGCGGGCAAGTCGACCACGATCCGCGTGCTGCTCGGGCTCTCGCGCAAGACCGGGGGCGAGGCATCCGTCTTCGGGGGCGATCCGTGGCGCGACGCCGTCGCGCTGCACCGCCGCATCGCGTACGTCCCGGGGGACGTGAGCGTGTGGCCGAACCTGTCCGGCGGCGAGGCGATCGACCTCATGGCGCGGCTGCGCGGCGCGGCGCGGCGCGACGCCGCGTACCGGGCGGAGAAGGAGCGGCTCTCCGAGGCCTTCCAGTTCGACCCGCGGAAGAAGGGCAGGGCGTATTCCAAGGGCAACCGGCAGAAGGTCGCACTGATCGCGGCGCTCGCCGTTCCCGCAGACCTCTACATCTTCGACGATCCGACAAGCGGTCTCGACCCGCTCATGGAGGTCATGTTCCGCCACGAGATCGCGCGCGTCCGCGCCGC
>NZ_JAYRDE010000100.1:0-11160 GCF_041909575.1 Microbacterium sp. | reverse complement strand
CGCTGGCCCTCGAGGACGGCATCGGAACGTTCATCCTCGCCGGCGACGACCCGAGCGCGCTGCGGGAGTTCGGCGAGGAGGTCGCGCCCGCCGTGCGCGAGCTCGTCGCGCGCGAGCGCAGCGCCCGGGGCACGTCGCAGGCGCCGGTGCGCTCGGCGGCTGAGCTCGCCGCACGCCGCGACGGGATCGCCTACGACGACGTCCCTGCGGGCCTGCGCGCGATCGAGCCCGGGCACTTCGAATACGGCGACGTGCGGGCGACGTACATGCGCGGCGGTGCTCCGGGCATCGTCCTGCAGCCCGAATCCGCCGCCCAGGTCGCCGCGGCCGTCGGGTTCGCCCGCCGGCATCCCGATCTCCCGCTGTCGGTGCGCAGCGGCGGCCACGGCATCAGCGGCCGCAGCACGAACGACGGCGGCATCGTGATCGACCTGCGCCGGCTCGACGGCATCGAGGTGCTCGACGCCGACCGGCGCCTGGTCCGCATCGGGCCGGGCGCGCGCTGGGCGAGTGTCGCCGCGGCGCTGGGTGCGCGCGGCTGGGCGCTCACGTCGGGGGACTACGGCGGCGTCGGGGTCGGGGGTCTCGCGACCGCGGGCGGCATCGGCCTGCTCGCCCGCGAGCACGGCCTGACGATCGACCACCTGCGGGCCGCCGAGGTGGTGCTGGCCGACGGCTCGATCGTGCGGACGGATGCCTCGTCCCACCCGGATCTGTTCTGGGCGATCCGCGGCGCGGGCGCGAACGTCGGGATCGTCACCTCGTTCGAGTTCGAGGTCGACGAGGTCGGCGAGGTGGGGTACGCGCAGCTCGCATTCCAGGTCGATGACGTCGCGGGCTTCCTCGAGGGCTACGGCCGGATCGTCGAGGCATCCCCCCGCGATCTCACGCTCTTCCTGCTCACCGGAGCCCCGCGGCCCGGCCAGCCCCAGATCGTGCAGCTCTACGGGATCGTCGATTCCGACGACCCCGACACGATCATCGCGCGCCTGCAGCCCTTCGCCGAGCTCGCGCCGCTCGCGCAGCAGTCCGTGCAGCTGACGACGTACGCGCAGGTCATGGCGAACGCCGATCTCGGCCCGCAGCACGGGGCAGGCGAGCCGCACTCGCGCTCCGGCCTGATCGAGCACGTCACGCCTGAGTTCGCGGCGGCGGTCGAGCGGATGCTGGCATCCGGCGCGGTCCCGTTCTTCCAGCTGCGCGCGGTCGGCGGCGCCGTCGCCGACGTCGCCGAGGACGAGACGGCGTACACCCACCGGTCGGCGAACTTCTCGGTCGCCGCCCTCGGCTCGCACCCCGACCGGCTCGACGCGCAGTGGCGCGCCCTCGCCGACCACATCGACGGGATGTACCTGAGCTTCGACTCGTCGCTGCGGCCCGAGCGCATCGCCGAGGCCTTCCCGCCCGAGACTCTGGCGCGGCTGCGTGCGGTCAAGGCGGCCTACGATCCGACCTGCGTCTTCCGCGACAACTTCGCCGTCGAACCGCTGGACGCGGGGGCCGCGGCCTGAGCCGAGGCATCCGCTCGTCGTCGTTGACGCGTCGCCCCGCTGACCGCTCCCACGGCGCATAACTCCTGCAGTTCGGCTGACCGTGGCGACGCGGGTCCCGTGATTCCGCGGCGCGCGGTGCCGCCGCACGCCGACGTGCAGGAGTTATGGTCCCGAAAGGTCGGTGAGTGGCAGAGCCGTCCCCTCCCCGCGGAAAGGGAGGGGGATCGAGCAGGAATGAGGAAGCGCGGTGTCCGCGATGGGAGGCACACTGTAGGGTCGCCATCGATCGAGAGGACCTCATGACCGAGCCCCACATCGCCGACTCGCACGCGGTGATCCGCGTGGTCGGCGCCCGCGAGAACAACCTCAAGAACGTCGACGTCGAGATCCCGAAGCGCCGGCTGAGCGTCTTCACCGGCGTGAGCGGGTCGGGCAAGTCGTCGCTGGTGTTCGGCACGATCGCGAACGAGTCGCAGCGCCTCATCAACGAGACCTACCCGACGTTCGTGCAGCAGTTCATGGGGCAGCTCAACCGCCCCGAGGTGGACGCCCTCGAGAACGTCAGCCCTGCGATCATCGTCGACCAGGAGCGGATGGGCGCCAACTCCCGCTCGACCGTCGGCACGGCCACGGACGCCCACGCGATGCTTCGCATCCTCTTCAGCCGCATCGGCCAGCCGCACGTCGGCTCGCCGCAGGCGTTCTCCTTCAACATCCCCTCCGTGAAGGGCGCCGGCGCGGTGACCTTCGAGAAGGGCGGCCAGAAGGTCAAGGAGCGCCGCAGCTTCGAGATCACCGGCGGGATGTGCCCCGACTGCGAGGGCCTCGGCGAGAAGAGCGACGTCGACCTCGACGAGCTCTACGACAAGACCAAGTCGCTCGCCGACGGCGCGCTCACGATCCCCGGCTACAACGTCGACGGCTGGATGGTGAAGGGGTTCACGGAGTCCGGCTTCGTCGACCCGGCCAAGCCGATCCAGGACTACACCGACCAGGAGCGCGAGGACTTCCTCTACAAGGAGCCCACGAAGGTCAAGATCAACGGCATCAACATGACCTACGAGGGGCTCGTGCCGAAGATCACCAAGGCGATGCTCCAGAAGGACCGCGACGCGCTGCAGCCCCACATCCGGGCCTTCGTCGAGCGCGCCGTCAAGTTCATGCCCTGCCCCGGCTGCAACGGGACCCGCCTGAACGAGGGCGCGCGGTCGTCGAAGATCAAGGGCATCAACATCGCGGATGCCGCAGCCATGCAGATCTCGGATCTCGCGGCGTGGCTCGAGACGGTCGACGATCCGGCGGTCGCCCCGTTGATGGTGGGGCTGCGTCAGACGATCGGATCGTTCGTCGACATCGGCCTCGGCTACCTCTCGCTCGATCGCGCGTCGGGCACGCTCTCGGGCGGCGAGGCGCAGCGCACGAAGATGATCCGCCACCTCGGGTCCGCCCTCACCGACATCACGTACGTCTTCGACGAGCCGACCGCGGGCCTGCACCCCCACGACATCCAGCGCATGAACACGCTCCTCCAGCAGCTGCGCGACAAGGGCAACACCGTGCTCGTCGTCGAGCACAAGCCCGAGGTGATCGAGATCGCGGACTACGTCGTCGACCTCGGTCCGGGCGCGGGCCGAGGCGGCGGCGAGATCCAGTACACCGGCGACGTCGACGGGCTCCGGGCGTCCGGAACGATCACCGGTCGGCACCTGGGCGACCGCGCGCGGCTGAAGGAGTCCACGCGCAGCGCCCGCGGTGCGCTCGAGATCCGGGGAGCGACGCAGCACAACCTCAAGAAGGTGGACGTCGACATCCCCCTCGGCATCCTGACCGTCGTCACCGGCGTCGCCGGATCGGGCAAGTCATCGCTCATCCACGGGAACGTCCCCGCCTTCGACGACGTGGTCGTGGTCGATCAGTCGCCGATCAAGGGGTCGCGCCGCAGCAGCCCGGCCACGTACACCGGCATCCTCGACGCGATCCGCGCGGCCTTCGCGAAGGCCAACGGCGTGAAGGCGGCGCTCTTCAGCGCGAACTCCGAGGGTGCCTGCATCGCCTGCAAGGGGCTCGGCGTGATCATCACGACGCTCGGCTTCACCCAGACGGTCGAGACCCTCTGCGAGACGTGCAACGGCTCCGGGTTCAGCGACGAAGTGCTCGAGTACACCCTCGACGGGAAGAACATCGCCGAGGTGCTGGCGATGTCGGCGGGCGAGGCATCCGAGTTCTTCACCAAAGGCCCCGCGCACACCACCCTGATGCGCATGATCGACGTGGGGCTCGGCTACATCACGCTCGGCCAGGCGCTCAACACCCTTTCGGGCGGTGAGCGCCAGCGGCTGAAGCTGGCGATCTCGATGGCCAAGAAGGGCGCGATCTACGTGCTGGACGAGCCCACGACGGGCCTGCACCTGGCCGACGTCGACAACATGCTCGGGATGCTGGACCGCCTCGTCGCCGCGGGCAACAGCGTCATCGTGATCGAGCACCACCAGGCGGTGATGGCGCACGCCGACTGGATCATCGATCTCGGACCGGGCGCCGGCCACGACGGCGGCAGCATCGTGTTCCAGGGGACGCCGGCCGAGCTCGTCGCGACGGGCGACTCCCTCACGGCGCAGCACCTGCGCTCGTACGTCGCCGGCTGACAGCCGCGCCGCATGGGTCTTTGTCCCCATGGGCGGCGAGGCGAACCCCGGAATACGATCTCCCGAGGCGGGAGCCTGCAATGAGACCCCGGGTCCACCCGGGTTAGGCTGAAGCTTCCCTTGCCGCTGCGCTCGCCACGCATGCACCGACCGCCGGAGGAGGCCGAGGTCCGATGACGTCATTCGCGTGGCTTCGCGCACGCCCGCGGGCACTGGCCTCGGCAGGTGTCGTGACGGCCGCCGCGGTGGCGATCACGACCATGGCGTTCGTGTACCAGGGCAACCCCACGACCGAGGTCGACCTGCACGACGGCGGCGTCTGGGTGACGAAGCAGTCGGCGCTCCTCGTCGGCCACTTCAACCACGAATCGCAGGTGCTCGACGGCGGCCTGCGCACCGCGAGCGGCGAGTACGACATCCTCCAGTCGGGTGCGAACGTGCTCGTCGTCGACGAGAGCGGTGCGAGCGTCACCGCCGTCGACCCGGCGATGGTGACGCTGACCGAGTCGGCCGACATCCCTGCCGGAGCGAAGGTCGTCCTGGGCGGCGCGACCGTCGGCATCCTCGACCGCGGCTCGGGCGACCTGTGGGTGGTGCCGGCGCAGAGCATCGCGTCCTTCGCGGTCGAGGCGGCCGAGCCCCTCGTGAATCTCGGCGAGGGGGCGGATGTCGCGGCCGGCGTCGACGGCACCGTCTACGCGGTCTCGCCCGAAGCCTCCGAGCTCGTCACCGTGCGCACCGACCCCGAGGGAGCCCCGGCGGAGCCGGAGCGTTCAGGCGTCGAAGGGCTCGAGGAGAAGGCGCCGCTGACGATCACGGCCGTCGGCGACCGCGCCGCGATCCTCGATTCCGACAGCGGAACGGTCTTCGTCGACGGGCGCCGCACGCAGGTCGAGGGCGGTCAGACCGCCGTCCTCCAGCAGCCGTCGGCGCAGAACGACTCGGTGACCCTGGCGACCGCGTCGTCGCTCGTGCACGTCCCGCTCGACGGCTCCGAGCCGGTCGCCACGAGCTCGGGGGCTCAGGGCGAGCCGGCGGCGCCGGTCTTCCTCGAGGGATGCTCGTACTCCGCGTGGAACGGGTCGGCCGCGTTCATCCGGGACTGCGTCGGCGAGGCCGATGACCTGACGACCGACATCGACGGGCTCGACCCGACGTCGGTCCTGCGCTTCCGCGTGAACCGCGACGTCGTCGTGCTCAACGACGTCATCGGCGGTGCGGCGTGGATGGCCAGCGACAGCATGCAGCGCGTCGACAACTGGAACGAGATCACCCCGCCCGAGGGCGAGGCGGAGGAGGACGAGCAGACCACCGAGGAGACGGTGGAGACGACGCTCCCCGAGCGCTCGGAGAAGAACACGCCGCCCGTCGCCACCGACGACGAATTCGGCGTCCGCCCCGGCCGCACCACCCTGCTGCCCGTGCTCGACAACGACAGCGACCCCGACGGCGACGTGCTCACCGCGACGGTCGCCGACGGCGGGCCGTCGTTCGGCGAGGTCACCGCCATCAACGACGGCGCCGCTCTGCAGGTCGCTGTGCCCGAGAACGCGTCGGGAACGACGTCGTTCGCGTACGGCATCGACGACGGGCGGAAGGGCACCGACACGGGCACGGTCACCCTCAGCGTGCACGACTGGGGCATCAATGCCGCGCCGGTCCAGAAGCGCGTCACGACCGTCGTCGTCGAGGCGGGCGGCGTCGTCTCGTACAACGTGCTTCCCGACTGGATCGATCCGGACGGCGACGACGTCTTCCTGCAGTCGGTCACCCCTGCGCCGGGCGACGAGGCGGACTTCACCTCGGACGGCCGCATCACCTACCGGGCCGTGGGCGGCACGCAGGGCCGCAAGGACGTGCAGATCGTCGTCTCGGACGGCGACGAGGAGGCGGCCGGCATCGTCCGCTTCGACGTGCGCCCGGTCGGATCGACCGACCCCGTCACCAACGCCGACCGCGTCGTCGTGCAGGCGGGTCAGGTCGCGACGGTCGCGCCGCTCGCCAACGACACCAGCTCCGGCCGCGAGCAGCTCCGGCTCGTGCGCGTCGACGAGGTCGCCGGCGCCACCATCACCCCCGACTTCGCGAACAAGACCTTCGCCTTCCGGTCGGATGTGCCGGGCACCTACTACGTCCAGTACCTCGTGGCGGCGGGAGCGAAGAACGCCGAGGGCCTGGTGCGGGTCGACGTGCTCGCCGAGGCGGACACCACGCTGCCCCCGATCGCGGTGCGCGACGTCGCGCTGCTCCCGAGCGGCGGCGAGGTGCTCGTCAACGTGCTCACCAACGACTCCGATCCGGCAGGCGGCATCCTGGTGGTGCAGTCGGTCACGGTCGAGCCGAACTCCGGCATCACGGTGGCGGTGCTCAACCACGAGACGCTCCGCATCAGCGATCAGGCCGCGCTCGGCACCCAGGTGCGCATCTCGTACCGGGTGTCCAACGGCCTGAAGTCCGCTGAGGGCGAGGTGATCGTCATCCCGATCCCCGCCCCCTCGCAGCTGCGTCCGCCGGTCGCCAACGACGACCAGGTCGTGGTCCGTGCCGGCGACGTCGTGAACATCCCGGTGCTCGAGAACGACTACCACCCGAACGGGGACGCGATCCACGTCGCGCCAGACCTCGTCGCGCCGCTCATCGAGCCCGAAGAGGGCGAGATGTTCGTCTCCCAGGACGTGGTGCGCTTCCGCGCATCGGACGAGCCGGGGACCGTCTACGCGACCTACGAGGTCATCGACAGCACCGGGCAGAAGGATGCCGGCTACGTCACGATCCAGGTTCTCCCGGTCAACGAGGAGACCAACGCCGCGCCGCGGCCCCGCGACATCGTCGCCCGCGCCCTCGTCGGCAGCGAGGTCCGCATCCCCGTGCCGCTGGACGGCATCGACGCCGACGGCGACTCGGTCCGGCTCGAGGGCATCGCCTCCCCGCCCGACAAGGGACGCGTCGTCGAGGTCGGCTCCAACTACATCGTGTACGAGGCGTTCGACGAGTCCGGCGGCGTGGACGCGTTCACGTATCGCGTGCGCGACCGTCTCGGAGCCGAGGCGACGGGCTCGATCCGCATCGGCGTCGCGCCCGCGGAGAGCGCCAACCAGGCGCCGTACGCGGCCAAGGACGCGGTCGTGATGCGACCCGGCCGCACCGTGGCGGTGCCGGTCGCCGCCAACGACTCCGATCCCGACGGCGACCTCTTCTCGGTGCTGCGCGACGGCCTGATCATCCCCGAGGTCGACGGCCTCGACGCGAGGGTGTCCGGCGACCGGGTCCTCGTGACCGCCCCCGACGAGGAGATCGAGACGTCGGTGCAGTACACGATCCGCGACGACCGCGGAGCGACGGCGACCGCGGTCATCCAGGTCACGGTCTCGGAGGACGTGCCGCTGCTGCGCCCGATCGCCCGCGACGACTACGTGCGCGCCGTGGACGTGGAGGGAGCGATGGTCGACGTCGAGGTGCTCGCCAATGACGAGGACCCCGACGGCACCGTCGAGGATCTCGACGTCGCGGTGGCAGGCACGGGCGCGCGCGTGCTCGGCGACGGCTCGGTGCGGATCGAGCTCGACGACACCGACCGGATCCTCACCTACACCGTCACCGATCTCGACGGGTCCACGGCATCCGCATTCATCCACGTCCCCTCGCTCTCGTCGCTGCCGCCGACGCTCATCTCGACCGACGCGATCGAGGTGCGCAGCGGCGAGACCGTCGAGCTCCCCCTCGAGGACCACGTCCGCGCGGCGGGCGGCGGCCGCGTCGTCATCACCGAGGCGGCCAAGGTCAGCGCGGTCAACTCCGACGGCTCGAACCTCGTCAAGGATCAGACGACCCTCGTCTACACGTCCAAGCAGGGCTACTTCGGCCAGGACGCCCTCACCTTCGAGGTCACCACGGGCTCCGGCCCCGATGACCCCGACGGGCGCAAGGCCACTCTCACGATGCCGATCACGGTGCTGCCGCCGGACAACCAGCAGCCCGAGTTCGTCGACGGGCAGATGGATGTCGCGCCCGGCGAGGATCCGACGACTCTCGACCTGCGCGCACTGACGACCGACCCCGACCCCGAGGACATCGACGGGATGCGGTACGAGATCGTGGGCGGGGTGCCCGACGGGCTGTCGGCGAGCGTCGCCGACCAGGAGCTGCGCGTGAGCGCGGGATCCGACACCCCCAAGGGCACGCTCGAGCGCCTGACGATCCGCATCTCGGACGGCGAGACCGACCCCGTCGAGGGCACCGTGACGGTGCGGGTCACCGCATCCACCCGAGAGCTCGCCACCGCGAACGACGACATCGTCGCCGAGGCGCACCAGGGTGACACGGTGGTGGTGCCGGTGCTGCGCAACGACGTCAACCCGTTCCCCGAGACGCCGCTGCAGCTCGTCACGGTCATCCGCGAGACCGGCAACGGCGTCGCCGAGATCTCGGGCGATCAGGTGAGCGTCACCCCCGATTCCGAGTTCTTCGGCACGATGGTGGTGCGCTACCGCGTGGCCGACGCAACGGGCGACCCCGACCGCGAGGTGGAGGGACGCATCCGGCTCACCGTGCAGGGCAAGCCCGACGCCCCCGGCACGCCCACCGTCTCGAGCGTCCAGGACCGTACGGTCGTGCTCTCATGGACGCCGCCGTCCAACAACGGGGCGGAGATCACCCACTACGAGGTCTCGTCCACCGCCGGGAACTACTCCCAGCGGTGCGCGGCGACGACCTGCACACTCTCGAACCTGACGAACAACGTCGAGTACAACTTCACGGTGGTCGCCGTCAACCGGGTCGGCCCGTCCGACCCGTCGGCGCCGTCCGAGACCGCGCGGCCGGACGCCCGTCCCGACACCCCGAACCCGCCCACGCTGGTGTTCGGCGACCGCAGCCTGCAGGTGTCGTGGGTCACGCCGACCACACCGGGCTCGCCGGTGGAGACGTTCACGCTCGAGATCTCGCCGGCCCCGCCGTCGGGCATCGTGCAGAAGACCGGACTCGTCGGCAACAGCACTGTCTGGGAGGGGCTCGAGAACGGCGTGGCCTACCAGGTGCGCGTCCAGGCGCACAACCGCGCCCCCGAGCCGTCGAGCTGGAGCGCGTGGTCGGCCACCGAGGTCCCCGCGCGCGCACCGGATGCGGCGGCCGCGCCGACCACGGAGCGGCTCGACCCCGTCGGGAGCCAGGCCCAGATGCGCGTCTCGTGGGTCGCACCGCCGAACAACGGCGACGCGATCGCGGAGTACCGCCTGAACGTGATCCGCGGCGGGGCGGTCGTCAGCACACTGAGCGTCCCCGGTGGCCAGACGTCGCAGGCGCTCGCGATCGACGCCTCGACCAGCGACTACACCTTCACCGTCGCGGCCCGCAACAAGGCCGGCTGGGGTGCCGACAGCGCCCCGTCGGCGCCGCGCCGCGCGTTCGTCGCGCCCGGAGCGCCGACGAACGTGCAGGCCTCGACCCCGCGCGGCGACTCGACGATCGACGTGACCTACAACCCGGCACCGGGCAACGGCGCGAACCCGGGCGAGCTGCGCTACGAGTTCTCGCTCAACGGCAACGCGTGGCGGGCGGACTGGGACGGCCGGACCATCGGCGGCCTGAACAACGGCCAGGCCTACACGGTGCGCGTGCGCGCCTACACCGCGATGGACGGCGTGCGGTACGACGGCGCCGAATCGGCTCCTTCGAACCAGGTCATCCCGTACGGCCCGGTGCGCAATCCCTCCGTGGGGGCCAGTGCGAACGGCCGCGACATCACGTTCACGTGGAACGAGCCGGCACCCAACGGCCGGGCCATCACGCAGATGCAGATCCGCATCGACGGCGGCAACTGGCAGAACGTCGCGAACAACGGCTCGCGGACGAACACGTATGCCTACAGCACCCGGCACACGGTCGAGGCGAGGGCTCAGGACGCGGCCGGTCAATGGTCGGGGATCGCCTCGGCCGCCGCGACCACCGTCGACGAGCCGCGGCAGCCGCGGGCCTGGGTGGAGCGCGGGACGAGCGCCGTCGGGCAGGAGAACTGCGGAAGCTCCTCGTGTGCGTTCTTCAAGGTCCAGACGCGGGACTTCCCCGCCGGCAGCTACCGCTACGAGTGCTGGGGCAACGGGAGCAAGTTCAACACCTGGGAGGGCCCGGTGAACTTCCCCGCGAACGGCAGCACTCAGCTGCAGTGCTACTACGGGATGCCCGGGGCGAACGTGTGGGTGGTCCTGAACGGAACGAGATACGAGACGACGCAATGGTGACGCGACTGCGCTCCGCCACGAGAAGGAAGACACGACGATGACCATGACCCCCGAACAGGCCGCCTGGTTCCAGGGAACCTTCGCGCGCCTCATCGACAACGTCGACCGTGCTGTCCTCGGCAAGCGCGAGGTCGTCGGCCTCGTGCTCTCGGCGATGCTCGCCGAGGGCCACGTGCTCCTCGAGGACGCCCCCGGCACCGGCAAGACCAGCCTCGCCAAGGCGCTGGCCGCGACCGTCCAGGGCACGAGCAGCCGCATCCAGTTCACGCCCGACCTGCTGCCGTCCGACGTCACCGGCGTGACGATCTACGACCAGGCGTCGCACCGCTTCGAGTTCCACAAGGGGCCGGTGTTCGCGTCGATCGTGCTGGCCGACGAGATCAACCGCGCCTCGCCGAAGACGCAGTCCGCGCTCCTCGAGGTGATGGAGGAGTCGAGGGTCACGGTCGACGGCGTGACGCACGAGGCCGGGCGGCCGTTCCTCGTCATCGCGACCCAGAACCCCATCGAGCAGGCGGGAACCTACAAGCTCCCCGAGGCGCAGCTCGACCGCTTCCTCGTGCGCACGTCGATCGGGTACCCCGATCTCGCCGCCGCCGAGCGGATCCTCGCCGGCGCCGCCGACCGCAACCCGGCGGCGAGCCTGTCCGCGATCATCACGACCGGAGCGGTCGCCGACATGGCCGATCTCGCGGCGACCGTGCACACGGAGTCCGCGGTGCTGCGCTATACCGCGCAGCTCTCCGAGGCGACGAGGACGGATGCCGCCACCCGCCTGGGCGTGTC
>NZ_JAYRDE010000099.1:0-11368 GCF_041909575.1 Microbacterium sp. | reverse complement strand
CTCCGCGATCTCGTCGCGCCGAGCCGGGAAGTACGCGTCGAGCTCGGCGAGGGGCAGCTCGACCACGCCGTCGGCGAAGGTCGAGGCGACCCGGATGACGCCGTCCTCGCGCAGGCCGAGCGCGACGTGGGTGCGGTGCTCGATCGCGAACGGCAGCACGAAGCCGTCGTTGTAGTCGGTGTGCTCGCCGATGAGGTTGGCGCGGCCCGGTGCGGACCAGGTGCCGATCGGCTCGGTCCCGAACCGCTCGGCGAAGAGCGCGCGCGCCGCCGCGGCCGCCAAGGTCACGCCGTCACCTCGGGGATGCTCTCGACCGCCGCGCGCAGGCGGGCCGCGACATCCTCGGGCGGCACGTCGCCGATCCAGGCTCCCATCGCGGCCTCGGAGCCGGCCAGGAACTTGAGCTTGTCGGCGGCGCGACGCGGCGAGGTCAGCTGGAGGTGCAGACGCGCGGTGTCGCGGCCGCGGTGCACGGGCGCCTGGTGCCAGGCGGCGATGTAGGGCGTGGGGCTGTCGTACAGGGCGTCGACTCCGCGGAGGAGGCGCAGGTAGAGCGGGGCGAGCTCGTCGCGCTCGGCATCCGTCGTCTCGGCGAGGTCGGCGACGTGCCGGTGGGGGAGCAGGTGGACTTCGAGCGGCCAGCGCGCGGCGAACGGCACGAACGCGGTCCAGTGCTCGCCGGTGAGGATGACGCGGTCCGACGCCTGCTCGAAGGCGAGAACCCGCTCGAACAGGTCGTCGCCCTCGCGCTCGATGGACGCGAGCAGCCCGGTCGTGCGGGGCGTGATGTAGGGGTACGCATAGATCTGGCCGTGCGGATGGGGGAGCGTCACGCCGATCGCCTCGCCGCGGTTCTCGAACGGGAAGACCTGCTCGACGCCGGTAAGAGCGGACAGCGCGGCCGTGCGATCCGCCCACGCCTCGATCACGGTGCGCGCGCGGGTGACCGTCTGCGTGCCGAAGGAGCCGGAGTGCTCCGGGCTGAAGCACACGACCTCGCACCGGCCGATCGAGGTGCGGGTGCGGCCGAGGCCGGCGGCGTCGAGATCGGCGAGGTCGTGCGGGGCATCCACTCCCTCGGGCGCGGAGCCGTGCACGGATGCCAGCGCGGGGCCGAAAGAGGGCGACTTGTTCTCGAACACCGCGACGTCGTACAGCGACGGGATCTCGGACGGGTTCGCCGGCGTCTGCGGGGCGAGCGGGTCGAGGTGCGCCGGCGGCAGGAACGCGCGGTTCTGACGCGCGGCGGCGACCGAGATCCAGTCGCCGGTGAGCACGTCGCGGCGCATCGTCGCGGTCTCCGGGCGCGGCGCGAGGTCGCGCGCATCGGCGGCACGCTCGGCGCCGAGCGTCGTGCCGGGGTCGTCGTAGTAGATCAGCTCGCGACCGTCGGCGAGGCGGGTCGGCCGCTTGACGACGCCCGCGCCGAGAATCGCCGCGGGACCGTTCTCCATCGTGTTCACGTCAACACGGTACCAACCAGGCCATGGTAACGTCAACATCCGACGGATCTGAGGAGTTCTGCAGCACCGCCGGCGGCCACGAAGGAGGCGACATGGAACGACGGGTGTCGATGGCCGACGTCGCCGCCGTCGCCGGCGTCTCGGGTCAGACCGTCTCGAGGGTCGTCAACGACAGCCCGCGGGTCGATCCCGCGACCCGCTCCCGCGTCGAGGCGGCGATGGCCGAGCTCGGCTACCGCCCGCACCGGGCCGCGCGCGCCCTGCGCACCGGCCGGACCCAGACGATCGGCCTCGTCGTGTCGACGCTCGCGACGGTGGGGAACTCCCGGATGCTGCAGGCGGTGGCGGATGCCGCGGCCGCCCGGGGCTATGCGCTCACGGTCGTCACGCTCGGCGCCGCGCCCGACGTCGCCTCGGCGTACGAACGGCTGACGGAGCAGGGCGTGGACGGAGCAGTCGTGCTCAACGAGGCCACCGCGGCTGCACGCGGGACGGCGCCGCCGAGGGGGCTCCGCCTGGTCGTCGTCGACGCGCCGCCCGACACGCAGGGAGCCGGTGTCGTGCAGTCCGACCATGCCGGGGGCGCGCGGGTGGCGACAGCGCACCTGCTCGGGCTCGGACACGACACGGTGCATCACCTCGCCGGACCCGCCGACTCGTTCGCCGCGGCAGAGCGCGAGCGAGGGTGGCGCGAAGCGCTCGCCGCTGCCGGGCGGCCGGCACCGGGACTCGTCCGGGGCGATTGGACCGCGGCATCCGCCCACTCCGCCGCCGCCCGGCTCGTGGCCGACACGTCGGTCACCGCGGTGTTCGCGGCCAACGACCAGTCCGCGCTCGGCACGATCCGTGCGTTCTCCGACGCCGGGCGCTCGGTCCCGGCGGACGTGTCGGTCGTGGGCTTCGACGACGTCGCCGACGCGGCCCACTACCGCCCCCCGCTGACGACGGTGCGCCAGGACTTCGACCGCCTCGGCGAGCTCGCCGTGGAGGCTCTCGTGGCCGGCATCGAGGACGGCTCCGCGGGTTTCCACGCCGTGCCGACCTCGCTCGTCGTCCGGGAGAGCACCGCCCCGCCGCCTGCCGGCTGACGGGATCGGTCGGCGCCGGGCGGACGCGGGCCCCCCCCCGGGCGCCACCGCGGGGCGCGCGGGACGCCCCCGGGGGCGGGGGCCCCCCCCGCCCCGCCGGGCTCGCCTCGGCGGGGCTCGCGTCAGGCCCGGGGCGGCGTGCTCCCGCGCACCACCACCTCGACCGGAAGGGTCGGTCCGGCCACCCACTCCGCGTCGGCGACGGCCCGCACGGCGCGGGCGCCGAGCTCCTCGAGCGGCACCCGCACGGTCGTGAGCCCCGGGGCGACGTCGCGGGCGAGGGGAATGTCGTCGAAGCCCGCGACGGCGACATCCGCGCCGACCTGGCGGCCCGCCTCGCGGAGCGCCGCCATCACGCCGATCGCGACGACGTCGCGCACCCCGACCACGACCGTGCCCGGCGCCAGCCCCTCACCCAGCAGCGCGGTGGCCGCGGCATGGCCTGCGTCGCGCGAGATCCCGGCGCGGCGCACCTCGGCCACGCGCCCGCCGTGCCGCGCGAAGCCCGCCGTGAACCCGGCGACGCGATCGTCGAAGGTGTGGATGCCCTCGTCCGCTGCGACGACCACGGCATCGCGATATCCGAGGCGGGCGAGCTCCTCGCCGAGGGCCGAAGCGCCGCCGCGATCGTCCGTGCTCACGGACCTCAGGCCGGAAGCGCCACGACCCAGCACGACGACCCGGCCGCCGATCTGCGCGAGAGCGTCGAGCTCGGGACGCAGAGCCGCGGCATCCTCCCCCTCCGCTCGGGATGCTGCGAGGATCAGCCCGCGGGGACGCTGGCCGCGCAGCGCGCGGACGACGCGCACCTCGCGCGCCGGATCCCGCCCGGTGACCGCGACGGTCACGACCAGGCCGGTCTCTTCGGCGGCGCGGGTCACGCCGGCGGCCAGCTGTCCGAACCCCGGGTCGGCGACGTCGGCGACCACGAGCGCGACGACCGCGGACGTGCCGCGCGCCGTCGCCTGGGCGGAGAGGTTGGCGGTGTAGCCGAGGATCTCGGCTGCGGCCTCGACCCGCACACGGTAGCTGTCGGCCACCTTGCGGGTCGATCCGTTGAGCACGCGAGAGGCCGTTGCCAGGGAGACACCGGCTTCGCGTGCGACGTCATGCAGTGTTGCTGCGCCTCGGGCAGGCGCGGGCATCTCGCTCACGGCCGAATTCTAGGCCCCGGACGGCCGCTCGGTCAGGGGCGGATCTCCCTAGGGGACCTCGGCCGCACGCTTTCCCGGCACTCCCGGGCTGTGCTCTCGGCAACCAGCGGAGCCCGGGCCCGGAGCCGGCGGGGGCTCAGCCGAGGGCGGCGGAGACGACGGCGCGGGCCTCGGCCTGCACCTCGGCGAGGTGCTCGGGACCCCGGAGCGACTCGGCGTAGAGCTTGTACACGTCCTCCGTGCCGGACGGGCGTGCCGCGAACCAGGCGTGCTCGGTCTGCACCTTGAGCCCGCCGATCGCCGCGCCGTTGCCGGGCGCGTGGGACAGCTTCGCCGTGATCTGCTCACCGGCGAGCTCGGTCGCCGTCACGGCATCCGGCGCGAGCTTGCCGAGCGCGGCCTTCTGGGCCGGCGTGGCCGGGGCATCCACCCGCTGGTAGGCCGACGACCCGAACTGCTGCTCGAGCTCGGCATAGCGCTGCGAGGGCGTCTTGCCGGTGACCGCGAGGATCTCGGCCGCTAGGAGGCACAGCAGGATGCCGTCCTTGTCGGTGGTCCACACGGTGCCGTCCTTGCGCAGGAACGATGCCCCGGCGGACTCCTCGCCGCCGAAGGCGACGGACCCGTCCAGCAGGCCCGGCACGAACCACTTGAAGCCGACCGGCACCTCCAGCAGCGGGCGGCCGAGCGACGCGGCGACCCGGTCGATGATCATCGACGAGACGAGGGTCTTACCCACCGCGGCATCCGTGGGCCACTCCGGCCGGTGCGCGTAGAGGTAGTCGATCGCGACCGCGAGGTAGTGATTCGGGTTCATGAGCCCCGCGTCGGGGGTGACGATGCCGTGGCGGTCGGCGTCGGCGTCGTTGCCCGTGAGGATGTCGTACTCGTCGCGCCGGGCGACGAGGCTCGCCATCGCCGACGGGGACGACGGATCCATCCGGATCTTCTCGTCCCAGTCGAGCGTCATGAACTTCCACGTGGGGTCGACGTCGGGGTTCACCACCGTGAGGTCGAGTCCGTGCACCTCGGCGATCAGCGCCCAGTACTCCACCGAAGCGCCGCCCAGCGGGTCGGCGCCGATCCGGACCCCGGCACTGCGGATCGCCTCGACGTCGATGATGCTCGCGAGGTCGCGCACGTAGGCGTCGCGGAAGTCGTAGTCACCGAGCGCGTCGCCGTCGAGGTCCTTGAAGGGGGTGCGGGCGACGCCTTCGAGCCCCGCCGCGATGAGCTCGTTCGCGCGGTTCGCGATCCAGCCGGTGGCGTCGGTGTCGGCCGGCCCGCCGTTGGGCGGGTTGTACTTGAAGCCGCCGTCGCGCGGCGGGTTGTGGCTCGGCGTCACGACGATGCCGTCCGCGCGACCCGGGTCCGCGGCATCCCGTCCCCGGTTGTAGGTGAGGATCGCGTGGCTGAGCGCCGGCGTGGGCACCCAGGAGTCACGCGAGTCGACCCGCACGTCGACGCCGTTCGCCACGAGCACCTCGATCGCGCTGCGCTCAGCGGGAAGGGACAGCCCGTGCGTGTCGCGGCCGAGGAACAGCGGCCCCTCGATGCCCTGCGAACGCCGGTAGTCGACGATCGCCTGCGTCGTGGCGAGGATGTGCGTCTCGTTGAAGCTCGCCGAGAGGGACGAGCCGCGGTGGCCGCTGGTGCCGAACGCGACGCGCTGCTCGGGCACGGACGGGTCCGGCACGAGGTCGTAGTAGGCGGCGATCAGGTCATCGATGTCGATGAGGTCGGATGCTTCGGCGGGCTGTCCTGCGCGACTCATGGCTCCAGTCTGCCTCGTCGCGGGGGTCCGTGTCGTGGGATTGACTCCGGATGTCGCCGCCCGGCGTTCGGCCGGCGGGGCCGGACGGGCGCCGTAACTCCTCAGATTCCGACCGGATCCCCGCAATTCCGGGGACGGCAGCCCCTCGGACCGCCGAATCTGAGGAGTTGCGTCCGGGGCTAGGCTGGCACCCGTGACTTCCGAGGCGCCCGAGACCGCGGCATCCGAGACCGCGGCATCCGAGACCGCGGCATCCGTCCCCGTGCGGCGCACCTACAGCTTCCTGGGCCCCGCCGGCACCTTCACGGAGGCCGCTCTGGCCCAGGTGCCCGAGGCGCGCGGCCACGAGTGGCGTCCGGTGCGCAACGTCGGGGAGGCGCTCGCCGATGTCGTCGAGGGCCGCTCGGATGCCGCGATGATCGCGATCGAGAACTCCGTCGACGGCGGGGTGTCGACGGCGCAGGACGCTCTCGCCACGGTGCCCGGCCTGCGGATCGTCGGCGAGTACCTCGTGCCGGTCGAGTTCGTGCTCGTCGGGCGCCCCGGCGCGAAGCTCGACGACGTCTCGCTCGTCGCCGCCCACCCGGTGGCGTACGCACAGTGCCTGCAGTGGCTGTCCCAGACGCTTCCCGCCCACGCCCACGTCCCCGCGGCCAGCAACGTCGCCAGCGCGATGGGGCTGATCGACGGATCCAGCGACGCGGATGCCGCGATCGCCCCGCCGGGGATCCTCGAGCATCACGAGCTCGAGCTGCTCGCCTCCGCGATCGGCGACAACCCCAACGCCGTGACGCGGTTCGTGCTGGTGAGCCGCACGGTCGCGCCGCCGCCGCCGACCGGAGCCGACAAGACCTCGCTCATCGCCGAGTTGCCCGACGACCACCCCGGCGCCCTGCTCGAGATGCTCGAGCAGTTCGCCACCCGCGGCATCAACCTCTCGCTGCTGGCCTCGCGCCCGATCGGCGACGCGCTCGGCCGCTACCGGTTCGTCATCGACGCCGACGGGCACATCTCGGACGAGCGCATGGCCGACGCCCTCCTCGGACTTCGTCGCTTCAGCCCGCAGGTGGTGTTCCTGGGCTCGTATCCGCGCGCCGACCGCGCCGTCGTGCACTACCCCGAGCGCTACTCGGACGACGTGTTCGTCGAGGCCCGCGACTGGCTGCGCGGCCTCCTCAGCGGCGAGCCGGACGAGGCGTGACCGCGCCGTTCGCGTTCGACCCCTCGAACGAGGTGCACGCGCGCACGCTCGCGCGGCTCGATGCCGAGCAGGTCGCGTGGATCGGCACCACCGGGCGCGACGGCTATCCGCACGCGGTTCCGGTCTGGTTCCTCTGGCTCGGCGACCGCGCGGTCGTGCTCAGTGAGCCCCGCACCGCGAAGGTGCGCAACCTGGAGGCAGACCCCAAGGTGCTGCTGCACCTCGAGGCGGGCGCTGACGGCGAGCAGCTGGCGGTGCTCCGCGGGGTCGCCGCTCTGACCCCGAATGGCGGCCCCGCGTGGGCAGAGCGCATCGGCGACGCCTACGGCGCCAAGTACGACGAGTGGATGCTGCGCCTCGGCCTCACGACCGAGACGATGTTCGCGCGCTACAGCACCGTCATCGAGATCGTTCCGGTGTCGCTGATCGCCTGGTAGCCGCGCGACCCGGTGGAGCCGGGCGGACCGCAGTACCCTGAAGCATGCTCGATCCCGCGGGCACCGTCGAGGCCGGACGCCGGGCGTACGCCGCGTCCGACTGGGCGGGCGCGCTCGCGCAGTTCTCGGCGGCGCGGGCGGATCGCGCACTCGACCCCGAGGACGTCGAGGCGATGGCGCGCGCGGCGTGGTGGCTCGGACGCGTGCCCGAGTCGCTCGCTCTCGCCGAGGAGGCCTTCCGGGGTTTCTGCGACGTCGATCGCCAGGCCGACGCGGCGATGAGCGCGTTGCAGCTGTGCCTGCTCTGGGTCACGCGCGGAGACCTCACGATCGGGAACGCGTGGATGCATCGGGCGCGCCGGATCCTCGCCGACCTCGACCCCGGTCCGGTGCATGCGTACCTGTCGTACCTCGACGCGATGATCGCGATGATGGAGGGTGACCCGCTGCGGTGGGACGACGAGATCCGGCGGCTGACCGACCTCGCCCGCCGTTTCCCCGAGCCTGCGGTGGAGTGCCTCGCCCTGGTCGTCCGCGGGCTGGCCGAGCTGCGGCGCGCGCAGTCCTCGCAGGGCTTCGCACTGCTCGACGAGGCCATGCTGCCGGTGCTGGCGGGGCGCCTGCCCGCCGAGTGGGCGGGTGATGTCTACTGCACCGTCATCCACGTGTGCCACGAGCTCGCCGACTTCCGGCGCATGGAGGACTGGACCCGCGCGACCGAGCAGTGGTGCCACCAGTTCGGCAACGAGGCCATCTACACCGGCATCTGCCGCGTGCATCGCATCGAGCTGCGCAGCGTCCGCGGCGAGTGGACCGACGCGGAGGAGTCGATCCGGCGCGAGTGCGCCGACCTCGCCGGCGGGAATCCGTGGGTGGCCGGCGAGGGGTTCTACCAGCTCGGCGAGCTGCGCCGCTGGCGGGGCGACGCCGACGGCGCGCGGGAGGCGTACGAGATGGCCCGCACGTCGGGCATCGATCCGCAGCCCGGCGCCGCCCTCCTGCTCCTCGAGCACGGCGAGACCGTCGCGGCGCGCGCGGCGCTCGAGGCCTCCCTCGCCGGACGCGACGCCGTCGCCCGGGTCCGGCTCCTGCGCGCGATGGTCGAGGTGACGCTCGCGTGCGCCGACCTGCCCGCCGCGCAGGCGGCCGCGGAGGAGCTCCGCACGGCGGCGACCCGGTTCGGAAGCGCCGGCTTCGCGGCCTGGTCGGCCCACGCCGACGGGATGCTCGCCCTTGCCGCCGACGATCCGATCTCGGCGCTGACGGCGCTGCGTCGCGCCGAGACGTCGTTCCGCGCCGATCGCCAGCCCCACGAGCTCGCGCGGGTCCTGCTGCTCCAGGGCCGGGCCTTCGAAAGCGTGGGGGATGCCGCATCCTCCGCCTCCGCGATGGCGCAGGGCCGCGACATCCTGAGCCGACTGGGGGCGCGCGTCGACGAACCGCGGGCGTCCGAGATCGACGGACCCCTCACGAGGCGCGAGCGGGAGGTGCTCGCGCTGGTCGCCGAGGGAGCGGGCAACCGGGAGGTGGCGCGCCGGCTGTTCATCAGCGAGAAGACGGTGGGGCGTCACCTCGCCAACGTGTACCTCAAGATCGGCGTCGGCACGCGCACCGCCGCCGCGGCGTGGTGGCACGCCCAGGGGCGCGGCGCTGGTGCGGGTGATGCAGATCCGCCTGCGCCCGGATCTGCATGATTCGCCCGATTCGGCGCCCCCTCGCCCGCTTCTAGCGTCGACGGTAGGAGCCCGCATGGGCCCGGATTCACCGAAGGAGCACCCCATGACCACCGCCCTCGCCGACACGGTCGGCGCTACCACCGCAGCCGCCGAGGCGTTCGCCGAGCGGATGTTCGCGTCCGCGCTCGGCGCCATCGACATGATGGCCGTCTACGTCGGCGACCGTCTCGGCTGGTACCGCAGCCTCGCGGAGCACGGTCCCTCGACCGTCGCCGAGCTGGCCTCCCGCACCGGAACGCAGCCGCGCTACGCGCGCGAATGGCTCGAGCAGCAGGCCGTGACCGGCGTGCTGGACCTCGAGGACGGCGGCGCGCCGGAGGGCCGCCGCTATTCGCTGGCCGCGGGAGCCGCCGAAGTGCTCACCGATACGCAGAGCCTCAACTACCTCGCGCCGCTGTCGCGGTTCTTCGCCGCCACCGGCGCGGTGATGCCGGAGCTTCTCGACGCCTACCGCCGGGGCGGCGGCGTCAGCTGGGAACGACTCGGCGCGGATGCGCGCGAGGCGCAGGCCGACCTCAACCGACCCTGGTTCGACCTGCTTCCGCAGGCGTTCGAGAGCATTCCCGCCGTGCAGTCCGTGCTCTCGCGGCCGGGGGCCCGCATCGCCGACGTCGGCAGCGGGGCGGGCTGGTCCGCCATCGCCCTGGCCCAGGCGCACCCCGGGCTGCGGGTCGACGGCTTCGACATCGACGAGCCCTCGATCGCGCTCGCGCGCGCCAATGCCGAGGAGGCCGGCGTTGCAGACCGGGTGACGTTCCACAACGCCGACGGCGACGGGCTCGAGCACTACGGCCCGTTCGACGCGGCCTTCGCCTTCGAGTGCATCCACGACATGCCGCGTCCGATGGACGTGCTCGCCGCGATGAGGCTCGCGGTGCCGGACGGCCCGGTCGTCGTGATGGACGAGGCCGTGGGCGAGGAGCTCGTCGCCCCGGGGGACGACCTCGAGCGCCTGATGTACGGGTTCAGCCTGTTCTGCTGCCTTCCCGACGGCCTGTCGCATCAGCCGAGCGTCGGGACGGGGACCGTCATGCGACCCGGAACGTTCCGCGACTACGCCCGCGCCGCGGGCTTCGCCGACGTCGACGTCCTGCCCATCGAGGACTTCGGCTTCTTCCGCTTCTACTCGCTCACGCGCTGAGCGGGTCGCGCGGGGCAAGGTCCGGTCTGGTCGACCTCGCCGGGCCGGCGCCCGGCCGGGGCGGCCGATCTGGCCGGGCGCGGGGGGCTACAGCCCGAGCTCGGCCGCGAGGAGCTCGAGCGTCTGCTCGCGGCCGGGCGCGGCATCCATCGGCTCTGCCTCGTAGCTGCCCGCGATCGGCGAGATCATGACCTCCTCGACCCCGTGCGTCGCCGCGAAGTCGCGCAGGCCCGCGGCGACCGCATCGGGCGTGCCGACGAACCAGTTCGCCCGGGCCGAGGCCATGAAAGAGTCGCCGAGCCCGTCGAAGTCCGCCGCGTGGGCGATGGAGTGCTCGACGGTCTCGAGCGCCACGAGCGGCCGGTTGGTGCGCAGGCGCGCGGTCATCCGCAGGTTCGGGAGGGCGCGCTCGTCGGCCTCCCGCTCGGTGGGAGCGGCGAGCACGTTCGCGGTCAGGAACGTGCGCGGCTCGGGATGCGCCTCGCTCGGCTGGTACGCCGTGCGGTAGAGGTCGAGCGCCCGTTCGAGCCCCTGGCCGGAGAAGTGGTTCGCGAAGACGTAGGGCAGTCCGACGGCGGCAGCCAGCTGCGCCGAGTAGTCGCTGGAGCCCAGCAGCCAGACCTCCGGAACGGTCGCCGCGGCGGGCGTCGCATGGACGTCGTAGGTGCCGCCCGACGTGAACCGCACGGATGCGCCCTCGGGCGAGACGAGTGACACGATGTCGCGCACGTGGTCGGGGAATCGCTCGACGTCGCTCGTCGTGCCGCTCTGGCGCAGCAGCTGCGTGATGACCGGATCCGATCCGGGCGCGCGGCCGAGGCCGAGGTCGATGCGTCCGGGAGCGAGCGCCTCGAGTGCGGCGAACTGCTCGGCGACGACGAGCGGCGAGTGGTTCGGCAGCATGACGCCGCCCGAGCCCAGGCGGATCCGCGACGTGCGGGCCGCCGCGGCCGCCGCGAGCACGGGCGGCGTCGTCGAGGCGACGGCCGGCATGTTGTGGTGCTCGGCGAACCAGTACCGGCGGAACCCGAGCGCGTCTGCCCGGGCGACGAGGGCGAGGGATGCCGCCACCGCCTGCGCGCTGGTCTGCCCGGCGCGCACCGGCACGAGGTCGAGGACGGACAGGGCCGGGTTCGCAGTGCTCATCCCCGGGTGCAACCCGCCGGGGCGGTCCGGCTATTCCGCCCGGGTTCGCGCGCCGCGCCCGGCGCCCCGCGCCCGGCGCTCGGGCGCCCCGCGCATAACTCCTGCACTTTGCGGCGCCGCCGAGTGGCGATGCCCGAGTTTCCGGGCGTCGCGCCGCCGGGGGCCGCGAGACTGCAGGAGTTATGCGCCCGGGGGAGGGGGCGGCGACGGAGGCCGCGGCCCCGCGAC
>NZ_JAYRDE010000098.1:0-11383 GCF_041909575.1 Microbacterium sp. | reverse complement strand
ACGCTCAGCGAGAAGACCGTCGCTCGTCACCTCGCCAACATCTACGGCAAGCTCGGCCTCTCTTCGCGAGCGGCGGCGACGGCCTATGCCTACGAGAACGGGCTCATCTGACCCGGCGCGGCATCCGCACCGCCACGCCTGCATATGCAGGCGGGAGCCCGTCTGCATAGTTCTGCCCATCGGGGCATGCCCCCAAGATGGGCGGTTCTGTCGAAGCGGCCGACCTGGCGTGGTTCGTAGCGTTGCCTCGTGGACATCCCCCTCATCGCCGGCACGCTGGCCACCGTGGTCTTCGCGGTGAGCAACCTGCCGATGCTGCGCAAGGCGCTGCGCACCCGCGATGTGTCCTCGTACAGCCTGCTGAGCATGGTGATGATCAACGGTGCCAACGCCGTCTACTCGCTCTACGTGTTCACGCTCCCGGTCGGTCCGGTCTGGGGCCTTCACACCTTCTACGTGGTCTCGTGCGCGATCATGCTCGCGCTGTGCCTGCGTCAGCGCCGGTCCGCGGCGCGAGAGCGCCGGGAGGAGACGGTCCGGAGTAGCGTCGAGGAGTGGCGTCTGTTGACCAGCTCTTCGGAATCGACCGTCCCGTCGTCCTCGGACCCTTCGGCGGGCTCTCCTCGGTAGACCTCACGGCGGCCGTCAGCGACCTCGGCGGACTCGGGTCCTACGGGCTCTACGGCTACACCCCCGAGCGCATCCACGAGACGATCGCGCGGCTGCGCGCGGCGACCGGCCGCCCTTTCGCCGTCAACCTCTGGCTGCCGGTGGGCGACGAGGTGCAGCCGGCGGATGTCGACCTCGGCTCGGCGCTCGCGGCGATGGCGCCGCTGTACGAGGCGGCGGGCGTGGCCACTCCTTCGCCGCCGGAGCGCTTCCTGCCCGACGTCGGTGAGCAGCTCGACGCCGTGATCGAGGCGGCGCCGGCCGTGCTGAGCGTCGTGTTCGGGGTGCCCGGCGCCGAGCTGATCGAGCGGGCGCGAGAGCGCGGCATCCGCGTCATCGGCACCGCCACCACGGTCGCGGAGGCGCGCGCCCTGGAAGAGGGCGGGGTGGACGCCGTGGTCGCGACGGGCTCGGAGGCGGGCGGCCACCGGGTGTCGTTCCTGCGTCGTGCCGAGGACTCGCTCGTGGGCACCTTCGCGCTCGTGCCGCAGGTGGTGGACGCCGTCGATGTGCCCGTCATCGCCGCAGGCGGCATCGCCGATCGTCGCGGCGTCGCGGCCGCCCTCGCGCTCGGAGCGTCCGGCGTGCAGGTGGGGACGGCGTTCCTGCGCGCGCGCGAGTCGGCGGCGACGGCGGGGCACCGCGCAGCCATCGAGGCTGCGGCCGAGACCGGCACCGTGCTCACCCGTGCCATGAGTGGACGGCTGGCACGCGGCATCCCGAACCGCGCCATGCGCGAGCTCGAGACGGCCGGCGTCATCGCGCCCTTCCCGGCGCAGAACTGGGCGACAGGCGTCTTCCGCGCGGCGGCGTCCGCCCAGGGCGATGCCGAGCTGGTGTCGCTGTGGGCCGGTCAGGCCGCGGCGCTGGCGACCCGCGATCGCGCCGCCGACGTGTTCGCCGAGCTGGCGGCGGGGCTGCCCTGAGGTGCAACGACAGGTAACGCGATGGCATGGAATCCATCACGGCGTGTTGTAATTGAAGGGCCCTGGACGCACGACGTCCTTCTGAGGGCTTCCCCTTCACCCCACCAGGAACATCGCCATGCCACGCCGCAGTATCACCGCCATCGTCCTCGCCGCCTCCGCCGTCCTCGCCCTCTCGGCGTGCAGCTCGGCGTCCCCTGAGCCCGCAGACTCCGCCGCCGGCGGCAGCGACTACGGCCTCGTCACCGAGGGCACCCTGACGGTCGCCACGGAGGGCACTTACCGCCCCTTCAGCTACCACGACGAGAGCGGCGAGCTGGTCGGCTTCGACGTCGAGATCGCCGAGGCGGTCGCCGACAAGCTGGGACTCGAGGTCAGCTTCCAGGAGACCCAGTGGGACGCGATCTTCGCGGGACTGGATGCCGGTCGCTTCGACGTCATCGGAAACCAGGTGTCGATCAACCCGGAGCGCGAGGAGAAGTACCTCTTCAGCGAGCCTTACACCGTCTCGCCCGGCGTCATCGTCGTGAAGGAGGACGACGACTCGATCTCGAGCTTCGACGACCTCGCCGGCAAGACGACCGCGCAGTCGCTCACGAGCAACTGGTACACCCTCGCGGAGGAGAGCGGCGCGCAGGTCGAAGCAGTCGAGGGCTGGGCGCAGGCCGTCGCACTCCTCGAGCAGGGTCGCGTCGACGCCACCGTCAACGACAGCCTGACGTTCCTCGACTACGAGAACTCGGAAGGTCCCACCGGTCTGAAGATCGCCGCCGAGACCGAGGACCCGAGCCTCAGCGCCTTCGCCTTCACGAAGGACAAGGAAGCGCTCGTCGAGGCGATCGATGCCGCGCTCGCCGAGCTCCGCGAGGAGGGCGTGCTCGCCGAGATCAGCGAGAAGTACTTCGGCGACGACGTCACCCAGTAGACCCTGAGCCGCCGCTCGCCCTAGCGTGGGCGGGCGGCGGTTTCGTCTGCCCGGAAGGGAGGAGCGCCCATGGATGGCAGCACCTGGCAGTTGCTGGTCGACTCGTTCTGGCCCCTGCTGCTCGCCGCGATCACCGGAACCATTCCGCTCGCGCTCGCGTCGATGGCCTTCGGCCTCGTCATCGCGGTGATCGTGGCGCTGATGAGGCTCTCGCGCAACCGCGTCCTGTCGGCGATCGCGCGCGTCTACATCTCGGCGATCCGGGGCACGCCGCTGCTCGTGCAGCTGTTCGTGATCTTCTACGGGATGCCGTCGGTGGGCGTCGTCATCGACCCCTGGCCCGCGGCCATCATCGCGTTCTCCCTCAACGTCGGCGGGTACGCCGCCGAGATCGTCCGTGCGGCGATCCTGTCGGTGCCCAAGGGACAGTGGGAGGCGGCGCACACCGTCGGCTTCTCGCAGACCCAGACCCTCACCCGGGTGGTGCTGCCTCAGGCGGCGCGGGTGTCGGTGCCGCCGCTGTCGAACACCTTCATCTCGCTGGTCAAGGACACGTCGCTCGCCTCGACGATCCTCGTCACCGAGATGTTCCGCAAGGCGCAGCAGATCGCCGCGTTCTCGTTCGAGGTGCTGCCGATATATCTCGAGGCCGCCCTCATCTACTGGCTCATCTGCCTCGTGCTCTCCTCGGGGCAGAACGCGATCGAACGGAGGCTCGACCGCTATGTCGCCCATTGATCCGCACGACGACGCCCTTGCGCCGCCCGCGCCCGCCGACGACGCACCCCTGCTGACCGTCTCGGGACTGACCAAGACGTTCGGCGAGAACCGAGTGCTCGACGGCGTCGACCTGGAGGTCCGTCGCGGCGAGGTCGTCGTGCTCATCGGCCCCAGCGGATCGGGCAAGACGACCGTGCTGCGCTCGCTCAACGGCCTGGAGACGCCGGAGTACGGCGTCGTCTCGTTCTCGAGCGGGCCGCGGGTGGATTTCGCGAAGCCCGTGTCGAAGGCGGAGCGCATCGCGCTGCGCGACCAGTCCGCGATGGTGTTCCAGCACCACAACCTGTTCCCGCATCGCACCGTGCTCCAGAACGTCACCGAGGGGCCGATCAACGCGCACGGGGTGCCGAAGGCCGAGGCCGTCGCCCGGGCGGAGGCTCTGCTCGAGCGCGTGGGCTTGGCGGAGAAGCGCGACGCGTACCCGTTCGAGCTGTCCGGCGGGCAGCAGCAGCGCGTCGGGATCGTGCGCGCCCTCGCGCTCCAGCCGGCTCTCCTGCTGTTCGACGAGCCGACGAGCGCCCTCGACTCCGAGCTGGTCGGCGAGGTGCTCCTCGTGCTGAAGGAGCTCGCCGACGAGGGGTGGACGATGCTCATCGTCACGCACGAGCTCGCCTTCGCCCGCCAGGTCGCCGACGAGGTGCTGTTCTTCGACCAGGGCGTCGTGGTCGAGCGCGGCGCGCCGAAGGAGCTCTTCACCGCCCCGAAGAACGAGCGCACCCGACGCTTCATCGACCGGCTGCTGCGCCCCTTCGAGGACTGAGCCGGCCGGCGGACGCTCACCGGCTCACACGGGCGTTCCCGGGCCCGCAGATCAGCCGAGGAGCGGCATCCGACCCGACGAAGCGAGCGGATGCCTCGACCCGACGAAGCGGGCGGATGCCCCGATCAGGCCGAGGCGCGGACGTCGAAGCCGCGTTCGCCGGAGGGCGCGGCATCCGTCACCGTCGCGGAGGTCACCCGCGAACCGGGCGGGCCCTCCGCCATCCAGGCGAGCACCTCGTCGACCTGCGCGTCGGTGCCCTCCACCTCGGCCTCGACGGAGCCGTCGCGGCGATTGCGCACCCAGCCGGCGACGCCCGCCTCCCGCGCGACCATGCGCATCGTGTAGCGGTAGCCGACTCCCTGCACCTCGCCGCGGACGAGGACGTGCACGCGCCTCATGCGTCCATCGTGCCCTGTGCGGGTGTCGCGCGGGAGCGCCGGATGCCAGGATTCGTGCATGGGAACCGTCGACGATCTCCTCGCGGGGCTCGATCCCGCCGACCGTGCGCCCGTTGAGCGTCTGTACGCCGTCGCGCGCGAGGTCGTGCCGGACGCGGAGCAGGGCCTCGGCTACGGGATGCCGGCGCTCGTGCACCGCGGCAAGCCGCTGATCTCGGTCATGCGGGCGAAGAAGCACATCGGCGTCTACCCGTTCAGCCCCGAGGCGGTGAGCGCGGTCGCGGACTCGCTGAGCGGCCACCCCGGGATCGGGATCGACAAGGGGACCATCCGGTTCCAGCCGGAGCATCCGCTGCCCGACGACGTCGTGCGCGCGCTCGTGCGCGCCCGCAGGGAGCAGATCGAGCGCTGACGTCGGGCCGGGGTCAGTGGGGGAGCACGAGGCTCACGCCGAGCGCGATCATCACGACCGCGATGATCGCGTCGAGGATGCGCCAGGCGCGCGGCGTCGACAGCCACCGGCCGAGGTACCGCGCACCGAAGGCGAGGCCGAAGAACCAGATCACGCTGGCGGCCATCGCCCCCGCGCCGAAGAGCCAGCGCTGGTCGCCGTGGGTGTTCGCGACCGTGCCGAGCAGGAACACCGTGTCGAGGTAGACGTGGGGATTGAGCCAGGTGAGGGCGAGGCAGGTGAGGACCACGGGCAGCAGGCGCGTCCGCGTCGCCGTCGCCGTGGCCGTGGAGCCCGCGGGTGCCCCGGCCGGGCCGGGTTGCGGCTCTTCGGCCTGGAGCGCGCGGTCCGACGGCCGCCACGCGCGACGAGCCGCGAGCAGGCCGTAGGTCACGAGGAAGGCGGCGCCCGCCCAGCGCACGGCGTCGACGAGCCAGGGCACGGCCTGCAGCACGAACCCGACGCCCGACACTCCCAGCGCGATGAGCAGGGCATCGGATGCCGCGCAGATCGCCGCGACGACGAACACGTGCTCCCGGCGCAGTCCCTCGCGCAGCACGAAGAGGTTCTGGGCGCCGATGGCGACGATCAGGGAGAGGCCGAGGCCGAAGCCGGCGACGAGAGGGGTGAGCACCCTTCGACGGTAGGGCGGAGCGCTGATTCAGTCCAGCTCATGATTCTTCACGTGCATTAGCCTTGCTTACTATGAGGATCCCGTTCGAGCTGGCCGAGACGGTCGCCGCCGTGGTGGACGAGGGCACGCTCGACGCGGCCGCCCGGCGACTGCACATCACTCCCTCTGCCGTGAGCCAGCGCATCAAGGCGCTCGAGGAGCAGCTCGGCCGGGTCGTCCTCGTGCGGTCCAAGCCCGCGCGCGCGACGGAAGCCGGCATCGCCGTCGTCCGGCTCGCGCGGCAGGCGGCGCTCCTCGAGCACGACACCGTTGCCGAGCTCGGCGCGGATGCGGGCGACGGAGCGCGCACGTCCGTGCCCCTCGCGGTGAACGCGGACTCGCTCGGAACGTGGTTCCTCGAGCCTCTCGCCCGGCTGTCGCAGCGGCATCCGGTCGCTTTCGATCTTCACCGCGACGACCAGGAGTTCACCGCCGGGCTCCTCGAGTCGGGCACCGTCATGGGCGCGGTGACCTCGCGAGCGACCCCTGTGGCGGGGTGCCGAGTGAGTGCCCTCGGCGCCATGCGCTACGAGGCCGTCGCCACACCGGGATTCGTCGAGCGCTGGCTCGCGGCCGGGGCGACCCCCGAAGCTCTGGCCGACGCGCCGGTCGTCGACTTCGATCGGCGCGACGATCTGCAGAACGAATGGCTCACGGCGATGGGGGTCCACGGCCGCCCGCCGAGGCACTTCGTCCCCGCCTCGAACGACTTCGCCACCGCCGTGCGCCTCGGCCTCGGGTGGGCGCTGCTGCCGACGTTCCAGTCGCAGGAGCCGCTCGCGCGCGGCGAACTCGTGCGGCTCGGCGGCCCGCCGGTCGACGTGCCCCTGTACTGGCAGCAGTGGAACCTGCGCTCGCCGCTGCTCGACGCGATCGCCGAGGAGATCGTCGCCGAGGGCCGCCGGGTGCTCGCCCCCGCCTGACCGCCGGCCGAGGCGGGGTCAGGGTCAGTCGTCGCTGACGCGCAGCACGAGTTTGCCGCGCGTGTGGCCGTCCTCGAGGTGACGGTGGGCGGATGCCGCGTCGGCCAGGTCGAACACGCGGTCGATGTAGACCTGCACCGCGCCCGAGTCGAGCAGGCGTCCGATGGTGGCGAGGGCGCCGCCGTCGGGGATCACCTTGTAGCTGGTCGCGCGCACCCCGGCCTCGGCCGCCGCGTCGCCGTAGCCGGGCCAGGAGCCCGTCGGCACGACGATGTAGAGCCCGCCCCGGCGGAGCACCCGCAGCGAGCGAGTGCCCACGTCTCCGCCGACGTTGCCCACGAGGTCGATGACGACGTCGACATCGGCGATGATCTCGTCGAAGCGGGTCGTGGTGTAGTCGATCACCACCGCCGCGCCGAGCTCGCGCAGCCAGGCGGCGTTCCGGCCGGACGCCGTCGCGGTGACGTGGGCGCCGAAGTACGCCGCGAACTGCACGGCGAAGTGGCCGACCCCGCCGCTGCCGGCGTGGATGAGGATCCGCTGCCCCTCGTGCGCGTGGGCGGTCTCGACGACCAGGCCCCACGCGGTCAGGGCCGCCAACGGCACGCCTGCGGCTTCGACGTGCGACAGCGAGGCGGGCTTGCGCGCGACCGAGAGCGAGGGGACGACGGCGTACTCGGCGTACGTGCCGCCCGAACGCGGGAAGGCGGCCATGCCGTACACCGGCGTTCCCGGGGCGAGGGGGTGGGACTCGTACGGACTCTTCACGACGATCCCGCTGAAGTCGAAGCCCAGCGTCGACGGGAAGGCCGGGATCTGCCCGGACACGCCCGCCCCCGCGCGGGTCTTCGCATCGATCGGATTGACGCCTGCGGCCACCACGCGCACGAGGAGCTCGCTGATCACGGGCGAGGGAACGGGGACGGATCCCGCGCGCAGCGCGTCGGCATCGCCCGGGCCGTCGAAGACGGCCGCCGTCATCACGGCGGGCGGGTCGGCGACGGCCACGCGCTCGGCGTCGGAGGTGGGGGCTGATCGCAGCGGCCGGAATCTCATCGGGCGCTCCTTCCGCGTGCACGTCGTCGTCGGCGGCATCGGTGCGCCGCGTGAGGCCAGTCAATCGCGGCAATGTCTCGCCCGTGTTACGCCGGTGCTACCGGACCGAGAAGCCCCTCAGCGGCCCGCCGGCGACTCGCCGGCGGTGAGCGCGTGCAGCAGGCGCGACAGGTTGCGGATGTCGTCGATCGGCCACTCCTCGAGCGCGTCGACGAGCGTGCGCTCCTGGGGTGCGCGTGCCGCGGCGAGACGCTCGAGCCCTGCCGGCGTCGGCGACAGCAGAGCGGACCGCCCGTCGTCGGGGTCGGGGGTGCGCTCGATGAGGCCGAGCTGCTCGAGCTCGCGCACCGCGCGGCTGATCTGACCCTTGTCGGCCGCGAGCGTCTCGGCCAGTGCGGAGAGCGTGATCGACTCGCGGCGCACGATCGTCGTGAACACCTTGTAGGCACCGGGCAGCATACCGGGGCTGACCCGGTGGGCGTTCTCGGCGATGACGCGCCGGAACCGGTTGATCAGCTCCCCGAACTCCGCCTCGAGGGCGCGCACCGCCTCGGTGCGCGCCTCTCGGGTGTCGTCGGTGGTCATCGTCATCGACATTAGCGGCGGGCGGATGCCTCGGCCGCCGTGGCGTGGTCCTCCGGGCGGCTGGGGGCGGCGGCCTCCGGTACTCGAACGGTGCCGGTCGCGTCGAGCGCGGCCATCCCCTCGGAGGTCGAGACGGTCGCGAGGTCGGCCTCGAGCGCCTCCGCGCGCTCCGTCGTGGTCATGCGGGTGAGCGGCTTGTTCGGCAGGAAGATGATCGCGATGAGGCTGATCACGGCCAGCGGCACCGCGATCAGGAACGAGTGCGCGATCGCCTGGGCGTAGATGTCCTCGACGATCACGCGGATCGACTCCGGCAGGGCCGACACCTGCGGGATGGTGCCCGACTGCAGCTGCTCGCCGATGGCGACGCCCTTCTCGCCGAGCGTCATGAGGGCCGCGCCGATGTCGTCCTTGCGGTCGGTGAAGAGGCTCGTCGCGGAGGCGGCGAGCGTCGCACCCATGACCGACACGCCGATCGTTCCGCCGAGGCTGCGGAAGAACGTCACTCCGGAGCTCGCGACGCCGATCTCGCTCGGCTCAGCCGTGTTCTGGACGATGAGCACGAGATTCTGCATCGTCATGCCGACGCCCGCCCCGAGCAGGAACATATACACCGAGACGAGGACGAAGTTCGTGTCGTAGTGGATCGTCGAGAGCAGGTACGAGCCCGCGATCAGCAGGACGCCGCCGACGATGAGGTAGGGCTTCCAGAATCCGTGGCGCGTCACCAGCCCGCCGATCACGATGGAGGCGAGCAGGAGTCCCGCGATCATCGGGATCGTCATGAGGCCGGCCTCGGTCGGCGTCGCCCCGCGGGCCAGCTGCATGTACTGGCTGAGGAAGACGGAGGTGCCGAACATCGCGATGCCGATCGAGATCGACGCGATCACGGCGAGGGTGAAGGTGCGGTTGCGGAACATCGTGAGCGGCACGAGCGGCTCCTTCGAGCGCAGCTCGACGACGATGAACAGCACCGTCGCCAGCAGCGCGCCGCCGACCATCAGGACGGTCTCGGTGCTCCACCAGTCGTAGTCCGCGCCCGCGCCCGTCACCCAGATGAGGAGGAGCGAGACGGCGGTGGACAGCAGCACGATGCCGACGTAGTCGATGCGCGCCTTCCGCTTCGGGCGGGCGGGCAGGTGGAGCGTCCGCTGCATGATGAAGAGGGCGGCGACGGCGAACGGGAGCGCGATGAAGAAGTTCCAGCGCCAGTCGATCGTGTCGGTGATGAACCCGCCGAGCAGCGGACCGCCGACGGTGGCGACGGCCATCACGGCGCCGAAGAGGCCCATGTAGCGGCCCCGCTCGCGGGGGCTGATGATGTCGGCCATGATGACCTGGCTGAGCGCGGCGAGACCGCCCGCGCCGATTCCCTGCACGGCGCGGAAGGCGATGAGGGTGCCGGGGTCCTGCGAGAACCCGGCCGCCGCGGTCGCGAGGACGAAGATCACGATCGCGAGCTGGATGAGCAGCTTCCGGTTGAACAGGTCGGCGAGCTTGCCCCAGATGGGGGTGGAGATGGCAGTCGTCAGCAGGGTCGCCGTGACCACCCACGTGAACGCCGCCTGGTCGCCGCCCAGGTCGTGGACGATGACGGGCAGCGAGGTGGAGACGACGGTTGACGCGAGCATCGACACGAACATGCCCAGCAAGAGGCCGGTGAGCGCCTGGAGCACGCGGCGGTGCCGGCGCTTCTCGTCGGCGATGTCGGCGACCGAGCCGGTCGCGGTGGCGGTGGTGGCCATGAGGGTCCTTCGAGGAGTGGGGTCGGCGCGGCAACGGCGACAGGAGATCATTGACATGAGTCAACAGTTGATGAAGATCAACTATATAAGAATCGTTGATTCACGTCAACTAGTGGGTGGTGCGAGGATGGGCGGATGTTCAGCGTCGAGCTGGTTCCGGATGCTGCGACCGAGCGCGTCGTCCGTGAAGACTGGGAACGGCTCCGGATCGCCGGGCTGCCGAGCGCCGGCCGGAACCCGTCGCCGAGCAACCGGCCGCACGTCACCGTCGCCGTCCGGGACGACCTGGACGTCGGCGCGCTCGCCGGCGAAGCGCAGCTGCTGCCTCTGCCGCTCGAGCTGGGCGGAATCGTTCTCTTCCGTCATGCGGCCCGCGTCGTCGTCGCACGGCAGGTGATCGTGACCGCGGAGCTCCTCCGCTTCCACGCCGCCGTCGCGGAGCGACTCGGACCGCCGGCGCCTCGCTACGCCACCACCGCCACCGGGCGCTGGACACCCCATGTCACGCTCGCGCGCTCGGTGCCTGCCGAACGCCTGTCCGAGGTCATGGCGGCGGTCGACGCTCCCCACGTCCTCGGCGAGGCGACCGGGCTGCGCGTCTGGGACGCCGGGGCCAAGGCCATCACGACCCTGCGCTGACGGCGCGAAATCAGTCGGCGAGGGCGAGGGCGCGGAAGGGCTGCCGCGGCGCGCTGGGCTGCGGCATCCGCTCGGGGGGCACCTGCCCCTTCGTCGTGCGATGGTAGAGCTCGTCGATCAGGGCGGTCGCCAGCCGGACCAGCCGGGCGATCTCCGCGTCGTCGCGGTCGACCCACGCACAGCGGGGTTCGTCGCCGACGGGCACGAAGGCGTCGTGCTGCTCCCATGCGACGAGCGTGCGCTCGGCGCCGAGCACGTGCTGCTGCCACCACACCTGACGCAGATAGGAGCGGGGGATGCTGCGCCACGACTTGTTCGTGGTCTTGATCTCGGCCAGCACGACGCGCCCGGCGGCGTCGACCGCGATGCCGTCGGGCGTCGCAAGATGACGCTTCTCGACAACCGCGTGGAAGAGCGCCGACGACGGCTGGATGCCGTGGGTCGCCGCGACCCAGGCCGCGATCTCGGGCTCGCGCGCGCGGCCGTGCGCTGTGAACGCGTTGCCGGAGAACCCCGAGCCCATCAGCTTGGCGTCGGCGGCGCGAGGGATCGCCCTCTCGGACGTGAGGGTCGCGACATCCGTCGCGGTGATTCCCCGCGAGCGCGCCCGCACCCACGCCACGCGATCGCGGGAGTCCGCGACGATACGGGCGGCGAGTTCGGGGGTCACCTCTCGAGGCTACGCCGCCGCCGCGACATCCGCCGCCACGACCCGCGCCTTCCGCGCCGCCGAACCGCGCCTTCCGCCCGTGTGACCCGAGGGTCTCAGGCGTGACGGTCGAGGAATGCGTAGACCTCGTTGTCGTCGACGCCGGGGAACGCCCCGCGGGGGAGCGGCGAGAACATCTGC
>NZ_JAYRDE010000097.1:0-11635 GCF_041909575.1 Microbacterium sp. | reverse complement strand
ACCGGTACGGCATCATCCTCATCCTCGACGAGGTCATGGCCGGCTTCGGGCGCACCGGGCGCTGGTTCGCCTTCGAGGGCTACGACGTCGTCCCCGACCTCATCACGTTCGCCAAGGGGGTCAACTCCGGCTACGTGCCCGTGGGCGGCGTGATCATCTCCGACGCGATCTCGGCGACGTTCGACGACCGCGTCTTCCCCGGCGGGCTCACCTACTCCGGGCATCCGCTGGCCGCGGCATCCATCATCGCCTCGATCGACGCGATGGAGGACGAGGGGATCGTCGAGAACGCGCACCGGATCGGCGTCGAGGCGATCGGCCCGGCGCTCGCCGACCTGGCCGAGAAGCACCGCCTGATCGGCGAGGTGCGCGGCGAGGGCGTCTTCTGGGCGGTGGAGCTCGTGACGGACCGCGAGACCCGCGAACCGGTCGTGGCCGACGTGATCGGCCGGCTCAAGAAGGAGCTGTCGGCGCGCGGCCTCATGCCGTTCGCCGCCGACAACCGCATCCACGTGGTGCCGCCCTGCGTGGTCACCGACGACGAAGTGGCGCAGGCCATGTCGATTTACGATGAAGCTCTGACGAGCGTCGAAGAGGACCTCTCTTGACGCGTGCGCGTCCTCTCACGAGGAGGGCTTCCCAATGAAGGGCAGGAACCCACGATGACTGACACGACCACCCTGGAGCGGACCGAGCAGGCCGCCACGACGACCCTCGAGCACTGGGTGCGCGGCGCCGCCTGGGCGGGCACGTCCGAGCGCACCGGCGATGTCTACAACCCCGCGTTCGGGACGGTGCAGAAGACCGTGCGGTTCGCGTCTGCGGCGGATGTCGCCACCGCCGTCGACGTGGCGTCCGAGGCGTGGGCGGGCTGGCGCGACGCGTCGATCTCCAAGCGCCAGGGCGTGCTGTTCGCCTTCCGCGAGCTGCTCAACGCCCGCAAGGGCGAGCTCGCCGAGATTCTGACGCGCGAGCACGGCAAGGTGCTCTCCGACGCCCTCGGCGAGATCGCCCGCGGCATGGAGGTCGTGGAGTTCGCGTGCGGACTCGGCCACCTCACCAAGGGCGCGTACTCCGAGAACGTCTCGACCGGCATCGACGTCTACACGCTGCGCCAGCCGCTCGGCGTGGTCGGCATCATCAGCCCGTTCAACTTCCCGGCCATGGTGCCGCTGTGGTTCTTCTCGATCGCGCTCGCGGCCGGCAACGCCGTGATCCTCAAGCCCAGCGAGAAGGACCCGACCGCCGCGAACTGGATGGCCGAGCTCCTCAAGGAGGCGGGCCTCCCCGACGGCGTGCTCAACGTCGTCCACGGCGACAAGGAGGCCGTCGACGCGCTCCTCGAGCACCCCGACGTGCGCGCCATCTCCTTCGTCGGCTCGACGCCGATCGCGAAGTACGTGTACGAGACGGCGACCTCGCACGGCAAGCGCGTGCAGGCCCTCGGCGGCGCGAAGAACCACATGCTGGTGCTCCCCGACGCCGACCTCGACCTCGCCGCCGACGCGGCCGTCAACGCCGGGTTCGGCTCGGCCGGCGAGCGCTGCATGGCGATCTCGGTCGTGCTCGCGGTCGACACGATCGCCGACGAGTTCGTGCAGAAGGTGTCCGAGCGCATGGCGACGCTGCGCACCGGCGACGGCATGAAGGGCTGCGACATGGGCCCGCTCATCACCGGCCAGCACCGCGACAAGGTCACCTCCTATCTCGACATCGCCGGCGCCGACGGCGCCTCGGTGGTCGTCGACGGGCGCGACGTCGAGATCGACGGCGACCCGAACGGCTTCTGGCTCGGGCCCACGCTGATCGACAACGTGCCCACGTCGTCGGCCGTGTACAAGGACGAGATCTTCGGTCCCGTGCTCTCGGTCGTCCGCGTCGACGGCTACGAGGACGGCCTCGGCATCATCAACTCGAGCCTGTACGGCAACGGCACGGCGATCTTCACGAACGACGGCGGTGCCGCGCGGCGCTTCCAGCGCGAGGCGCAGGTCGGCATGATCGGCATCAACGTGCCGATCCCGGTCCCGGTCGCGTACCACTCGTTCGGCGGCTGGAAGGCCTCGCTCTTCGGCGACGCCAAGGCGTACGGCCCGCACGGGTTCGAGTTCTTCACGGCCGAGAAGGCGGTCACCTCGCGGTGGCTCGACCCCTCGCACGGCGGCCTGAACCTGGGCTTCCCCCAGCACGACTGACCCCCGTTTCACCGGATGCCGCGCCCCCTCGCCGGGTCGCGGCATCCGCCTTTCTCCGTCTCCGGGGAGGTGCGGCGCACGAAGCCGCAAAGGGCGCTGGTGCAACCGCGCCCGGTGCGAGGAACTGCGCCACACGCGCGGTCAGCGCGGGGCGAAGACCTGGAGCGCGTCGGGGAGGGCGCGGCAGCGCAGGCGGAAGCCGGCGGGATCGCGCTCCTCGAGCTCGCCGTCGTGGACGAACACCGACGGCCGGCCGGGCTGCGGGATCACCCGCAGGTCGAGGTCGCGCACGACGCGCCGCTCGATGTCGGCGTCGCGCGGGAACAGCCGCACGGCCCGCAGCACAGCCGCGCTGCGCTTGCCGAAGGCGAGCGAGGCCAGCGCCCGCACGCGCGAGCCGCGGGCATGGTGGATGCGGACGTCGAGGACCGAGGCATCCGCTTCCTGTCGCTGCATCGTCGCGACGCGGTCGGGATCATTGCGGCCCACGCTGACGAAGACGGACCACACCCGCGCGCGGCGGCCGTCGAGCACGATCGTGAGCGGCTCGGTGCGGCGCAGCGCGCTCCACGTCGCCGCGACCCCGCCCAGCCACTTCCCGAGGCTGCTGCGGCGCTCGCGCTCCCCGATGAGCTCGGGGTAGGCGCCGACCGACACCACGTTGAGGACCGTGACCGGCTCGTCGTCGTCGGCGGTCGCCTCGACCACGCCCACCGACGCCGTCGATCCGGCCCCGAGCGCGTCGAGGGCGATGCCCACGTCGGCGATCCCGAGCGCGCGCACGAAGTGGTTGAAGGTTCCGCCGGGCATCGCGAGCAGCGGGCGATCGTGCCGCCGCGCGAGGTGAGCCATGCGCGACACCGACCCGTCGCCGCCGTAGATCCCGAGCACGGCGGGCGGGGCATCCGACTCCATCGCCGCCGTGACGACGTCAGCGAGGTCCTCCTCCTCGGCGAGTTCGTGCACGACAGCCTCGGGCAGCCGCTCGGCGAACGTCGCGGCAGGGTCGGAGCGCATGACCGCCGTGCCCGACGCCGCGTTGCGCACGATAAGCACGCCGCGCCCCGACCGGAGCGGCACGCCGGTATCGCTGGACCCCTCCACGTGCACGAGCGTAGTCGCCGCTCCGCCGACTCTTGTGAATGTCGGGGGAGAAATGGGCGCGCATGGGCGCCGGGCCCGCGTTCCGCCCCGGTTTCTCCCCGCTCCTTCACGCGCGCGGCCCGCGACCGCGGCACCCGCGACGCGCCGGCAGCCGTCGAAACCCGAGGAGGCAGGCCGCCTCGAGCGGACCGGCGACCCGTCCGCTGCGGGTCTTCCTCCGTCTTCGAAGCGGCGCAGCCGCCGGGCCTGCTCAGCCCTCGAGTCGACGGCGGCGCCCGGGACTAGGCGGGCAGGATCGGCCGATTCTCGTAGAAGGTCTGCAGCACGACCGTGGTGCGGGTGTTGACCGAGGCGGCGAGGCGGATGTCGCGGATCAGCGTCTCGAGGTGCCGCGGCGACGTCACCCGCACGAAGAGGATGTAGCTGGCGTCGCCCGCGATCGAGTGGCACGCCTCGATCTCGTCGAGGTGCTCGAGAAGCTCGGGAGCGTTGTCGGGCTGGGCGGGGTCGAGCGGCGTGATCTCGATGAAGGCCGACAGCGGCTTGCCGACGGCCTCGGGGTCGACGGCCGCGCGGTAGCCGGTGATGACGCCGCGCGCCTCGAGGCGGCGCAGCCGCGTCTGCACGGCCGATACCGAGAGCCCTGCGGCCGTCGACAGCTCGGCCAGCGTCGCCCGGGCGTTGAGCGACACCGCGCGCACGATGGCGGCGTCGATCGGGTCGTCGATCCGCGCGGGAGTGTCAGAGGTCGCCACGCTCTGACTCTACCCACCCGAGCCCCGAAGGGCAGGAACCATTCCGGTGCAGGGCATGGATCACAGGAAGTCTTCCCGTAGAATGATCCCGTCACCCACAGACGATCGGAGGTTCATCATGCCCATCAGCCAGACTCCCGCGCAGGCCATCGTCGGCGAACCCGAGGTCGTCGAGGACGCCATCGCCCTCGCCGCCGGCGTCGAGACCTCGAGTGCCTGGCAGAGCCTCAAGGCGGCGGCATCCGCTCTGCAGCCGCTCCAGATCAAGGACGGCTCGATTCCGGATGCCGCGTCCCACGCCGAAGCCCGCGCTCACGTCGAGGCGATCGTCGCCGCGATGGACGAGCTGCGTCCGCGCTTCCCGCACGACGCCGCGTACCTCGCAGCATCGATGCGGGACTTCGGCCGATGGATGGACGAGGGCTTCGGCGTGCCCGACTTCCTGGACTCGCTCGCGGCGTTCCAGCCGCAGCAGCACCGGGCAGACGGCATCCGCCACCTCGTGGTCTTCCCGATGTACACGCAGAACGGCTCGTCCGACCGGCACGTCGAGGCCGTGCTCGTCGAGGTGATCTGGCCCGACTTCATCGCCGAGCTCGAGACCGAGTACACCAACCGGCTCTTCGTCTCGCTGCGCTTCCTCGACTTCACGCCCGGATACGACACCAACTCGGCGGTGCTGTTCCCCGAGACGGTCGCGATGCGCGAGATCCCGTCGTTCACGTGGGGCGCGATCTTCCAGGACCGCGAGGCCGCGCGCTACCGCCGCGTGGTGCGCGCCGCCGCCGACACCACGAAGCTCGACCTGCCCGAGGACGCCGCGCGCATGCTCGACGACCAGGCGCTCACCGAGAAGACGTTCGTGATGTGGGACATCATCCACGACCGCACCCACATGCGCGGCGATCTGCCGTTCGACCCGTTCATGATCAAGCAGCGGATGCCGTACTTCCTGTATTCGCTGGAGGAGCTGCGGTGCGACCTCACGGCCTTCCGCGAGTGCGTCGCGATCCAGGGACGCCTGTCGGCTCGCGACGACCTGACGCCGGCCGAGTCCGAGATGCTCGAGCACGCGAAGCTGGTGCAGTACGCGGTGATCTTCGACCGCATCTTCCGGTTCTCGATCACCGGCTCGCGAGTGCGCAACTACGACGGGCTCGGCGGTCAGCTGCTGTTCGCGTGGCTGCACCAGCGCGGTGTGCTGCACTGGACCGACACCGCCCTGGCGTTCGACTGGGATGAGGTGCCCGCCGCGGTGGTCGCGCTCGCCGATGCGATCGACGAGCTGTACTGGCGCTCGATCGACCGCCCGAAGACGGCGCACTGGCTGGCCGCCTACGAGCTGGTCCGCGGCACGCTCACGCCCAATCCCGCGTCGCAGTGGGCTCGGGGCCTCCCCGACGAGATCCTCGCCGGCGCGCCGAAGGGCTACACCGACGCCGTGATGGACGACGAGTTCCCGCTGTCGATGTTCTTCGAGGCGCTCGACAAGAAGATGAAGCCGGTCATCGAGTCGACGGCCGGACTGACCGGCGCCGATGCCTGACACGGTCGCCGGACGGCTCGTCCTGATCGCCGGCGCCACGAGCGCGTCCGGCCTCGCGGCGACGCGCGCCCTCGTCTCGGCGGGGGCGCGCGTGATCGCGGTGGGGCGGGATGCCGCGAAGCTCGAGCCTCTCGCGCAGGTCGGCGCACGCCCCGAAGTGTGCGACCTGACCGACGAGGCCGCGGTCGCCGGGCTCGCGGAGCGCCTGCACGCCGCCGAGGACGCCGTCGACGGCGTCCTGCACCTGGTCGGCGGCTGGCGCGGGGGCGGGGGTCTCGCCGGGCAGACCGACGACGACTTCCGGTTCCTCGAGCGCTCCCTCACCGCCCTGCGCCACGTGAGCCGTGCCTTCGACGCCGATCTGCGCGCGTCGAGCGCCGGCCGGCTGGCGGTCGTCTCCTCCACCGCCGTCGCGCGGCCGCTCGCGGGCGGCGCCAACTACGCGGCTGTGAAGGCGGCCACCGAGGCGTGGGCGCGCGCGGTCGCGCAGGGCTTCGCGAAGGCAGCCCGGGATGCCGGGACCCCCCTGGCCGCGGCATCCGTCGTCTTCCGGGTCAAGAGCCTGGACGGTCTGGAGGACGCGCTCGCGCAGCGGTTCGCCGACCTGTGGACCGTCGAGGCCGCGGAGATCAACGACACCGTCGTCGAGCTCACCGACCCCGCACTCTGAGCCGGCTGCCGAGTAGGCGGCCGCGCCCGGCACGTCCGCCGCACCCCGGCCGCACGCCGGCGCTTCGGCCGCATCGCCGGCACGAACTAGATTGGACACCCGTGACCACGATCCACGACCCGAACCTGCGCGGCTTCGCCTCCGACAACTACTCCGGCATCCACCCCGAGGTGCTCGCGGCCATCGCCGCCGCCAACGACGGGCACCAGGTCGCGTACGGCGAGGACGTCTACACCGAGCGGCTGCAGCAGGTCATGGCCGCCCACTTCGGCGAGGGCGTCGAGGCCTACCCGGTGTTCAACGGGACGGGGGCCAACGTCGTCGGCCTGCAGTCGATGCTGCCGCGCTGGGGGGCCGTGATCTCGGCCTCGACCGCGCACATCAACGTCGACGAGGGCGGAGCGCCCGAGCGCGTCGGCGGCATCAAGATCCTCCAAGTGCCCACCGACGACGGCAAGCTCACCCCCGAGCTCATCGACCGCGAGGCGTGGGGCTGGGGCGACGAGCACCGCGCGCAGCCGCTCGTGGTGTCGATCACGCAGTCCACCGAGCTCGGCACGCTGTACACGGTGGACGAGATCCGCGCCATCGCCGACCACGCGCACGGCCACGGGATGCGGCTGCACATGGACGGCTCGCGCCTCTCCAACGCGGCGGCGTCGCTCGGCCTGCCGCTGCGCGCCTTCACGCGCGACGCCGGCGTGGACGTGCTGAGCTTCGGCGGCACCAAGAACGGCGCGATGCTCGGCGAGGCGATCGTCGTGCTCGACCCCGAGGCATCCACGGGTCTCACCTACCTGCGCAAGCTCGACATGCAGCTCGCGTCGAAGATGCGCTTCGTCTCGGCGCAGCTCGTGGCGCTGCTCGAGGGCGACCTGTGGCTGCGCAACGCATCGCACTCCAACGCGATGGCGCAGCGCCTGCGCGCCGGCGTGGAGGCGGGCCTGGCCGACGGCTCGATCCGCGGCGTGGCGTTCACGCAGCCCACGCAGGCGAACGGCGTGTTCGCGACCCTGCCCGACGGGGTCGCCGACCGGCTTCGGTCGTCGTTCCGGTTCTACGACTGGGATGCCGCGAAGAACGAGGTGCGCTGGATGTGCGCCTTCGACACCAGCGAGAACGACATCGACGCGTTCATCGCCGCGATCGCCCGGGAGACCTCGGCCTGACCGCCGCGGCGCCGCGGCTGACGCCGGCGTCGCGCTGCGGCGCAGGAGAAATCCGCCCTGCGGGGCGTAGGGGCTCAGCGCGCCTCGGCCTCGACCTCGACCTCAGCCTCGACCTCCGCCTCAGCCTCGGGGTCAGCCTCGACCTCCGGCTCAGCCTCGACCTCCGGCTCAGCCTCGACCTCCGGCTCCGCGACCTCCGGCTCAGCCTCGACCTCCGGCTCAGCCTCGACCTCCGGCTCCGCGACCTCCGGCTCAGCCTCGACCTCCGGGTCAGCCTCGACCTCCGGCTCCGCGACCTCCGGCTCAGCCTCGACCTCCGGCTTAGCCTCGTCCTCCGGCTCAGCCTCGACCTCCGGCTCGACGTCCCCGTCAGCCGGCTCGATGTCCACGTCAGCCGGCTCGACGTCGTCGGCGCGGTCCTGGTGCTCGGCGTCCACGTCCTCGACCTGCAGCACGTGCTCGATCGGGGCCGCGGCGGCGACCTGGAGCTCGGCGGCGCCGGGCGCGGCATCCGGGCGGATCATCTCCTTCACCTCGGCCATGAAGCTCGTGAGCTGGTGCTGCTGCCAGCGCAGCTGCCGGGTGCGGTCCTCGGCGTCGCGGAGCACGGCATGGGACTGGGTCGTCACGAGGTCGATGATGCGCTGCGCCTTGATGCGCGACTGATCGAGCAGCTCGCCGGCGCGGAGCCTGGCATCCGCCTCGATCTGCAGCGCCTGCGCGCGCATGAGGCGCTCGAAGTCCTCGGCCTTCGCCGACACGCGCTGCGCGTGATCGAGCGACGCGGCGACCTGCTCGTTGGCGTCCAGCGTGATGCGCTCTGCATGGGCGACGGCCTGGTTGTGCAGCACGAGGAACTCCTGCTGGGCATCGTCCTGGCGCCGGGTCAGCGAAGCCTCGAAATCGAGAGCGCGCATGCGCAGGTCGCGCACCGCGTCCTCCGCCTCGGAACGGGCCTCCGCGGTCTCCCGCGCGACCATCGAGCGCAGCGCGGCCACGCCCTTCTCGGCCTCGGAGCGGATCGCGGCCGCCTCGCGCTCGGCCTGCGCGACCTTCTCGGCCGCGTGGGCCGCCTCGCGCTCGATCTGGGACTGGTGCGCGGTCAGCTCGGTCTCGATGCGCAGGCGCACCTGCTGCGCCTCATGCTGCGCCTGCGACAGGATGCCGTCGGCCTCGGCCTGCGCATCCTTCCGGCGGTTCTCGATCTCGGTGCGCGCGGCCTCGAGCAGGCGCTCGCCCTGCACGGTGGCGTTGCGCAGCAGGACACCGGCCTGCTCCTCGGCGACGCGGAGGACCTCTTCGAACTGCTGGCCGTTCGGGGTCGACTCCGTCGCGCCGACGAGCTCCTCGGTGAGGGCCTGGACCCGCTGCTCGGATGCGGCCGCGCGCGCACGGGTGGCGGCGAGCTCGGCCTCGAGCGCGGCGACGGCCTCACGACTGTCGGCATCGGCCGACTCGAGCGCCTGCAGGCGTTCGCGGTTGGCGGTCTCGAGCTCGATCTCGAGCGCGGCCACCTTCTCCCGGCTCTGGGCGACCACGGAGCTCGCGCGGCGCTGGTTCTGCTTCAGCGCGGCGACCTGCTCGGCGGCGGAGCGGGCACGCGCCTCGAGCTCGGCGACCGCCGCGTCGACCTCGTCCTTGTCGTAGCCGCGGAATGCGGTCGCGAACGACGTCGCGGGGGCGGCGTCGGTGGCCGTCTGGGCGGCGAGCAGTCGCTCGAAGGTCGAGTCCTCGGCCGGGTTGTTCCGGGCCGGAGCGCCGTGGTCGGACATCGGGTTCTCCGCTTCTTCGGGGTCGCGTCGCCGGAGACGATCCGGGCGGCGGTGCGGTCCGGCGCACGACGCCGACCACGGAGGGCACGAAGAGGGAGGGCGAGGGGCACCGGCGACGCTCCGCCTCGACGACATCGGGGGATGGCGTCGCAGCTGGCTGCGCATGCGGGCAGGGGCAGGATACCTGGCCGACCTGTGTGTCGGCGACCCCCGGACCCGCACCGGGTGTATGGGCGGCGGACCCTAGGCCCCGGCGAGCCAATCGCGGTAGGCGTCGAACGAGTACGGCCGGCCCAGGAAGCCCTCGACGAGGTCGCGGGCATCGCGTGATCCGCCGCGCTCGAGCACCTCGGTGCGGTAGCGGCGCGCCGCCACCGGGTCCATCAGTCCGTCGGCGAATCCCGTGAGCAGGTCGCGGGCGATGACGAGGCTCCACTGGTAGGTGTAGTAGCAGGCGCCGTAGCCGGTGAGATGCCCGAACCCGGCGTACGGGTGCAGGCCGGGGATGGGCTGCACCGGCGTCGTCGTGGCGTAGAGGCGCTCGGTCTCCGCCTGCAGGTCCGCGGGGCGGTCGACGTGCAGGTGGTACGACACCGACGCGTGACCAAGCTGCCGGCGCACTTCGAGCGCGCGGCCGAACGCGTCCGCCGTGCGCATCTTCGCGACGAGCTCGGCGGGGATCGGCTCGCCCTCGGCGTTCGCGCTGAACGTCGCGAGGACCTCGGCATCCCACGCCCACTCCTCGAGGAGCTGGCTCGGCGCCTCGACGAAGTCCCATTCGGTCTCGAAGCCGGTGAACCGGGCGAACCGCTGGTGACCGCCGAGGATCTCGTGCACCAGATGGCCGAACTCGTGGAAGAACGTGACGACCTCGTCGTGCTCGAGCAGTCCGCGCGAGAAGTTGCACAGCAGCGCGGCCTCCGGGAGGACGCGTCCCGGGATGCCGGGAGCCACGGGGAAGCACGCCGCGTGGCTGTACTTGCCGTCGCGCGGGTGCAGGTCGAGGTGGATGCGGCCGATCCGCTCCCCCGCACGGACGACGTCGTACGACCGCACGTCTGCGTGCCACGCCGACGCGTCGACGGCCACGTACTCGACGTCCAGCAGCCGGCCGGTCACGTCGAGCACGCCGTCGAGCACGCGGCCGAAGGGGAAGTACGAGCGCACGAGCTGCGCGTCGACGTCGTACTGCTCGCCCTTGACCGCGCCGAGGATATGCCAGAAGTCCGCGACTGTGACGGCCGCGGCATCCGGGACATCGCGGCGCAGCCGCTCCAGCAGAACGGGGTACTCGGCTTCGGCGGCAGCCCGCGAGGCCTCGTCGAGACGAGCGAGGAACGCGGGGATCTCGGCACCGCCGCCGATCATGCGCGTCTCGGTCTCGAAGTCGGCCCAGTCGGCGTACCCCAGCAGGTGGGCCCGCTCGGCGCGAACCTCCAGGAGCTCGGCGAGCACGGCTTCGTTCTCAGGCCACGCAAGGTCGTTGTAGGCGCTCACGAGGGCGGTGCGCGTCGCGCGATCGGTGGCGTACTCGCGCACCGGCATGAGGTCGGTGTACTCGGTCGTCAGGGTGACGAAGCCGTTCTCGTCGGCGGGATGGGCATCGACGAAGTCCTGCGGGAGTCCGGCGAGCCCGGCGGCGGGCACCTGGATCTCGCGGCGCCCCTCGCGGATGTTGCGCGAGAACGTCAGCGACAGCTCGGTGTCGCGCTCGGTGAGCGTGCGCACGCGCTCGCGTCCGTCGTCGTCGAGGCCGACGCCGCCGCGGCGGAAGTCGCGCCGCACGTGCTCGAGCAGCCGCGCCTGGAGGTCGTCGAGGCCGTCAGGCGCGGCATCCGCGAAGGCCTTCCACAGCTGGGGGTCGAGCAGCCGGGCCGCCGACAGCGACTCGATCGTCTGCACCTGGGCCTCGGCCAGCTCCCGCACCGAGGCGTCGGGGTGCGCCTCGCTCACGACGTAGGCCTCGCTCAGCGCCTCGCGCAGGGCGATGTCGGCGTCGTTCCAGAGCTCGAGGCGGTCGGCGACGGGAAGCTCGGGCTCCGCGCGCAGCCGCGCATCGAGACTCTGCACGCGCGCGATGCGGTCGGCGGCCCGGTCACGCGCGAACGCGGTCCAGCCGTCGAGGTCGGACGGGAAGCTGATCGGCTCGGTGGTCACCGTCCGAGCCTACGACCGGCCTCGGCGGCGGCGCGGCATCGGGCGCATAACTCCTGCACTTTGGGCGGAGGCTCGACCCGGGGGGTGACGCCGGCACTCGGCTGCGGCCCCCCCGGGGGGCGCATAACTCCTGCACAGTGAGCGGGCCGCCCGCCTCGGCGTGCCGGAAAGGCCGAGTTTCCGCGGCTTCGGGGGCGAGGCCGCCGCCCCCCCCCACCAAAGTGGAGGAGGTAAGCCACCGCGCACACCGGGGCAGCCCCGGGCGGC
>NZ_JAYRDE010000096.1:0-11683 GCF_041909575.1 Microbacterium sp. | reverse complement strand
CATTTCGGCGGAAGCCGCGCCGCTGGCGGCTCCTCCCCAGCGGGCCGCGGCACGGGAGTGGTTCGGGTCGCGGCGAACCCTCCAGCGGCAGCTCCGGCGTCATTCGGCGGCATCGACGACCGATCGCCGCGGGCGAGGCGGTGTCGTGGCAGCGGCACTCCGTGACCACGCCGGTCCGGGACCGCGGTCGACCTGAGGGCGCCGGGCTACCAGCTGACCGGCAGCGCCTTGCCCTCCTCGTAGCCGGCGGCGGACTGCAGGCCGACGCGGGCACGGTCGTGGAACTCGGGGACCGTCGCGGCGCCGGCGTACGTGAACGACGAGCGCACGCCGGACGTGATCATGTCGAGCAGGTCCTCGAGGCCGGGGCGCAGCGGATCGAGGTAGATCTTCGACGACGAGATGCCCTCGGCGAAGAGCTCCTTGCGCGCGAGCTCGTACGGGTCGAGGCGCCCGAACCGCTCGTGCACGGCCTTGGTCGAGGCCATGCCCCACGACTCCTTGTACGAGCGCCCGGCGGCGTCGACCTGGAGTTCGCCGGGCGCCTCGATGGTGCCGGCGAACCACGAGCCGATCATGACGGATGCCGCTCCCGCCGCGAGCGCGAGCGCGACGTCGCGGGGGTAGCGCACGCCGCCGTCGGCCCACACGTGGGCACCCATGATGCGGGCGGCGTCGGCGGTCTCGAGCACGGCCGAGAACTGCGGGCGACCGACGGCGGTCATCATGCGGGTGGTGCACATGGCGCCGGGGCCGACACCGACCTTGAGGATGCTCGCACCCGCGGTCACGAGGTCGTGCACGCCCTCGGCGGTGACGATGTTGCCCGCGGCGATCGGGATGCCGAGGTCGAGGTCGGCGACCGCGCGCAGCGCGCGCAGCATCCCCTCCTGGTGGCCGTGGGCGGTGTCGACGACCAGCACGTCCACGCCCGCGGCGGCGAGCGCCCGGGCCTTGGCGGCGACATCGCCGTTGATCCCGACCGCTGCCGCGACGATCAGGCGGCCGGACGCGTCGACGGCGGGTCGGTACAGCGTCGAGCGCAACGCGCTGCGGCGCGACAGCGTGCCGACGAGGTGTCCGTGGTCGACGACGCAGACGGTCTCGGCGCCGGCGGCCACGATGACGTCGAAGGCGTGACGCGCGCTCTCGATGTCGACGGCGTCGACGGATGCCGCACGCCCGCGTGCCAGGTCGCCCAGACGCGCGTCGGGCAGCGCCGTGCCCAGGCGCGTCGCCGGGACGATGCCCAGGATGTCGGCGATGTCGACATGGCCGGACGAGGCATCGGCCACCACGATCCCGTGACCGTCGGTCGCCGGCAGCAGCCGGGCGGCGTCGGCGACCGTCGCCTCGGGCGGCAGCACGATCGGGGTGTCCCACGGCACGGGCTGCGACTTGACCCAGCGGATCGCGGCATCCAGCTCCTGCAGGGGCATGTCCTGCGGCAGGACGCCGAGGCCGCCGCGGCGCGCGAGCGTGGCGGCGAGCCGGGCGCCGGTGACGGAGTTCATGTTCGCCGAGACGAGCGGGATCGTCGCGGTCGTGCCGTCGCCGGGCGACAGATCGACGTCGAGGCGGCTGGTGACCGACGAGCGGCGCGGGACGAGGAAGACATCGGAATACGTCAGATCGACATCGGGCTGGGCGCCGTAGAACTCCATATCCGCCAAGGGTAGTGACAGTTCCTGTACGGGTGTTGATGTGCAATCTCCCAGGCGGGGCGCGGTGGGGCCCGGATTCGGCGGCCCAGACTGGGTTAGGCTTGAGAGTCGTGCGGGAGGGGCTTCAGCACCCTCGTGCGTCTCCAGATCTTCACCGATGAAAGCAGGCGATCCAGCGTGTCGAGCCAGGTGACGGGCGTCGGGGTTTCGAACGAAGGAGAGTTCGGAGCCAACGAGTGGCTCGTCGACGAGCTGTACGAGCAGTTCAAGATCGACAGGAACTCCGTGGACAAGGCCTGGTGGCCGGTCCTGGAGGCCTACCATCCCGTCGACGAGGCCGGCGACACGTCCGTGCCGCCGGCGCCGACGCAGCAGGTGTCGGAGGGCGCCGCGCCGACCGCGACAGCCTCGCCCGGCGACGAGCCGCGTCCGGTCACCGCCCCCGTTCCGGTCATCGGAGCGCAGCCCGTCGCGCGCACGACGGCACGCCCGGCCGCGCCCCAGCCGATCCCGGCGCAGGCGCCGAAGTCGCTGCCGTCCGAGGCGCCGGAGAGCGGCGAGGACAAGGTGACCGTCCTGCGCGGCATGCCCAAGACGCTCGCCGCCAACATGGACGAGTCGCTGACCGTCCCGACGGCCACGAGCGTTCGCACGGTTCCGGCCAAGCTGATGATCGACAACCGCATCGTCATCAACAACCACATGTCCCGCACGCGCGGTGGCAAGGTCAGCTTCACGCACCTCATCGGCTGGGCCATCATCCGGGCGCTCAAGGAGTTCCCGAGCCAGAACGTCTTCTACGCCGAGATCGACGGCAAGCCGTCGGTCGTCGCGCCCGCGCACATCAACCTCGGCATCGCGATCGACCTCCCCAAGCCCGACGGCACGCGTGCGCTGCTGGTGCCCAGCATCAAGCGCGCCGACCAGCTCACCTTCGGCGAGTACCTGACCACCTACGAGGACCTGGTCACGCGCGCCCGCAACAACAAGCTGACGGCGGCCGACTTCCAGGGCACCACGATCTCGCTCACCAACCCGGGCGGCATCGGCACCGTGCACTCCGTGCCGCGCCTCATGAAGGGCCAGGGCTGCATCGTCGGCGCCGGGGCGCTGGAGTACCCCGCCGAGTTCCAGGGCGCGAGCGACAAGACGCTCAACGAGCTGGCGATCGGCAAGACGATCACGCTCACGAGCACGTACGACCACCGCGTCATCCAGGGTGCCGGCTCGGGCGAGTTCCTCAAGAAGGTGCACGAGCTGCTCATCGGCCAGCGCAACTTCTACGACGACATCTTCGCCGCGCTGCGCATCCCGTACGCGCCGATCCACTGGGCCGCCGACATCAACGTCGACCTCGCCGAGCGCGTCGACAAGCAGGCCCGCGTGCAGGAGCTCATCAACTCCTTCCGGGTGCGCGGCCACCTCATGGCCGACATCGACCCGCTGGAGTACGTGCAGCGCACGCACCCCGACCTCGAGATCGAGCAGCACGGACTGACGTTCTGGGACCTCGATCGCGAGTTCGTCACCGGCGGCTTCGGCGGCAAGCGCACGATGAAGCTGCGCGACATCCTCGGCGTCCTCCGCGACTCGTACTGCCGCACGATCGGCATCGAGTACATGCACATCCAGGATCCCGAGCAGCGCCGGTGGTTCCAGGAGAACGTCGAGCTCAAGTACCAGAAGCCCGGCCACGCCGAGCAGCTGCGCATCCTCGACAAGCTCAACCAGGCCGAGGCCTTCGAGACGTTCCTCCAGACGAAGTACGTCGGCCAGAAGCGCTTCAGCCTCGAGGGCGGCGAGTCGCTGATCCCGCTGCTCGACGAGATCCTCCAGGGTGCCGCAGAGGCGGGGCTCGACGGCGCGGCGATCGGCATGGCCCACCGCGGCCGCCTCAACGTGCTGACCAACATCGCCGGCAAGACGTACGGCCAGGTGTTCCGCGAGTTCGAGGGCTCGGTCGCGATCGGCTCGAAGCGCGGCTCCGGCGACGTCAAGTACCACCTCGGCACCGAGGGCACCTTCGTCGCCGACCACGGTGAGCAGCTTCCCGTCTACCTCGCCGCGAACCCGTCGCACCTCGAGACCGTCGACGGCGTGCTCGAGGGCATCGTGCGCGCGAAGCAGGACCGCAAGCCGATCGGCACGTTCTCGTGGCTGCCGATCCTCGTGCACGGCGACGCCGCCTTCGCAGGCCAGGGCGTCGTGGTCGAGACGCTCCAGATGTCGCAGCTGCGCGGCTACCGCACCGGCGGCACCGTGCACGTCGTCGTCAACAACCAGGTCGGCTTCACGACCACGCCGATCGATGCGCGCTCCTCGGTCTACGCGACCGACGTCGCCAAGACGATCCAGGCGCCGATCTTCCACGTGAACGGCGACGACCCCGAGGCGGTCACGCGCGTCTCGCAGCTGGCGTTCGCCTACCGCGAGCGCTTCCACCGCGACGTGGTGATCGATCTGGTCTGCTACCGCCGCCGTGGTCACAACGAGGGCGACGACCCGTCGATGACGCAGCCCCTCATGACGAACCTCATCGAGGCCAAGCGCTCGGTGCGACGCCTCTACACCGAGGCTCTCGTCGGTCGTGGCGACATCACCGAGGAGGAGTACGAGAAGGCCAAGCAGGACTTCCAGAACCGCCTCGAGATCGCCTTCGCCGAGACGCATGCCGCCGAGACCGGCTCCTCGCCGGTGATCGAAGCGGATGCCGCGGACGAGACGCCCGCGGTGGGCGAGCCCGAGACGACCGGTGTCGCCCGCGAGGTCGTCAACCTCATCGGCGACGCGTTCGTCAACAAGCCCGAGGGTTTCACGGTGCACGCCAAGCTGCAGCAGCTGCTGGACAAGCGCCTCGACATGAGCCGCAACGGCCAGATCGACTGGAGCTTCGGCGAGCTGCTCGCGTTCGGCTCGCTGCTGCTCGAGAAGACCAACGTGCGCCTCGCCGGACAGGACGCCCGCCGTGGCACCTTCGTGCAGCGCCACTCGGTCCTCCATGACCGCGCCAACGGCCAGGAGTGGATCCCGCTCGCGAACCTCGCCGCCGATCAGGGCCGCTTCTGGGTGTACGACTCGCTGCTGAGCGAGTACGCCGCGATGGCGTTCGAGTACGGCTACTCCGTCGAGCGGGCCGACTCCCTGGTGCTCTGGGAGGCCCAGTTCGGCGACTTCGCCAACGGCGCCCAGTCGGTCATCGACGAGTTCATCTCCTCCGCCGACCAGAAGTGGGGACAGCAGTCCAGCGTGGCCCTGCTCCTCCCCCACGGCTACGAGGGCCAGGGACCCGACCACTCGTCCACCCGCATCGAGCGGTACCTGCAGATGTGCGCGCAGGACAACATGACCGTGGCGCGTCCGTCGACGCCGGCCTCGTACTTCCACCTGCTGCGCCGCCAGGCCTACGCCCGCCCGCGCCGGCCGCTCGTGGTGTTCACCCCCAAGGCGATGCTGCGCCTGCGCGGTGCCACGAGTCCGGTCGAGGACTTCCTCACCGGGCGGTTCGAGCCGGTCCTCGACGACGGGCGCGGCCTCGACAAGGGCGCGGTCAAGCGGGTCCTCCTGCACGCGGGCAAGATCCACTGGGATCTGCGCGCGGAGCTCGAGAAGAACCCGAACCCCGAGATCGCCCTCGTGCGTCTCGAGCAGTTCTACCCGTCGCCCGTCGAGGAGCTCAACGCGGTCATCGACCAGTACCCGAACGCCGAACTGGTGTGGGTGCAGGACGAGCCCGAGAACCAGGGCGCGTGGCCGTTCATCGCGCTCGAGGTGAGCAAGCACCTCCACGGACGCACCGTCCGCCGTGTGTCGCGCGCCGCGGCCGCCTCCACCGCGACCGGCTCGCCCAAGGTCCACGCGGCCGAGCAGGCCGAGATCATGAAGAAGGCGCTGACGCTCTAGCCGTCAGCTCGCGACGTCGGCCCTGGGAGTCTCGGCTTCCAGGGCCGTCGTCGTCTCCGTCCGTCCGCGGCGGGTGCGCCGGACGAGGGTGACGGCGACCGCGGCGGCCGCGAGGATCGCCGCGGGCAGCAGTGATCCGGCCGCGAGCACGAGCATGCCCGCGCACAGCACCGCCGCGACGAGGGCCATCCACCACCCGAGCGTGCCGCGACGCAGCAGCCGCACGGCGGCGACCATCCCCACGGCGTAGATCGCGACCATGCTGCTCGTGTGAACGAGGATGAACGGGGTCAGCTCGAGTCCCGACCACACCATGAGCGAGAAGTAGGCCAGCACCACGACGCCCGTGAGAGCCAGTGCGCGCCGCGGGACCCCGCCCGACTCGGCACCGGCGGCGAACCAGCGCGGCAGGTCGCCGTTGGAGGCGAGGGATGCCCCGAGCTTCGCGAACGCGGCGAGATAGGCGTTCATGACGCCCAGCGCCACGATGGCGGCGATCATCCCCACGGCGACCGCGCCGAACCCGGTCGAGCCGAGGCGTGCGAGCTCGAGCAGCGGAACGGCCCCATCGCCGGCGGCGTCGCCGAGCGCACCCACGGTGACGATCTGCAGCACCAGGTAGCACGCGCCGGTCACCACGAGCGCGATCGCGGTGCCGATCGGGATCGCGCGGCGGGGGTCGCGGAACTCGCCGGAGATGTGCGTGCCGACCTCCCACCCCGCGAACGCCCAGACGAAGAGGCTGATCGCGGTGCCGACCCCGCCCCAGCCTTCGGGGAGGAAGGGGGTGAAGTTCGCGGGCTCGACCGCCGGCGCCGCGAGCGCCACGACGCCCACGACGACCGCGAGGAGCAGCGCCGTGAGCACGAACTGCACCCAGCCGGCGACGCGCACCCCGAAGGCGTTCGCGGCGAACGGCGGTGCCAGGATCGCGAGGGCGATGACGGGGACCGCGGCGCGGTCGATGCCCGCCACCGCCACGACGTACTCGGCGCCGAGCACGGCCACGACCGGCGCACCCGCGCACACCCCGAACATGAACCAGTACCCCGTCATGCGCGCCGTCGTGCCGCCGAGCGCGCGCCGCACGTAGCTCGCGACGCCGCCCGGGTCCGGATAGCGGGCAGCCAGCACGGCGAAGGTGCCGGCGAGCGGGATCGAGAGCGCGATCACCGCGAGCACCGCCACGATGCTGGCCGGCCCGGCCGCCTCGGCGGCGAGCCCCGGGAGCACGAGCAGCCCGGTGCCGAGCACCGACGCGATGTAGAGGGCGGTGCCCTGCACCACGCCGAGCCCGCCTCGCGGTGGAGAGGGGACGGCATCGGTCGAGGTCATCCACCCAGTCTCGCGCGCCGTGCGCACCTCGAGCTGGCGGCGATCGGACGTCGTTCTGCGGATTCCTGCCACATCGGCACGACGGCTCAGACGGGCGTCAGGCCGGCCCGTTCGAAGGCGGCGGTGGCGGCATCCACCGACTCGTCACGATCGCGCGCGACCAGCCCCAGGCGCGTGCGCCGGTCGAGCAGATCGTCGATGCCGAGCGCCCCCTCGACCTCGACGCCCCACTGCAGCTCCTGCGCGGTCACGCCCTGCGCGGCCGCCGGCCCGTCGGGCAGCGACGCCGCGAAAGGAGCCTCGGCGCCGTAGCGGCGCACGAGCCGGGGCGCGGCGGCGATCTCGCCTGAGCGCTCCCGCGGCCACGCGCCCACGAGCGGGAGGGCGCGCGTGCCGGAGGGCCGGGCCGGAAACGAGGGATCGCGCCGGATGACGGCATCCACCGCGTCTTCCGCCATCCGCCGATAAGTGGTCAGCTTGCCGCCCACGACGCTGAGCAGGCCCGTCGAGGACTCGAGGATCGCGTGCCGTCGCGAGAGGTCGCTCGTGTCGCCGGCATCCGCTCCCGCGCCCGAGAGCAGCGGCCGCAGCCCCGCGAAGGTCGCCAGCACGTCCTCGCGGGCGAGCGGGCGCTCGAGCACGGTGTTCATCGTCGCGAGGAGCGAGTCGATCTCCGTCTCGGTGGCGTGGGCGACCTCGGGCAGCGGTCCGTCCGCGGGCACGTCGGTCAGCCCGATGTACGCACGGCCGTGGGGCGCCGGAACCGTGAACACGAATCGACTCGACGATCCGGGCACGGGCACCGTCAGCGAGGCGTCCGACCCACCGAGCCGCGCGGCCGACACCACGAGGTGGGTGCCGCGGCTCGGTCGCAGGCCCACGTCGCCGTCGAGCTCTCCCGCCCACACGCCGGCCGCGCTGACCACCGCGCGCGCCCGCACAGACAGCGCCTGGCCGGTCACCCCGTCGCGCAGCGTCGCGCCGTCGCCCGTGGCGGAGACCGCCTCGACGCGCGTGAGGACGGATGCCCCGTACCCGGCCGCCGTGCGCGCGATCGCGACGACCAGCCGCGCGTCGTCGATGAGCTGCCCGTCCCAGCCGCGCACGCCGCCGCGCAGCCCGCGCGGCGAGACGGCGGGAACCAGCCGCAGGGTCTCGTCGCGCCCGATCGGAGCGGGCGGGCCGAGCACGGCGCCCGGCGTGCCGACGACGCGCCGCAGTCCGTCGCCGAGGCTGTATCCCACGCCCACGACGGCGCCTCGCGGGAGGTGTCCGGGGGCGTACAGCGGGACGACCTGCGCGAGCGCCCGCGTGAGGTGCGGAGCGATGCGGGTCATGAGGAGGTGGCGCTCGGCGGCGCTCTCGTGCGCGATCCCGACCTGTCCGGTCGCGAGGTAGCGCAGCCCGCCGTGCACCAGCTTCGAACTCCAGCGGCTCGTGCCATGCGCGAGGTCGTGACGCTCGACCAGAGCCGTGCGCAGGCCGCGAGCCGCGGCATCCAGTGCGATCCCGGCGCCCGTCACGCCGCCGCCGATGACGAGCACGTCCAGCGGGGGGCCCTCGGCGAGCGCCTCGAGCTCCCGCGTGCGGCGCGCCGCGCTGAGGGCGGACGGATGCGGCGTGCGCCCGACGGTCCTCATGCCGCCCCCGTCCCGAGGTACCCGCGCAGCGCGGCGGCGAGCTCAGCGCGCCAGGCGTCGTCCGGCAGCCATTCGGCCACGAGCGGAGCCGACTGCACCGCGGACTGGGCGATCAGCAGCACCATCGCCGCGAGCCGCTCGGGGTCGCCGGCGCGCACGTAGCCCGCGCGCTGGCCGGCGCGCAGTCGCCGGGCCGTCTCGGCGACGATGACGCGCTGGCTCGTGCCGAGCCGGTCCAGGATGTAGCGCGCGAAGAGCTCGGGGTCGGTGTCGCGCAGGCGATCGACCAGCGGCAGCCGCCGCACGCTGTCGGCAGTCCCGGCGAGCAGTGCCACGAGGTCGTCGATCGACTGCGGCTCGGGAGCGGATGCCGGAAGCACGGCGAGGAGCTCGCGCGTCACCAGTGCCGCGAAGATCGCCTGCGCATCGGGCCAGTAGCGGTAGAGCGTCTGCCGCGAGACTCCCGCCCGGCGGGCGATGTCGGAGGCCGTGGTGCGCCGGATGCCGTGGGCGAGCACCTCGGCGAGCGCCGCGTCCAGGAGCGCGGTCTCGGTGTCGGAGACGCCGTCGGCCATGTGACAACCATACATAATGTGTCATACTGTCGCCATGACTGCGACGGCGCACTCCGGACCTCCCCGCCCGCTCGCCGTTCCCACGCCGGTCGCCCGGTCGGAGTGGGATGCCTGGGGCACCGAGCCCGCACGCCTTCCGGCCGGGGCGAAGGCGCTCCTCGCCACCCTCGTCCCGGGGAAGGCCCACCCGGTGCCGCGCCGCACGGCGCCGGTGCTCACGCCCTCCCGGCTCGACGACGCCGACCTCGCGGCCCTGGGAGCGATCGTCGGCGCCGCGCACGCCTCGACCGCCGACGCTGTGCGCATGCTCCACCTCGGGGGCAAGAGCACGCCCGACCTCCTCCGTCGCCGACTCGACGAGCCCCAGTCGGCACCCGACGCGGTCGTCTCCCCCGCCTCGCACGACGAGGTCGCCGCGATCCTCGCCGTCTGCGACGAGCGCCGCCTCGCGGTGGTGCCCTTCGGCGGCGGGACCTCCGTCGTCGGCGGCGTCGATCCCGAGACCGGCCCCCACCGCGCGGTGATCGCGGTCGACCTGGAGCGCACGGCGGCGCTCCTCGATCTCGACGAGATCTCGCTCCTGGCGACCTTCGGCGCCGGCACGACCGGGCCGCAGGCCGAAGAGCTGCTCGGCGCGCGCGGCTACACGCTCGGGCACTTCCCGCAGAGCTTCCTCCACGCGTCCCTCGGCGGCTACGCGGCGACCCGCTCGAGCGGGCAGGCATCCCGCGGCTACGGGCGCTTCGACGACCTCGTCCACGCACTGCGCGTCGCGTCACCCGCCGGCGAGCTGTCGCTCGGGCGCGCGCCGGCGAGCGCCGCCGGCCCGGACCTCCGCCAGCTGTTCGTCGGCTCCGAGGGCGCGTTCGGAGTCCTCACGGAGGTCACCGTGCGCATCCGCCCCCGGCCGGCCGCGACGGTCTACGGCGCCTGGACCTTCCCCGACTTCGCGTCGGGGGCGGCCGCGTTCCGCGAGGCGACGCAGCGCGGCATCCGTCCCACCGTCCTGCGCCTCAGCGACGAGACCGAGACGCGCGTCAACGCCGCGATGGGCGGTCACCTGACGCGGCTGAGCGGATGCCTCGCCCTCGCCACGTTCGAAGGTGCGGACATCCCCGAGGCCGAGCGCATCCGGGACGACCTCGACCGCGTGCTCACCCGCCACGGTGCGAAGTCCCGCGGCGAGGACCCGGCGAGATCATGGGAGCGCGGGCGCTTCGCATCCCCGGCCCTGCGCGACACCCTCATGGATGCCGGGGTCCTCGCCGAGACGCTCGAGACCGCGGCCACGTGGTCAGCGCTCCCCGAGCTCAAGTCGGCGGTGACCGCGGCGCTCTCGGCGGCGCTCACCGCGTCGGGAACCAAGCCGATCGTGCTGTGCCACATCTCGCACGTGTACCCGGCGGGCGCCTCCCTCTACTTCACCGTCGTCGCCGCGCTGACCGACGATCCGCAGGCCCAGTGGGCGCAGGCGAAGGATGCGGCGTCCCGCGCGATCGTCGACGCCCGGGGCACGATCACGCATCACCACGCCGTCGGCCGCGACCATCGTCCGTACCTAGAGGCCGAGATCGGCCCGCTCGGCATCGAGGTGCTGCGCGCGGTGAAGCGCGTGGTCGACCCCCGCGGCATCATGAACCCGGGCGTGCTCATCCCGTCCGAGGCATCCGCACCCGACGGCGACGACCGCCGGTGAACGTCGCACTCCTGGTCAATCCCGCCGCACGAGCAGGTGCCCACACGGGTGCGGCGACGCACGCCGCCGAGAGGCTGCGCGCGCACGGCGTCCGCACCGCGCTCATCAGCGGCGGCAGCGCGGCGGAGTCGTCGGAGCTGCTGCGCGCGGCGATCGAGGCGGGCGTCGACGCCGTCGCGGTCGCAGGCGGCGACGGAACCGTCCGGCTCGCGATCCAGGAGGTCGCCGGCACCGGCATCCCGCTCGGCATCATCCCGGCGGGGACGGGCAACGACTTCGCCGCGACTCTGGGACTGCGCGAGCTGGATGCCGCAGCCGCCGCCGACGCGATCGCCGCAGGTGTGACACGCGATATCGATCTCGCCCGCGTCGTGCGCGCCGACGGCACCAGCGAGTACTTCGCCACGGTGCTCGCCAGCGGCTTCGACTCGAAGGTCAACGACCGCGCCAACGCCATGACGTGGCCGCGCGGCGGGTCGCGCTACACCATCGCGATCCTGCTCGAGTTCCTCACCCTCGCCGGAATGCCGTACGAGATCGAGTTCGAGACCGCCGACGGCGGGCGCGAGCAGGTGAGCGGGGACCTCGTGATGGCGACCGTGGGCAACGGCCGCACGTATGGCGGCGGCATCCCCATCTGTCCCGACGCCGACCCCGCCGACGGCCTGCTGGACCTCGTGCTGGTCCGGCCGGCAGGCCGGGCGCGCCTGCTGCGACTGCTGCCCCGCGTGTACCGCGGAACGCACGCCACCGTGCCGGAGGTCGCCATGAGGCGCGTGCGGTCGGTGCGGCTGGCCTCGCCCGGCGTCACCGCCTACGCCGACGGCGACCCGATCGGGGCACTGCCCCTCACCGTCGACGTCGCGCCGCGAG
>NZ_JAYRDE010000095.1:0-11879 GCF_041909575.1 Microbacterium sp. | reverse complement strand
TCGCCGAGCGCCCGCCACCCCTCCACGATCCGCTCCGCCCACGCCTCCGGACCGTAGAGCCGCTTGGCGTGGGTGAGCCCGCGCGGAGCTTTGACGGCCATCGCGAAGCCTTCCGGCAGCCGCCGGCGCCACTCGCGGAAGCGCGCGGCTCCGGGCCAGCGGTAGAAGCTGGCGTTCAGTTCGACGGTGTCGAACTCCTCGACGTACCGGGCGAGGCGCTGCCCGACGGGAAGGCCCGGCGGGTAGAGGACTCCCCTCCAGTGGTCATAGCTCCACCCGGATGTGCCGATGCGATACGCCATCGAGCCCGTCGCGCCCGGTCACACGGCCTGCGGCCGGGGCGCGCGCCGGCTGATCGGCGGCAGATGCGGGATCTCCTCCGGCCGGCGTGAGCGTGCTCCGGCCTCACGGTGGCGGATGAGGTCATCCAGCACGTCTTCCGCGCACAGGTAGACGAACGGCAGGTTCGTGTCCCGCACCCATTCGACCTCGACGATGTCATCGTCGGTCTCCCGGACGCGCGCGACGACGCTCCGGGAGTCGTCGAGCGGGTACGACAGGTCGTGCACGATCAGTTCGCGGGACGAGACGCGGCGCACTTCCAGCGCGCCGCAGTTCTTGGGTTCCATCAGCGCCTCCTCGAGCGACCCCCTCAGCATGCGTCGGCCGCGGCCAGGCGCCGATGCCCTTGACATGCGATGGCGTGGGCGTTAGGCCGTTCGCCGGCGGCTTCCCGGTTCGCGCTCCGTCGTCAAGCCCCTTCCGGCCTGGCGCCGCGCTTTCCTAGCGTCGGATCAGACCGAGAAGGAGCGTGCGATGACCGACACTCAGACCGACCCCCGCGACAAGTACCCGGAGGGCGGATTCCCCGCGCAGGAACAGGAGCAGCCCGGCCTCACCGACCAGATGCGCCCCGAACCCGACCATGGCGAGGAGTCCTACGTCGGCGCGGGCCGGTTGACGGGACGGCGCGCGCTCATCACCGGGGGCGACTCGGGCATCGGCCGGGCGGTGGCCATCGCGTTCGCGCGGGAGGGCGCCGACGTCGCGATCGCCCACCTGCCGAAGGAGCAGGAGGACGCCGACGACACCATCGCCCACGTGACGGATGCCGGTGCCACCGGTGTCTCGTTCGCCGGGGATGTGCGCGACGAGGCGTTCGCGACGTCCATCGTCGACGACGCGGTGGCCGCGCTCGGCGGCCTCGACATCGTCGTGCTGAACGCCGCCTACCAGAAGGACCGGGAGTCGCTTGCGAGCCTCGAGAGCGAGGAGTTCGACCGCGTCTTCCGCACGAACCTGTACGGCCTCCTCTACACGGCCCGGCAGGCGGTGCCGCACCTGAAGCCGGGGAGCTCGATCATCGTCACATCGTCGGTGCAGGCCTTCAACCCCTCTCCGGGACTGATCGACTACGCCATGACGAAGGCCGCGCAGGTCGCGTTCGTCAAAGCGCTCGCGGAGGAGCTGGGCCCGAAGGGCGTGCGCGTCAACGCGGTCGCTCCCGGCCCCATCTGGACGCCTCTCATCCCGGCCACGGGATGGGACGCCGAGCGCATCGCGACCTTCGGCACGGATACGCCCCTCGGCCGCCCCGGCCAGCCCGCCGAGCTCGCCGGCGCGTACGTCTACCTCGCGTCGGAGGCGGCCTCGTACGTCTCGGGCGCGGTCCTCCCGGTGACGGGGGGAAAGCCCCTGTGATCAGCGTCCGCGCGCGACCGGCCGGCCGTACCCCGGCGGGCCGATCACGCGTGGCTCGAGCAGGTGCGGCCCTCGCGGCGGTGGTCGTGGCCGCGACCGGGCTCGCGGGCTGCGGGCTGCGCCTCCCGGTCGATCCCGACGGCACCCTCGATCGCGTCAGCGGGGGCGAGCTGCGCGTCGGCGCCTCGCCGAGTGGGGACCTCGTGCTCATCGACGGCGATGAGGTCTCCGGCCCGCTCCCAGACCTCGTGGAGGGGTTCGCCGAGACCCGGGACGCCCAGGTCGTGTGGACCGTCGACAGCGAGGAAGATCTGGTCGACGGTCTGGTCGATGGCCGCCTCGACCTCGCCATCGGGGGGATGACGGCGTCGACGCCCTGGTCGGCGCAGGTCTCCGTGACGCGCGGCTACCCGGGGGTCCCGGAGTCGCAGGGCGCCGACGTGGCGGTGCTCCTGCCGCTCGGCGAGAACGCGCTGCAGGCGGCGCTCGAGACCTACCTCGACCGGGAGGCGGGCCGATGAAGACGATGGGACGCACCGACCTCCCCGCCGAACAGCAGGACGCGCTGCGCAAGGCGGTGAGATGGGAGTGGTTCACGATCGGCTACACGATCGTGACCATCGCACTCATCGCGCTGGTGGTCAGCGGATCGCAGGCGATGAAGACAGCGTGGATCGAGGACATGCTCTCGCTGATCCCGCAGATCTCGTTCCTCATCGCGCTGCTCGTGATCCGCCGGCCGCCCAGCCGGAAGTTCCCGTACGGCCTGCATCGCGCGATGGCAGCCGGGCACCTCGTCGCCGGCGTCGCTCTGCTGGTCGTCGGCGGCAACCTCGCCGTCGAGGCGGTGCTGGGCCTTGTGCGGCAGGAGCATCCCGCCATCGGCACCGTGCAGGTGTTCGGGCAGACCGTGTGGATGGGATGGTTCATGGTCGGCGTCATGGCGCTGGTCACGATCGGCCCGTTCATCTACGGCCCGGCCAAGGCGAAGCTCGCCCCCGTGCTGCACAACAAGGTCCTCTTCACCGACGCCGACATGGCGAAGGCCGACTGGACGACCACGGTCGCGTCGATCGTCGGCGTTCTCGGCATCGGGATCGGCTGGTGGTGGCTCGACAGCGCGGCCGCGCTCTTCATCTCGATCGGCATCGTGTGGGACGGCGTCCGCAACTCCCGCTCGGCGGTGCTCGACCTGATCGATCAGCGCGCCCGCACGCACGACGACAAGGAGCGGCACCCGCTGCACGGGCGCATCGTCGCCGCGCTGGAGGCCCAGCCCTGGGTCGAGTCGGCGGCGGTGCGCATCCGCGACATGGGGCAGGTCTTCCACATCGAGGCGTTCGTGGTCCCGCGGCGGGGCACGGTGTCGGTCGATCGCATCGAGGCGGCGCGACGCGCGCTGGCGGAGATGGACTGGAAGATGCAGGACGTCGTCATCGTGCCCGTGTCCGAACTGCCCGCCGAGGCCTCGCGCGGCGACCTCGAGGAAGCGCGGTCGCAGGCGGCGGAGGCTAAGCCGACACCAGCGAAGTGAGCGTCTCGGGTGACAGCGCGTGCTCGATCGCGAGCATGCTCGCACCGAGCACCGCGGCGTTCGGGCCGGCCGCCGACTGCGCGATCGAGAGGTGCTCGGTCGCGAGGGGGATGGACCGCGTGTAGACGACCTCGCGCACGCCCGCGATCAGGTGCTCTCCCACGCGGGCCATCGACCCGCCGATCGCGATGACGGAGGGGTTCACGAGGCTCACGCAGGTCGTCAGCACCTCGCCGATGTCGCGTCCGGCCTGGCGCACCGCCTGGATCGCATCGATGTTGCCGCGCTTGACGAGGTCGACCACGTCGTTGCCGTTCTCGGCGGCCACGCCCTGCGCACGCAGTGCACGGGCGATCGCCGGCCCGGAGGCGAGGGCCTCGAGGCATCCCTGGTTTCCGCAGTGACAGGGCACGCCGGCGCCGCGCGCGACGCGCACGTGTCCGATGTCGCCCGCGATGCCCTGGGCTCCGCGCTGCAGCGCTCCGCCCGAGATGACGCCGGCGCCGATGCCGGTGGCCACCTTGACGAACATGAGGTGCTCGACCCCGGGGTAGGCGGCGGCGCGCTCGCCGAGGGCCATGATGTTCACGTCGTTGTCGACGAGCACGGGCACGTCGAGATGCTGCTGCACCCAGCCGGGAACGTCGTAGCGGTCCCAGCCCGGCATGATCGGGGGATTCACCGGCTGCCCGGTCGAGTGCTCGACAGGGCCCGGGATGCCCATGCCGATCGCGGCGAGGTCGCTCGTCGAGCGCCCGATCCGGTCGAGGAGGGCGAGGGCGTGCTCGACCAGCCAGGTGAGCACGGGCTCCGGACCGAGGGTGACGTCCAGCGGCTCGCTGTGCTGCGCGACGATGCTGCCCGCCAGGTCGGTCACGGCGAGGGTGGCGTGAGAGGCGCCGATGTCGGCGGCGAGCACCAGGCGAGCGCTCGGGTTGAGGGCGAACTGCGACGGCGGGCGCCCACCGGTCGAGACGGTCTCGGCGATCGGGGTGATCAGCCCCATGCGCATGAGCTCATCGACGCGCGCGGCGATCGTGGAGCGGGCGAGCCCGGTGGACTTCGCGAGCTCGGCGCGCGTGCGCGGAACGCCATCACGCAGAAGCTGGAAGAGCTGGCTCACACCCGACACGTTCGTCGGCGTCTCGATGGTCATTTTCGCCACATTTCAGTCTATCTGTGCGGTAGGTGCGCCGAAGTTCGCCGACTTCGAACGGGATGCCGCAGCCCCGCGCCGACGACCGTTCAATAGTCGGGCGCGCCGGGCTGCGGCATCCGATCAGGTCGCTCGTCCGGTGGGCTTGGCGAACCGCTGCTGGAGCAGCACGGCGACGACGATGATGACGCCCTTCACGACGGCCTGCGCCGACGAGTTGAGGTTGTTCTGAACGAACACATTCGTCAGCGTTGCGAAGATCAGCACGCCGAACACCGTTCCGGTGATGGTGCCTCGACCGCCGACCAGCAGCGTGCCGCCGACGACCACCGCGGCGATCGCGTCGAGCTCGAGGAGCGTGCCGTGCGTGGAGGTGCCCGCCGTGGTGCGGCCGAGGTACATCACGGCGGCGATGCCGGCGCAGAGGCCAGCGATGGCGTACAGCCACATCGTGTGCCGCTTGACGTTGATGCCGGCGAGGCGTGCCGCCTCGCGGTTGCCGCCGATCGCGACCGTGCGACGGCCGAAGGTGGTGCGGTTGAGGATCACCCAGCCGAGAGTTGCGACGATCGCGAAGATCCAGATCAGGATGTCGACGCCGATGAGGTCGGCGTTGAGGAACTCGATGAGGCCCCGGTCCCCGACCTGCAGCGTGCGGCGCTCGGCGAGGATCTCGGCGAGTCCGCGTGCGGCGACCAGCATCGCCAGCGTCGCCATGAAGGCGACCACTTTGCCGTACGCGATGATCACGCCGTTGATGAGGCCGGCGCCGAGGCCGACGAGCAGCGCGAGCACGATCATGAGCACCCAGTGGATCTGGTCGGCGAGGTCCTGGACGGCGGCGATGGTCGCCACCACCGATGCGAGACCGATCACCGAGCCGACCGACAGGTCGATGCCGCCCGAGATGATCACGAGCGTCATGCCGATGCTGACGACGCCGATGATCGAGGCCTGTCGCAGGATCGTCAGCGTGTTGCTCACGGTGAGGAAGGTGTCGGGAGCCGTGACGGCGCCGACGACGATCAGCACGAGCAGGGCGGCCACGAGGCCGAGGTTGCGGCCGACGGAGCCCGAGAGGATCCGCTGCACGGCGGACTTGCCGGACTTGTCGGGCGCGCCGGCGGGCGGCGGTGCCTCGCTGGACGTGGGGACGCCTGCGGTCCCCGTGGTGGTCGACTCGCTCACGCGGCGGTTCCTTTCATGACGAGATCGAGCACACCGTGCTCGTCGATCTGGGAGGCGGGAAGGGTTTCGAGCACGTGGCCGTCGCCGATGACGAGAACGGTGTCGGCGAGGCCGAGCACCTCCTCGATCTCGCTCGAGACGATCACGATGGCGTTGCCGGCAGCGGCGAGGCGCCGGATGAGGGCGTAGATCTCAGCACGCGCTCCGACGTCGACACCGCGGGTGGGCTCGTCGAGCAGCAGAACTCGCGTGCCGTGGACGAGCCAGCGCGCCAGCAGGATCTTCTGCTGATTGCCGCCCGACAGGGTCATGGCAGCGCGGTCGGGGTCGGCCGGCCGCAGCTCGAGTGCCTCGATCTGCTCGCGCGCGACCTTGCGCTCGGCGCGTTCGTCGAGGAACCCCGCCTTGGCGAACCGCGACATCGACGAGAGGGTCACGTTGACGAAGATCGGCTCGTCGAGGACGAGGCCCTGGCTCTTGCGCTCCTCGGGGGAGAGCCCGACTCCGGCGCGCACCGCGTGGACGACGGACCCCCGGCGCAGCGGCTTGCCGGAGACCTTGACCGAGCCGGCGGTCGAGCGCCGGGCGCCGTAGACGGTCTCGAGGATCTCGGAGCGCCCCGAGCCGACCAGGCCCGCGAGCCCGATGATCTCTCCGGCGCGCACCGAGAACGACACGTCCTCGAAGACGCCGTCGAGACCGAGGCCGTCGACCTCGAGCACGGTGGGCGCCTCGGCGGGGACGGGCACGGCGGGCGGGAAGACGTTCTCGACGTCGCGGCCGGTCATCAGCCGGATCAGCTCCGCCGTCGGAGTGTCGGCGACCGGAAGGCCGACCGCCGTCGTGCGACCGTCCTTCAGAACCGTGATGCGATCGCCGATCTGACGGATCTCCTCGAGGCGGTGCGTGATGTAGACGACCGCGATGCCCTCGGAGGTGAGCTCCTTCACCACGTGGAAGAGGTTCTTCACCTCCTCGGAGTCGAGCACGGCGGACGGCTCGTCCATGATGATGAGCTTGATGTCGTGCGAGAGTGCGCGCGCCATGCTCACGATCTGCTTGTTGGCTGCGCTGAGGCTGCCCACCTCGGTGTGCGGCGAGAGCTTCGGGTGCCCGAGCCGCCGCAGCAGCTCGCGCGTCTGCTTCGCCGCCTCGGAGCGCTTGGTGAACCCGCCCCGAGCGAGTTCGTGACCCAGGAAGATGTTCTCGGCGATGGTGAGGCCGTCCACGACATCGAGCTCCTGGTACATCGTCGCGATGCCGAGATCGATCGCCGACTCGGGGTCGGGGATCTCGACGGGCTCGCCGAGCCAGGTGATCTGGCCCTCGTCGGGGCGGTGGACGCCCGCGAGCGTCTTGATGAGCGTGGACTTGCCGGCGCCGTTCTGGCCGAGGACGCAGTGCACCTCGCCGGCAACCACCTGCAGGTCGACGCCGCGGAGAGCTTTGACGCCCGCGAAGGCCTTCGTCACGCCTCGGACGTCGAGTAATGCCGATTCATGGTCAACTTTGATCACTCGCTGAACATAACACGGGCAGGGGCCCGTTGCCGAGCCCCAATCGTCCGGCGGCGCCTCCAGGGCACAGCGAATCCTCGCGCGTATGGGCGCGATCTTCTGCCTGATCGCGGCCCAATCGTTACTTTTGACGGATCAAAAACAAAAGGTGCCAAACTCCGGCACACTTCTGCTACGGTGAGACCCGTCAGCGTGGACCCCCTGAGTGCGGGCAGCTTCCCGTCGGAACCACGCTGTGAAGCTGCATCACATTCAAGGAGGAAAACAATGCGCTCACACATGAAGGCGCGTACCCGACTCGTCCTCACCGGAACCGCAGTCGTCGCAGCAATCGGACTTCTCGCCGGCTGCACCGGCGGCGGCGCGGACGAGGAGAGCGTCGTCGACCAGGGCACGAGCACCGAGGAGAACGCGGAGTCGGGCGACACGGTCGTCATCGGCTTCTCGGGCCCCGCGGCCGACCACGGCTGGCTCGGCGCCATCAACTCCGGCGCTCAGGCGGCGGCTGACAGCTTCGACGACGTCGAGCTGCGGGTGGCCGAGGGCACCAACGACCCGATCGCCCAGATCGCCGCGGTCGAGACGTTCGTCAACGACGGGGTCGACGCCATCGTGCTGCTGCCGACCGACGGCGCCGCACTCACCGAGGCCGCGATCGCCGCGATGGAGGCCGGCATCCCGGTCATCAACGTCGACCGCGAGTTCTCCAGCCCGTTCGCCGCGCGCTCGACGATCCTGGGCGACAACTACGGCATGGGCGTCGCGGCGGGCACGTACATCTGCGAGCAGCTCGGCGGTGAGGGCTTCGTCGCCGAGATCGCCGGCATCGACTCGCTTCCGCTGACGCAGGACCGGTCGGACGGCTTCGCCGACGCGCTCGAGGACTGCGGCCTGGAGGTGGGCGCCCGCGTGGCCGCCGACTTCACGGTCGCCGGCGGTGAGGCAGCCGCCTCGCAGCTGCTTTCGGCCAACCCGCAGATCGACGCCATCTGGAACCACGACGACGACCAGGGAATCGGCGTCCTCGCGGCGATCGACGCCGCGGGTCGCGACGAGTTCTTCATGGTCGGCGGCGCGGGCAGCAAGAGCGCGATGGAGGCCATCGAGGCCGATGACACCGTCCTCAAGGCGACCGTCATCTACCCGTCGACGCAGGCCGCCGACGGCGTGGCGCTGGCGCGCCTCATCGCACAGGAGAAGACGCTCGGCGACATCGTCACGCCCAGCGTCCCGAACCGCATCGTGCTCGACGCTCCCGTCGTCACGAAGGACAACGTCGACGAGTTCATCGACCTCTCCTTCGAGTAAGCCCGACGACAACGCGGGGCGCCCGTCACACCGGCGGGCGCCCCGCGCCAACCTCCCGAGAGAGGGGAGACCGCGTTGACCGAGACGCTTCGCATCGCCATGATCGGCCACGGCTTCATGGGCGCCGCACATTCGCAGGGCTGGCGCGTCGCGCCCCGCTTCTTCGACCTTTCGCTCGAGCCCGAGATGACGGTGCTCGTCGGCCGCAACGCGGCCACCGCCGAGGCATCCGCCCGCAAGTGGGGCTGGCTCGAGACCTCCACCGACTGGCGCGAGGTGATCGCGCGTGACGACGTCGACGTCGTCGACATCGTGACTCCCGGCGACACGCATGCCGAGATCGCCATCGCGGCGCTCGAAGCGGGCAAGCACGTCCTGTGCGAGAAGCCCCTCGCCAACACGGTGGCCGAGGCCGAGCAGATGGCCGCCGCCGCCGCGCACGCGGCCGAGCGAGGCATCCGCTCGATGGTGGGCTTCACGTACCGGCGCGTGCCGGCCACGACGTTCGCTCGCGATCTGGTCGCGGCCGGCCGCATCGGCGAGATCCGCCAGGTGCGCGCCGAATACCTGCAGGACTGGCTCATGGACGCCGACGCGCCGCTCACCTGGCGCATGCAGAAGGAGCGTGCCGGCTCGGGAGCGCTCGGCGACATCGGGGCCCACGCCGTCGATCTCACCGAGTACATCACCGGCCAGCGCGTCACCACCGTCTCGGGCATCATCGAGACCATCGTCGGAGAGCGTCCGCTGCTCGGCGAGGGCTCGGGACTGTCGGGCACCGCGACCAGCGAGCGCGGCCAGGTCACCGTCGACGACATCGCGCTGTTCACCGGCCGACTCGAGTCGGGCGCACTCGCCTCGTTCGAGGCGACGCGGTTCCGCACAGGCCGCAAGAACGCGCTGCGCATCGAGATCTCGGGGTCACGGGGTGCGCTCGCCTTCGATCTCGAGCGACTCAACGAGCTCGAGTTCTACGACGCGACCCTCCCGATCACGGAGCAGGGCTTCCAGCGCATCCTCGTCACCGAGAGCGACCACCCGTATCTGGCGCCGTGGTGGCCGACCGGTCACATGCTCGGCTACGAGCACGGCTTCTCGCACCAGGTCTTCGACTTCGTCACGGCGATCGCCGACGGAACGCAGCCGGAGCCCTCCTTCGAGAGCGGGCTGCACGTGCAGCGCGTCCTCGAGGCGGTCGAGCGCAGCTCCGGCAGCGGAAGCGCGTGGATCCCGACAGTCTGAACACATCTCCGAGGAAGGACGACGCAATGGCGCGACCGATCACTTTGTTCACTGGCCAGTGGGCCGATCTGCCGTTCGAGGAGGTGGCGCGACTGGCGGGCGAGTGGGGCTACGACGGTCTGGAGATCGCCTGCTGGGGCGACCATCTGGACGTCTCCCGGTGGGATGACGACGCGTATGTGCAGTCCCGCAAGGACATCCTCGAGCGCAACGGCCTCAAGGTGTGGGCGATCTCGAATCACCTGACCGGGCAGGCGGTGTGCGATGACCCGATCGATCAGCGCCACCGCGACATCCTCTCGGACCGGGTGTGGGGCGACGGCGACCCGGAAGGTGTCCGGCAGCGGGCCGCGGAGGACATGAAGGACACCGCCCGGATGGCCGCGAAGCTGGGCGTGACCCAGGTCAACGGGTTCACCGGGTCGTCGATCTGGAAGGCGGTGGCGATGTTCCCGCCCGCGTCGGAGGAATGGATCGACGCCGGCTACCGGGACTTCGCCGACCGGTGGAACCCGATCCTGGACGTGTTCGAGGAAGAAGGGGTGCGGTTCGGGCTCGAGGTGCACCCGTCCGAGATCGCGTACGACTACTGGACCGCCAAGCGCACCCTGGAGGCCATCGGGCACCGGGCCAGCTTCGGGTTGAACTTCGATCCGTCGCACTTCATGTGGCAGCAGCTGGACCCGGTGGCGTTCGTGCTGGACTTCGCCGACCACATCTTCCACGTGCACGTGAAGGAATCGATCACGAACCTGGACGGCCGCAACGGCGTCCTCGGCTCGCACCTGGGCTGGGCCAACCCGCGCCGCGGCTGGACGTTCGTGTCCACCGGCCACGGGGCGGTGCCGTGGGAGCCGCTGTTCCGCGCGCTCAACGCGATCGGCTACGACGGCCCCACCTCGGTGGAGTGGGAGGACGCAGGCATGGACCGCCTCGCCGGTGCCCCCGAAGCCCTCGCCTTCGTCCGCAAGCTCAACGCCATCACCCCACCGGCCGCCGCCTTCGACGCCGCCTTCTCCACCAAGTGAGCAGGAGGGACCGGATGCCTCGGCTCGAGGCATCCGGTCCTCCTCCTCTCGCCGCGCGGACGCGGGGATAGGGTGTGACCATGGCGACGACACCCCCCGGCTGGTACGACGACGGACACGGCGCGCTGCGGTGGTGGGACGGCCAGCAGTGGACGGAGCACGTCGCCGCGCCCGACCCCGAGATCGAGGGTGCGACCGCGCCGACGGAGGCCGACATCGTCGCCGCGCACGAGGCCGGTGAGACCGGTGCCGGCGAGCTCCGCACGGCCGAGCCCGCGCTGGCCGCCCCCGCGCCGGCCGAGGTCGACCCGGCGACCGCGCTCGGCCTGGGCGTGCCGCCCGCAGCGGCGACGCCCGCCTACCCGCCGTATGCGACGGATCAGCCGCAGGGCGCATACCCCGGGGGCTACCCCGAAGACGGTTCCGCCGGCGCGTTCTCCGCGGCGACCGAGCCGCGCAAGTCGAAGCTGTGGATCCTGTGGGTCGTGCTCGGCGTGGTCATGCTCGGGATCGTCGTCGCCGCGGCGATCGTCATCCCGCTGCTCCTCCTCGGCGCCGCGACCGGCGGATCATCGGGCGCGCCCTCGGGCGTGACGCCGTCGGGGGCGGACGAGGAAGCCGCGGTCGCCGCGGTGGAGCTGTACGACGACGCCTGGCAGGACGTCGACTGCGACGCGTATCTGGCGTCGACGAGCGAGGACTTCCGCACCGGCTCGGGACTGGCGGACTGCACGTCCTTCCAGGACACGGCCTCCAACTTCGCCGCGAGCGTGCAGGACTACGTCGTCACGGTCACCGACATCACCTCCGAAGGTGGACAGATCGTGGTGGGCACCACCGAGACCTTCGACGCCGTCCTGGACGACGAGGGCGAGCCGCTGGATCCGCCCCAGCCGCAGGAGGTCGAGTACGAATACACGGTGATCGACGTGGACGGCGCATGGGTCATCGACGTCCTCGAGGACTGACACGCGGACGCGTCCTGCAAGCGACGGAGCGCCCGCTCCTGCCGCATATGATCGCCTGGTGAGCGACACCCCTCCCGGTTGGTACGACGACGGATCCGGCGTTCTGCGGTGGTGGGACGGCGGACGGTGGACGACTCACGTCGCCGAGAGCACCCCCGGCGCGCACGCCGCCCCCGCCGGAGCGGCCGCTGTGGGCGAGGCGCCGCCCGCGCGGCAGTGGTACCGGGGGGTTGCGCA
>NZ_JAYRDE010000094.1:0-11982 GCF_041909575.1 Microbacterium sp. | reverse complement strand
CCGAGGATCTGCTCGCGCGCGCGGTCGTCGAGGGAATCGAAGAGTGGCTGCAACCCGTTCCAGACGCGCGTGTAGCCGCCGGCGAGCACCGAGATCGGCCAGTCCCCGCCGTACATGAGGCGCTCAGGGCCGAACAGCTCCACCGCGCGGTCGAAGAACGGGCGGATCGCCGCGGTCGTCCACGAGCCGATGTCGTCCGTCGCCGAGTAGAGCCCGCTGACCTTGCCGTGCACGAGGGGATTCTCGGCGGCCGCCGCCATGAGGCGGTCCCATGGCTGATCACCGCTGAGCCCGATCGGCGGCTTGGCGAGATGGTCGATGACCATGCGCAGCCCGGGATGACGCTCCGAGAGGATCGGGACGATCTCGAGGTGCCTCGGGAGCACCGCAACGACGTCGAGGGCCACGCCCCGGCGCTCCAGGACGGCCAGCGCGGCGTCGACCTCTGGCCGCAGCAGCCAATCCGGGTCGGGCTTGTTGTGGATCAGGTTCCGCACCCCGACCATCAGCGAGTCCGGCGACCACTCGTCGAGCGTGCGCTCGGTCCCCTCCGCGTCGTCGAGCGGCGCGAAGCCGACGACCCCCACGACCTCGGGGTGCCGGGCCGACGACGCGCGCATGATCTCGGTGTCCTCGGGGTTGTCGGCGGACTGCACCTGCACGGTGAAGTCGACGCCGGCGGCCCTCAGCTCGGGCTCGAGGTCCTCGAACGTCATGGCGCCGTCGACGGGGGCGAGCGCAGGCCCCAGCCAGTCGTAGTGGGCGCGCTCCGGATCCCAGACGTGCTGGTGGGCGTCGATCACAGGGAAGGTCATGTTCGTCTCCATCCGTTCGGTGCGATGCGGCGTTCGCGCGTTCACAGCACGCGATGACGATCCCACACCGTGCGCAGGCTGTCTCCTGCGAGCAGTTCGGCGAGGACCGTGGACTCGCGGGATGCGCGCTCGCGCGCGAGCGCGAGCACCTCGTCCTCGTGGCGGCGCGGGACCACCACGACCCCATCGTCGTCGGCGATGACCAGGTCCCCGGTCTCGATGCGCACCCCGGACAGGACGACCGGCTCATCGACGTCGACGATGCGCAGCCGCGCGCGGAAGTCGATCGGCCGGCGCGACTTCGAGAACGCGGGAAAGCCCAGCGCGGCGATGCGGTCGGTGTCGCGCAGGTTCCCGTCCGTGACCACTCCTGCCGCCCCGGAGCCGATCGCCGCAGCGCTGAACAGCTCGCCCCAGAAGGCGGAGTCGTTGCTGGCGTCGGTGGCGATCACGACGAACTGACCGGCGCGGATGCCGTCGATCATGGCGATCGCGTCGGCGTAGGGGTCATCGGGGCTGTCGACGAGCGACGGCGCGAAGCGGACGGTGCGGGCGCGGCCGATGGCGCGCGTTCCGGGCACGATCGGCGCCAGCCGTTCGTGCAGCACCTGATGGCGCAGACCGGCGGCGTCGCACGAGTCGCTCACGATCGGCGTGGTCAGCCGCTCGTCGCCCGGCTGCGGCTCGAAGCCCTCCTCAGCGAATGACATGTCCGCCTCCCGGAATGAACGCGAACTCCTGCTCGAGCTCGGGCGTGAGGACGAGCCCCAGCCCCGGTGCGGTCGGCGCGCCGATCCTTCCGTCGCGGAAGTCGACGGGCTCGGCACGCATCGCGTCGCGCAGCGGGTTGGGCAGGGTGCAGAACTCGAAGAGCTCGACGTGCGGGTGGGCGAGCGCCACGTGCAGGTTGGCGGCGAACGTGACCGCACTCCCCCAGACGTGGGGCACACAGGCCACGCCGCCTTCAGCAGCACGGTCCGCGACACGTGCGAACGCCCGCGGGCCGCCGACGAAGGTGACGTCGGGCTGGGCGATGTCGATCGCCTCGCCCTCGATGAGCTGCGCGAACTCGCGCTCCGTGGCGTTGGACTCGACCCCCGACACCGGCACGTCGACCGCGTGGCGCACCGCGGCGAATCCCGCGACGTCGTCCGCCTGGGCGGGTTCCTCGTACCATCGCGCACCGAGCCGGGCGGCGTGCTCGCCCACCCTCACGGCGTCGGCGACGCTCCACGGGTGCGAGGCGCACGCCTGGACGGCGTCGATGATGAAGCGGGTCCCCTCGGGCAGCCGGCCGACGACATGGTTCATCAGGTCGATCGTGGTGTCGGGATCGGTCATCGCCCGGAACTTCACCGTGCCGAAGCCGGCCCGCACCTGTGCCGTCGCCCAGTCCGACACGTCGTCGAAGGTCGTCCCGAGGCCGCCGCTGGCGTAGGCCTCGATATCGTCCCGCGCGAGGCCGCCGAGCAGCTCGTAGGCCGGCACGCCGGCGCGGCGGGACGCGGCATCCAGCACCGCGGTCTCGATCGCTCCCGCGACACCGGCCGCCAGGCCGCCGCGCGACCAGAAGGCGGTGTAGGCGCGCAGGTGGTCCCCGACGTCGAGCGGGTTCGTGAAGGTGCGCCCTTCGAGGTAGGGACGGTAGGCCTCGACCAGACCGGGAACGGCGACCGCCGCCATGATCCCGGCGCCGGCCTCGCCGATTCCGGTGGTGCCGTCGCTCAGGGTCACCTCGACGAGCGCGGCATCCCACGAGCGGATGACACCGCCCACCCACGTCAGCTCCTCGCCCGGCGCATACCGGTGCGACAGGAGCACGGCGCGCAGGGTGTCGACCGTGATCGATGTGTTGTCAGGGGCGCTCATCTATGAAACTCCCAAAATCATCGGATGAATAGGTATCTTCATCGTAGGGCAAACGATTGAGTTCTGCCTAGTCCTCGGATGACTGACGAGAACCTACACTGACACGTATGAGTGACGCGCAGCCCGCAGGCGAGAGCCGGTCGCAGACCGACGTCGTGATCCAGGGCATCAAGGAGATGCTGACGCGGGGAGAACTCGGTCCGGGATCGCGTCTGCCCGTCGAGAAGGACCTCGCCGCCCGGCTGGGCGTCTCGCGCGGGTCCCTCCGCGAGGGCGTTCGCGCCCTGGCGACGCTCGGCGTCCTGGAAACCCGCCAGGGCGACGGCACGTACGTCACCTCTCTCGATCCGACGAAGCTGCTGAGCCCGCTCGGATTCCTCGCGGACCTCCAGCAGCCCGCTCATGCCGAGGACCTCCTGGCCGTCCGGCGGGTACTCGAGGCGGAGAGCGCCGCCCTCGCCGCGACACGCCTGTCCGAAACCGAGCTCGGCGAACTCCATCGCGTGCTCGCCGTCGTGGACGGCATCCTCGAGAGCGACCCCGACATGGACCTCGAGGCCTTCATCGACGCCGACACGGAGTTCCACCGCATCATCGCGCGGGCCAGCGGCAACCCCCCGCTCGCGGCGATCATCGACACCCTCGTAGGGCGCACCTTCCGCGCACGGCTGTGGCGCGCGATCTCGCAGCGCGGCTCGGTGCGCGAAGCGCAGGCCGAGCACCGCGCCATCCTCGACGAGCTGGCGCGCCGCGACCCGGAGCGTGCGCGGATCCGCATGGAGGTGCACCTGCTCGGCGTCGAGGAGTTCAGCGCCGCCCACGCGGGCGAGTTCCCCGAAGACGGGTAGCGCTCAGCGAGAGGCCCAGTAGGAGCCGGCGGGGAACGCGTACTCCTCGACGGACGCGTCGTGCATCTGCGCGCTGTAGCCGGGGAGGCTCGGCAGCACGTAGGAGCCGTCCTCGACGATGCAGGGGTCGACGAAGTGCTCGTGCAGGTGGTCGACGTACTCCGTCACGCGGTTCTCGAGGGTGCCCGAGACGCAGACGAAGTCGAAGATCGACAGGTGCTGCACCAGCTCGCACAGCCCGACGCCGCCGGCGTGAGGGCACACCGGCACGCCGAACTTGGCCGCCATCAGGTACACCGCGATGATCTCGTTGACGCTCGCCAGGCGCGCGGAGTCCAGCTGGCAGAAGTCGATGGCCTGCGCCTGGAACATCTGCTTGAACAGCACGCGGTTCATGCCGTGCTCGCCGCTCGCGACGCCGATGGGCGAGACGGCCGCCCGGACGGCGGCGTGACCGAGCACGTCGTCGGGGCTCGTCGGCTCCTCGATCCACAGCGGACGGAACTCGGCGAGGTGGCTCATCCACTCGATCGCCTCGGGCACGTCCCACACCTGGTTCGCGTCGATCATGAGGTTCGCGTCCCAGCCGATGACCTCGCGCGCGATCGAGAGACGACGGATGTCGTCCTCGAGGTTCGCGCCCACCTTGAGCTTGACGTGGCGATAGCCCTCGTCGACGGCCTCCTGCAGCAGGCGCCGCAGCTTCTCGTCGCTGTAGCCGAGCCAGCCGGCGCTCGTGGTGTAGCACGGGTAACCGCCCCGCGCCTCGAGCTCCGCGATCCGCGCCGCGCGCGTCGGTGCGAGGTCGGCGAGGATGCCGATCGCCTCGTCACGGGTGAGCGCGTCGGACAGGTAGCGGAGGTCGGCGACGTCGACGAGCTCTTCCGGGGTCATGTCGGCGAGGAGCCGCCACAGCGGCTTGCCCGCCACGCGCGCGGCGAGATCCCACATCGCGTTCATGACGGCTGCCATGGCCAGGTGCACGACGCCCTTCTCGGGCCCGAGCCACCGCAGCTGCGAGTCGGAGGCGAGCTCGCGGTAGAGCCCGCCCAGGTCGGCCACGGCATCCTCTACGGGCCGCCCGACGAGCGGGATGCCGCGCTGGCGGGCGGCCTCGACGCACAGGTCGTTGCCGCGGCCGATGGTGAAGGTGAAGCCGTACCCTTTGACCGCGGGATCGTCGGTGTGGACCACGACGTAGGCGGCCGAATAGTCGCCGTCCTTGTTCATCGCATCGGAGCCGTCCATGCTCAGCGAGGTCGGGAAGCGCACGTCGTGCGCGGTGACGGCGGTGATGGTGGTCATGCGTTCTCCTTCGGGATGAGCCCGCCGTCGGCGAGCTCGTGCCACAGGGCGTCGGGCACGGGCTGCTGCGCTCGCGCGAGGTTCTGCTCGACCTGACTGCGGCCGCGCGCGCCGAGGACCACCGACACGACGGCGGGATGGCGCAGGACGTAGGCGACGGCCGCCTGCGGGAGCGTGACTCCGTGCCGCTCGCACACGTCGGCGATCGCGTGCGCGCGCTCGATCAGGGCGGCGGGCGCGGGGGCGTAGTCATAGGTGGCGTCGGCCGGCGGGCGCGCGGTGCTCAGCAGGCCCGAGTTGTAGACGCCGGCGGCGACGATGCCGACGCCGCGTTCGAGTGCGAGAGGAAGGAGCGCCTCTGCGGCGGAATGGTCGAGCAGGGTGAATCGGCCGGCGCACATGACGACGTCGACGTCAGCTCTCCGGATCAGCTCCGCGAGCGGCGCGGCGTGGTTCATGCCGGCTCCGACCGCACGCACGACTCCCTGCTCGCGCAGTTCGATGAGCGCTCCGATGCCGTCCGTGGAGGCCTGGTCGAAGTGCTCGTCGGGGTCGTGAAGGTAGAGGATGTCGAACCGGTCGAGCCCGGTGCGCTCCAGGGACGCCTCGACCGAGCGAAGGATGCCGTCGCGGCTGAAGTCCCACGCGCGCGTGGGATCGGCCGGGACGTCGAATCCCTGCGGGTCGCGCTCATGAGCGGTGGCGGGGCTGGGGACGAGGAGACGTCCGACCTTCGTCGAGACCACGTACTCATCGCGCGGACGACGGCGCAGCTGCGCACCCAGGCGCCGCTCCGAGAGGCCCACGCCGTAGTGCGGCGCCGTGTCGAAGTAGCGGATGCCGCCTTCCCAGGCGCTGTCGACCGTCTGCACGACCTCGTCGTCGGTCGTGACGCGGTAGAGGTTTCCCAATTGCGCGGCCCCGAGACCCAGTTCGGTCAGCTCGAGTCCGTGCCGCAGTGCACGCGTGCGCATGGCGTCCTTCCGTTCGCGCCCAGCCTAGCCGATTCATCGGATGACTGGCAGAGGTTTCCGAAGATTCAACGTTTGATCTTAGGACTGCGGCTCGCATAGATCCGCTCACTGCTCGCGAGGAGTGAGGGATCAGGCGCGAGGAGCGCCCGTGGACTCGCGCACCACGAGCGCCGGAGCCGGATCGCGCACCACGACATCGGAGACGGTCCCCGCGGTGATCCGATCGAAGACGGCCGCCATCGCCGTGCGCCCGAGCTCGTACAGCGGCATCCGCACCGTGGTGAGCGGCGGCCAGGCGTTCTCGGCCGTCCAGGCGTCGTGCATCGCGACGATGGACAGGTCCTCGGGAACGGTCAGCCCGAGACGCCGCGCTTCGAGCAGCGCGCCGTGCGCGGCGTTCACGTTCGCGACGACGACGGCCGACGGGGGCGTGTCCCGCGCGGCCAGCTCCGAGAGCGCGACTCCGCCGCTTCGCGGGTCGTAGCCCAGACGGGTGATGTAGTCCTCGCGGACCTCGAGCCCGGCATCCGCCATCGTCGCGCGGAACCCGGCCTCGCGGCGTCGGGCGGTGTCGGAGGCGGGCAGGCCGTTCACCAGCGCGATGCGGGTGTGCCCGAGGTCGATGAGGTGCTGGGTCGCGAGCCTCAGGCCGCGCTCGTCATCGAGCACCACCGACCCCACGCCCTGCGGAGGGACCGAGTTGACGAAGACCACGGGGAGCTTCCCCGTCACGAGGCTCTCGAGGTCCTGCGGGCGCATGTTGTCGCCGACCTGCACCAGCACGCCGTCGACGCGGCCCTCGCCGATCAGGCGGGGGATCGGCTCCTCGTCGTCCAGCATCTCCTCCGCCCGCGCGAGCAGCACCATGTAGCCGCGGCGGTGCGCCTCGTCCTCGACGCCGCGCATGAGCTCGGTGAAGATCGCATTGGTGAGGTCCGGCACGACGAGGCCGACCACGTTGGTGCGGGCGAACTTGAGCGCCCGGGCGGCGAAGTTGGGGCGGTACCCCAGCTCGGCGGCGGCATCGTGGATGCGCTGACGCGTCGCCTCGCTCACCCGCGCACTGGGGGCGTCGCTCAGCACCCGCGAGACGGCGGAGACCGAGACGCCCGCGCGCGCGGCGACATCGCTCAGCGTGGCCATGGGCCCAGTGTAGGGATCCGCGACGTGCGGGCGCGGATCACGAGGCCGCCGGCGCGCGGCGATTGACGAGATACAGGTGGGTGAGCACCATCACGGTCTCGGCGCGCTGATTGACCACCGTCACCAGCTCGTGCACGTACCCGAATTCGTCCGGGCGCTTGGCGTGCGCGGTCTTCTCCGTGATCTCGGCGGTCACGCGGATGGTGTCGCCGATGAAGACCGGCCGGATGAACCGGATGCGGTCGTAGCCGTAGCTCATGGCCTGCGGATTGATGTCGCCGGCCGTCATGCCCACGGCGACCGACAGCACCAGCGTGCCGTGCGCGATCCGCTGCCCCGCGGGCTGGGTCGCCATCCACTCGGCGTCCATGTGGTGGGGGAAGAAGTCGCCGGTCTGCCCGGCGTGCAGCACGATGTCGGCCTCGGTGATCGTGCGGCCGACGGTCTCCCGCCGCTCGCCGACCTCGATGTCCTCGTACCAGCGGTCGATCGTCCTCATGGCGTCACCAGCCATTCCTGCACGCCCGCGTCGAGGCGTTCCCGCAGCGCATCGTCGGCGAGCCGCCCGCGCAGCGCGGCGGTGACGTGCTCGGACAGCGCGTTCTGCAGCTCGATGTAGTGCACGAACCGCGGACGCACGTATGCGCCCTCGAGTGTCGCGCGCGTGCCGCGGAAGAAGTCGAGCGAGTCGGCGTTCGTGCGGTTGCTCTCCCACGCCACGGCGTTGCCCGGCTGCCCGCCGGCGTCGTAGTAGACGCCCTCCTGCACCGAGGCGGAGTCCAGCCAGAACGCGTGGTCGACGGCCTGCTCCGGATGCCGCGTCCGTGCCGACACCGCGATGCCGGCGCCGCCGAGCAGCGAGCCGCGCACTCCCTCGCGGGAGGCGGGGATGTCGATGTAGCGCAGGCGATGCGCCCGGAACCCGGCACGGCTGTAGTTCGTGTAGCCGAACATCAGCGGGACGTACGCGAAGCGGTCGCCGTCGCTCAGCGCATCGGCGGCCTGGATCGGGTTCCAGGCGCTGTTGGTCTCGGGAACGAGGCGCGCGAGCCTGCGCAGCGTCTCCATCGCCTCGCCGAGCGCGTCGGGCGAGAGGAAGACGCCCGGCGAGCGCATCGGCTCCTCGCCGTTGCCGGACGCGACGGTGACGAGGCTGGAGAACGCGTCTACCGGCTTGTACGGCCAGAGCACCCGCCCCTCGGCGGCGAGCGCGAGCACGCCGTCCCAGTCGCGCGGCGGCTCGGGCAGAAGGTCGGGCCGGTACGCGGCGACCTGGGCCGCGGCATCCGTCGCCAGACCCCACTGACCGCCGGCGTGCGCGTACGACTCGTGCGATGCGCCGACGGACTGCCCGGCGAGCACGGCGAGCTCGTCGTCGTGGCCGGTGCCGTCCAGCCGCAGGAAGAGGCCGTGCTCGGCGGCGAGCGGGATGTGCGGGTGATCGATCACGAGGAGGTCGTAGTCCTCGACCAGCTGCTCGAGCGGCTGATCGGCGAAGGCCTGCAGGGAGCGCTGCTCCCATCGCACCTCCACGTCGGGCGCAACGGCGCGATAGGCCTCGGCCGCGGCGGCGACGCTGCCGTAGCCGCGCGCGTGCTCCCACGTGATGCCCCGGAGGATCGTCGTCACGTCAGGCCCTTTCCCGCACGGGCGGGAACTCCGCGCGCACTCGCTCGTCGTCCTCGCCGAGGACCGGCGCGGCTTTGCTGCTGGTGAGGATCTCGCCGTCGATGCGCAACGGGCTGCGTGTGGTCGAGATCGCCGTCCCGCCCCGGGCGACCTGCTGCGTCATGCCGATGGCGGCGAACCCCTCCGACGCGAGCAGCTCGTCGAGCGTGAGCACGGGCGCGCACCACACGTCGGCCGCATCGAGGGTGGTCAGCCACCGCTCGGTGGTGTCGGTCGCGAAGCGCGCGGCGAGGATCGCCTCGATCTCCTCCTGCCGGTCCCAGGCCTCCTGGGGGTCGGTCATCGCCTCGAGCTCGGGCAGCTCGAGCAGGGCTCCGAGCTTCGGGATCGGGTTCATCGCGAGCGCGATGTAGCCGTCGCGCGTGGGGTAGGTGCCGTACGGCGCGGCCAGGAAGGCGTGAGCCGAGTGGGCGCCATGCCGCTCCACGCGGATGGAGTCGTCGTTGAGCTTCGTGCTGAGCAGTTCGAACTGCAGGTCGAGCATGGCCTCGAGCAGACTCGACTCGACATGCCCGCCCTCGCCGGTGCGGAAGCGCCGCACCAGGAGCGCCGTGACCCCCTGAGCGATGTGGCAGCTCAGCAGATGGTCGGCGATCGACAGCCCCACCGGAACGGGGCCGTCCTGCTTCGAGCCGCTGAGCCACGGAAGTCCCGAGATGGACTGTGCGAGCAGATCCTGACCGGGGCGATCGCGCCACGGCCCCTCGGTGCCGTAGCCGGTGGCGCTGGCGTAGACGATCGACGGATTGATCTCGCGCACCGAGTCGTAGTCGAGGCCGATGCGCTCCATGACGCCGGGACGGAAGTTCTGGATCACCACGTCGGCGCGGGCGATGAGCTGCTTGACGTAGGCGAGGTCGTCCGGATTCTTCAGGTCGGCCGTCACCGACTCCTTGTTGCGGTTCATCGCATGGAACGAGACGGTGTCGCCGTCGATCGTGCGGCCGGCGAAGGCGAGGGTGCGGCCGATGTCGCCGACCCCGGGACGCTCGATCTTGACGACGCGGGCGCCGAGGTCGGCGAGCCGCAGGGCAGCCACCGGCCCGGCGAGGAACTGACTGAAGTCCAGAACGAGCAGGCCCTCGAGGGGTCTGATGTTCGATGCGGTCATCGGTGTGAGCTGCTTTCTCCGATTTCATGATCATCTGTGATCAATCGTTTGCTCATGCTAGTTTATGGAGCAACCGGCCGCAAGGCGACATCGCTCGAACGATAGGGCATGATGGGACCGACCAATTCATCTGATCTTTAGGAGCACCGGTGCTGACAGCGACGTACAGCGGAAACCGCACGATCGAGGTGTCCGAGGCCGAGCCGAGCGCACCCGAACCCGGCCAGGTTCAGATCGCGGTCGCCTACACCGGGCTCTGCGGCACGGATCTGCACATCTTCCACGGCTCGATGGATGCCCGCGTGCAGACGCCGCTCGTCTTCGGCCACGAGATGAGCGGCACGATCGCGGCGCTCGGTCCCGGCGTCACCGGCTGGACCGTCGGCGACGGCGTGACGGTGATGCCGCTGGCCTGGGACGGCACGTGCCCGGCGTGCCTCGCGGGCAACGAGCACATCTGCCAGAACCTCGACTTCATCGGCATCGACTCGCCCGGTTCCCTCCAGGCGCTGTGGAACGTCCCGGCCGAGACGCTCGTGCGCCTGCCGGCGGGAGTCGCGCTGGATCATGCGGCGCTCGTCGAGCCGGTCGCCGTCGCCGTTCATGACGTGCGGCGCGCGAACCTGCAGCGGGGCGATACGGCGGTCGTCATCGGCGGCGGTCCGATCGGCGTGCTCATCGCCACGGTCGCTCGTCACTTCGGCGCCGACGTGCTGGTCATCGAGCTCGACGAGAAGCGCCGCACGCAGATCGAGGGACTCGGCTTCGCCACCCTCGACCCCCGTGAGCGCGACCAGGTCGCCGCCGTCGAGGAATGGACCGGGGGCGCCGGGGCCGACGTCGTGTTCGAAGTGTCCGGGGCTGCTCAGGCCGTCCTCGGTGCAACGTCGCTCGCCAAGGTGCGCGGCACGATCGTCGTCGTCGCCATTCATCCGACGCCGCGCGAGATCGACCTGCAGCGCGTGTTCTGGCGGGAGCTCAGCATCCTCGGCGCGCGAGTCTACGAGCGCCGCGACTTCGAGACCGCCGTCGAGCTGGTCGCCGAGGGCGTGATCCCCGCCGATCTCCTCATCACGCGGATCGTCCCCCTCAGCGCGACGGCCGAGGCCTTCGCCGACCTCGAGGCGGGGCGCGCGATGAAGATCCTCGTCGACGTGGCGGGTCAGCGATGACCGGCCTGTTCTCCCTCGAGGGCAGCACGGCCGTCGTCACGGGAGCGCGGCGCGGCATCGGCTTCGCGATGGCGGTGGCGCTGGCCGAGGCCGGCGCCGACATCATCGGCGTCAGCGCGTCGCAGACCGCGGCGGGCAGTGACATCGAACGGGCGGTGACGGCGGCGGGCCGCGCGTTCGAGGGCGTCGCGTGCGACTTCGCCGACCCGGCGGCCGTCGACGAGCTCGGGCGGACGCTGGCCGGGCGCCGCGTCGACATCCTCGTGAACAATGCCGGCACCATCGAGCGGGCGCCGGCGGCGGAGCATCCGCTCGAGGCGTGGGACCGGGTGCTGCAGATCAACCTCTCCAGCCCCTTCCGCCTGACGCAGGCCGTGGCCCGCCCGATGCTGGAGCGCGGCCGCGGCAAGGTCATCTTCACGGCGTCGCTCCTCAGCTTCCAGGGCGGCATCAACGTCCCCGGGTACACGGCGGCCAAGTCCGGCATCGCCGGGCTCACGAAGGCGCTCGCCAACGAGTGGACATCCCGCGGGGTCAACGTCAACGCGATCGCGCCGGGCTACATCGTCACCGACAACACCGAGGCCCTCCGCGCCGACCCGGCACGATCGGCCGCGATCCTCGAGCGGATCCCCGCAGGGCGCTGGGGCGAGGCATCCGATCTGGCGGGTGCCACCGTGTTCCTCGCGTCGCCGGCGTCGGACTACGTCTCGGGGATCACCCTCCCCGTCGACGGCGGATGGCTCGGACGATGACCGCCACGCCGCCCGTGATCGCCGAGATCGAACGGATCGGCATCGTGCCGGTCGTCGTCCTCCACGAGGCGTCGCGCGGGCGCGACCTCGCCCAGGCCCTGCGCGACGGCGGCATCGCGTGCGCCGAGTTCGCGCTGCGCACTCCCGCGGCGCTCGGCGCCCTCGAGGCGGCGGCCGGAGTCGACGGGTTCCTCGCGGGCGCCGGCACCGTGCTCACCGATGAGCAGGCGGATGCCGTGGCCTCGGCCGGTGCCGCGTTCGCGGTGACGCCCGGGTACGACCACGCCGTTGCGGCCCGTCT
>NZ_JAYRDE010000093.1:0-11993 GCF_041909575.1 Microbacterium sp. | reverse complement strand
GCGCCGCCGGTGTGGGGGATGTGGTGGACGGTCCAGCCGCCGTGGTGTTTGACGGTGTGGTGTCCGGTGCATAGCGGGGCGTGGTTGGTGAGGGCGGTGGGTCCGCCGTGTTCCCAGGCGATGGTGTGGTCGATTTCGCAGCGGGACGCGGGGATGCCGCAGCCGGGTGCCATGCACCGGTCGGCCCGCCATCTCACGAGTTTCCGTAAGCCCGGTGGGGGTCGGTATTGGGTGCGACCGACGGAGAGGATGATCCCGGTTTCGGGGTGGGTGAGGACCCGCATCCAGGACTCCTCCCCACCACACAGCTCCTTCGCGACCGGGAGGGGAATGGGTCCGATGCCTTCCACCGTCGCCGGGCCCAGCCCCTGGCCGTGCCGGTCGGCGTCGTCGCCGGCGAGGAGGGCGAGGGCGGGGACGGTGACCGTCACGGTGGCGCGGATTCCGCGGGCCTGGGGGTGGGTGTCGGTGTTCCCGTCGATGAGGAGGTCGCCCAGCACGTCGGCGCGGGTCTGATCCACCGTCCGGGAGTCCTCGGGCACGCCCGGAGCGTCATCACCGGCCCCCTGAGTGTCGGTGGTGGTGTCGGCGGTGGTGGCGCGGCGTCCGGTGAGGGTTTTGGCGATCGCGGTGAGGCGGGAGTGGATGGCGTGGGCTTCCACCGCCGGGAGGAACGCGTGCAGCCACGCCATCCCGTCCGCGGCGGGTTCGATCACCACCCGCCGGGCCCGCAGCGCCTCCTCATGCCGGGCCGTCAGCGTCGCCGCTTCCTCGGTTTCCACGAGGCGTTGCAGGCAGCGGCGGAACGAGCCGACCGGCAGTTCCTCGGCCCACGCCACCGCCTGCGCGGTGAGCCGTTCCCGCACGGCCGGGGTGGCGGCATCCAGGATCTGTGCCAGCACCTGCGCGTGCTGCTCGGTCATCCCACCCCGGCCCAACGAGTCCAGGGCGGTCGGGTAGCGGTGCACCAGCGCCTCGGCGAGGGTCATCAGCATCCCCGCGGCATGCTCGGTGACCCGCAGCGCCGCCGCCAGTTCCAACCGCACCGACCGTTCCACGATCTGCACCGTGCCCCCGCCATACCGCCCCGGGTCGGCCAGCGCGTTGCGCCGCAACCCCTCCACCCGCTCCAACCGCTGCGCCGCGAACACCGACATCATCACCGCAACATCGGTCACCAACTCCACATCATCCGGGACCACCGGCGCTCGGTCAGCGACCTCGGCATCCCAGACCAGATCCTCCGGCACCATGTCGAAGAACCCCGCATCCTCCCCCGCATCCTCGGGCACCCGGTCGAAGAACCCGGGACCCGGCTCCTCCGGCGGCGTGAATGTCATACCCCAGACATTAGAACATACCTCCGACATTCCAACCGCGGGCTCCCAACTGCCGCGTAGGCAAGCCCGAATCGCAACGCACAGTCCGGGTGTCGCAGGGGGCCGGGAGGAGGCATCCGCATAGGCTCGTTAGGCCATGATCCGGTTCGAGAACGTCACGAAGCGCTACAAGGGCACGTCGAAGCCTGCCTTGAACAACGTCGATTTCGAGGTGCTCCGCGGGGAGTTCGTATTCCTCGTCGGCGCGTCCGGGTCGGGGAAGTCGTCGTGCCTGCGCATGGTCCTGCGCGAGGAGATGCCGTCCGACGGACGCGTCGTGGTGCTCGGGCGAGACCTGCGCACGCTGTCCAACCGCAAGGTGCCCTACTTCCGTCGCCACATCGGCGCCGTGTTCCAGGACTTCCGGCTGCTGCCGAGCAAGACCGTGTACCAGAACGTGGCGTTCACGTTGCAGGTGACCGGGTCCTCGCGCGGCTACATCCAGCAGACGGTGCCGGAGGTGCTCGCGCTCGTGGGCCTCGACGGCAAGGAGAAGCGCTTCCCGCACGAGCTCTCGGGCGGTGAGCAGCAGCGCGTCGCGATCGCGCGGGCGCTCGTCAATCGCCCTCAGGTGCTGCTCGCCGACGAGCCCACCGGAAACCTCGATCCCGCGACGTCCGTCGACATCATGCAGCTGCTCGCGCGCATCAACGGCGGCGGAACGACCGTCGTGATGGCCACCCACGAGGCGGGTTTCGTCGACCAGATGCAGCGGCGCGTGATCGAGCTGCGCCACGGCGAGATGGTCCGCGACGAGCGCCACGGCGGCTACGGCGACACGTCCGGGCTGCCGAGCCTGGCTCCCGAGCAGGAGCGCGGCGCCGCCGCCGTCGCGGCCCTCACCGCCGTGCTCGAGGTGCAGCGGGAAGCCGCGGCAGCCGCCGAGGCGGGCCTCGATCCCACGCTCATCGACGATGAGGACGAGACGGATGCCGCGACCGCCGCGCACGCGGAGGCATCGGTGTGGGCGGAACCCCAGCCCGAGGCATCCGCCCCGACCGAGCCGCAGCCGACGCCGCAGCCGGCAGTCGAACCCGCGCCCGCGCCGAAGCCCGAGCCCGTGCCGGCACCCGGACCAAGCCTCGAACCGCAGCACTCACCGCAGCCCGAGCCCGAACCGAAACCCGAACCGGAACCCGAACCCAAACCCGAGCCCGCGATCACCCAGAAGCCGCCGGCACCCCAGACTCAGCCGATCCCGGTGGCGGACATCCCCGAACTCGACGTCGCCGAGCTCGGCCTCGCCGACCGCCTCGGACTCGACAGGGGCGACGAAGACGAAGTGGGTCCGACGTCATGAGGGTCGGACTCATCCTCGGCGAGGCGTTCACCGGCCTCCGCCGCAACGCCTCGATGGTCATCTCGGTCGTGCTCGTCACGTTCGTGTCGCTCACGTTCGTCGGCGCCGCGATCCTCATGCAGATGCAGATCGCCACCATGAAGGACTTCTGGGTCGACCGCGCGCAGGTCGCGATCTACATGTGCACCGCGATCTCGCAGGCACCGACCTGCACCGACGGCGTCGCGACCGAGGAGCAGCTCGCCGCCGTGCAGGAGAAGCTCGACGGCCCCGCCCTGTCGCCGCTCATCCGCGATGTGCGGTTCGAGGACAGCGAGGAGGCGTACCAGAACGTCATCGAACTGCTCGGCGAGGACTACGCGAGCGTCATCACGCCCGACCAGCTCAACGAGACGTACTGGATCAACCTCATCGACCAGAACCAATCCGACGTCCTGATCGAGGCGTTCGCCGGCACCGACGGGGTCGAGGAGGTGCAGGACCAGCTCCAGTACCTTGAGCCGCTGTTCTCGGCGCTGACGGTGGCGACCTATATCGCCGTCGGCATCGCCGTGCTCATGCTCATCGCGGCAGTGCTCCTCATCGCGACGACGATCCGCCTGTCGGCGTATGCGCGAAGGCGGGAGCTCGGCATCATGCGCCTGGTCGGGGCATCCAATCGCTTCATCCAGACCCCGTTCGTGCTGGAAGGTGTGTTCGCGGCGCTCATCGGATCGCTGCTCGCCAGCGCCGCCGTCCTCGCGGGCGTGCACTTCGGCGTGGACCAGTACCTCCGCGGCCGCGTCGAGTTCGTGACCACCTGGGTGTCGCTCGCGGATGCATGGCTCGTCGTGCCCGTGCTGATCCTGATCGGCGTGGTGCTCGCCGGCCTCTCGGCGAGCTTCGCGATCCGGCGCTGGCTGCGCGCCTGACCCGGCTCCGCGTCACGCCGGATCCGGCAACGCCGCACGCCGGATCCGGCCCGACTTCGCGCCGGGCGTGTCGCCGGGGGTAGACTGAACGGCTGCCGTGCGCCCGCGCGGCTTCAGAACGAGGAGTCGCCATGCCCAGGGAACGCGGGGAGAAGGTCGTCGCGACCAATCGTCGCGCGCGCCACGAGTACACGATCGAGAAGACGTACGAGGCCGGCCTGGTGCTCACCGGAACCGAGGTGAAGTCGCTGCGACAGGGTCGCGCGAACATCTCGGACGGCTACGCGTACATCGCGAACGGCGAGGCGTTCCTCGACGCCGTGCACATCCCTGAGTACTCGCAGGGTCACTGGACCAATCACGCGTCCAAGCGCATCCGCAAGCTTCTCCTCCACAAGGACGAGATCGTCAAGCTCTCCCACGCCGTCTCGGCGGGCGGGTACACCCTCGTGCCGCTCAAGCTCTACTTCAACGACGGCCGCGCGAAGGTCGAGATCGCGGTCGCCAAGGGCAAGCGCGAGTACGAGAAGCGACAGACGATCCGCGAGCGCGAGGACAAGCGCGAAGCAGAGCGCGCGATGCGCAGTCGCAATCGCCTGGGCGAATAGAGCGGATGCCGCGTCCCGCCGCGCGGCGGAGGTTCAGCGGGCGGTGAAGCGGGCTTCGACGGCTGCGGTGATGACGATGTCGTCGGGCTGCAGCTGGACGGCCGATCCGCCGCCGGCATCGGCGGCTGCGAACTCCGCCTTGGCCATCAGCATCCGTGGGGCAGGCTGTGCCGGATCGCTGCGCGCGAGCAGTCCGACGTCGGCGATCTCGAGCGGCGTCACGGTCGACAGGCCGATCGCGCTCGCGTAGGCGTTCGCGCGCTCGACGGCGCCGGCGACCGCCCCCGCCGCGACATCTCGCTCGGCCGCACTGCGTGTGCCGGGTGTGAGCTGCCAGTCGATCCAGCCGAGCTGCACGCCCTCGCGCTCGACGACCTCGCCGGCCCACCACGACAGCACCGCGAAGTCGGTGAACGTGGCCGTGAAGTCGACCGATCCGTAGTGCACCGGTGCGAGGCGCTTGCCGTCGGCGCTCCACGGGCGCTCCGACCACACCGAGACGCGCTGGCTGGTCCATTCCGCGACCGTGCCGGCCGTCTTGCGGCTCGCGAGATCGTCGCGCACGGGCTCGCTGAAGGCGGCCATGCGCTCGACGACCGCACCGCGCTCTGGCCCCTCGGCGCGGATGGTGAGGTGTGCGACCGCGCGCTCGGGCGCGATCCGCCGCTCGTTCTCGCCCCTGACGGTGATGACGACTTCGCTCATGCCGCCGACTCTACGGTGCGAATCGTGTTTCGGTCGCGTCTCGGCCGTATGAAGAACACGTGAACCGAACCTGGGAGAGGAAAATCGGGCGCCTGCGTGGGGTCGGCGAATTTCGTGCCTCCGATCAGGGATTGCTCGACGCCGTGTCCGCCAGAATGCCGACAAACCGCGTCCGTAAACGTTTCATGACAGTCCTGGCGTGTCGATTGCGGCTCGGCGGACGGACGGCGTCCACTCGATACATCGACCGGCCCCCGACGTGGTGGGTTTCCCAACCACCCGGAAGGATCGCCGTGTTCATCTTCCTGCTGCAGGTCCGCCACATGCTCGGGGGCTACCCAGAGCTCTATCTCTTCGCCGTGTACTCGCTGCTGATCTGGGGGATGTGGCTGCTGAAGGTGCTCGTCAGCATGCGCTACCGGCCCTACACCGAGGCGCATCGGGCGGGAACGAGCGTCATCATTCCCGTCGTCGATGAGCCACTGGACCTGTTCCGCGATGTGCTCCGCCGCATCACCGAGCAGCAGCCGGACGAGATCATCGTCGTCATCAACGGGGCGCGCAACCTCGATCTCGAAGAGGTGTGCGCGGAGTTCGCCCCCGCCGTCCGCTGGGTGCACACGCCGATCGCCGGCAAGCGCAACGCGGTCAAGGTCGGCGTCGAGCTGTCGCGCTTCGAGATCTCGGTGCTGGTCGACTCCGACACGATCTGGATGCCGCGCACGCTCGACGAGCTGGTCAAGCCGTTCAAGGACGAGCGGATCGGGGGAGTGACCACACGCCAGCGCATCCTCGAGCCGGAACGGAGTTGGATCACGCGCTGGGCCGACTGGCTCGAGAACACGCGCTCGCTGTACTCGATGCCCGCGCAGAGCGTCGTCGGCCAGGTGGGATGTCTCCCCGGACGCACGATCGCGTTCCGGCGCTCGATCCTGATCAACGTCATGGACAAGTTCATGACGCAGAAGTTCATGGGGGTGTTCCTCGAGATCTCTGATGACCGCACCCTCACGAACCTGACCCTCCAAGAGGGATACCGCACCGTCTACCAGCACACGAGCCTCGTCTACACCGACGCGCCTCTGCAGCTCAAGAAGCTCTACAAGCAGCAGCTCCGCTGGGCGCGCGGCAGTCAATACAACACGCTGCGGATGATGCCGTGGATGCTGGGACACGCGCCGACGCTCGCCCTGTTCATGGCCATGGACATCGTGCTGCCGTTCCTGCTCGCCGGCGTCCTGCTGGGCTGGGTCTACCGGGCCACCGTCGGAGCCGGCGAGAACTTCTACGCCGCGATCCTGCAGGAGTTCGGGATGGGCTCGGGGATCCTCTGGGTCGTCGCGCTCATCGTCGTGTCCTCGGTGCTGAGCATGGCGATCCGGCAGCTGCGGCATCTGTCCGAGAAGCCCAGCGACTTCCTCCGCCTGCCGGTGTTCATCATCACCTCGACCCTGTTCCTCATGCCGATCCGGCTCATCGGGTTCTTCCGCATGGGGCACGCGAGCGGGTGGGGAACCCGGGCCGGTGCCTACGCAGGCGGCGACGCCCCGACGTCCGACGAGCACGTGGTCGCCGCGGATCCCGAGAGCGAGCAGATGCACCGCGAGCTCGAGGATGCCGCACCCCTCGAACCGGTCGACGAGCTGTTCCACGAGATCGCCGAGGACCGCGATGCCGGGTCCGGCGGTGGCGCGGTCGGCACGGCGGTGGCGGCGCAGACGAGGGTCGCCCGGCGGCTCGCGGTCGCGCAGACCCCCGAGCCCACGCGTCCGCCGCGCCGCCGTCTGAACCCCAAGGCCGCCTGGCCCTACGTCATCGGCGCCGCGATCATCGCCCTGGAGGTCTGGATCATTGTCTGACGTCACTCCCCGCAGCTGGTGGGCCTCGAGCGGTCGGGCATCCAAGCTGACCGCACTCGGAGGGCTCGTCCTGACCATCGCCCTGGTCGCCACGAGTGCCGTCGTCTGGGCGTCGCCCGGCGGCTTCACGCCAGGCCCGAGCGTCGAGGATCAGCTCGCCGCAGCGCTCGCCGAGAACGAGTCGCTCAAGGGTCAGCTCGACGCGGCCGGCGAGGCGACCACGATGCCGACGCCGACGCCGAGCGCCACGGCTTCCCCCACGCCGAAGCCGAAGCCAACACCGACGCGCACCCCGAGCGCCGCTCCGGCGCCGGCTCCCGCCCCGGAGACGCAGATCGTCACCGTGTACCGCACGTCGCCCGAAGGCGGGGGCGAGCAGGCCGTCGATCCGGCCCCGCCACCGTCGAAGCCGTCACCACCGTCGAAGCCGTCGGTGACGGCGCCGCCGATCTCCTCGCTCATGAATCCCGAGCAGCGGTACTACGGGATGTACACGGCACAGGCTCCGTTCAACTTCGCGACGTTCGACGACGCGGCGCAGAAGAGCGGCACCCGCCAGTCCCTGGTCGGCTACTTCGGCGGCTGGGACCAGACGTTCCGCGGCGACGCCGTGGTGCGCTCGTGGGAGCGCGGCCTGCTGCCGATGCTCACCTGGGAGTCGCGTCCCATCGCCGCGGCGAACGACGTTCCCGAAGACCCGGAGTACTCGCTGCCGCGCATCCTCGGCGGCGCCTTCGACGACTACCTGCGGCAGTACGCACGGGACATCGTCGCGACCGGCCTGCCGCTCGGCATCCGCCTCAATCATGAGATGAACGGCACCTGGTACCCGTGGAGCGAGCAGAAGACCAACGGCTCGTCGAACAACGGCAACGGGCCGGGCGACTACGTCGCTGTGTGGCGGCACGTGCACGACATCTTCGAGGCAGAGGGCGCGAACAGGTTCGTGATCTGGACCTGGGCGCCGAACATCATCAACAACCTGCCCGCTCGTCACCAGGACCCCGCGTACCTTCGTTCCCTCTATCCGGGTGACGAGTACGTCGATCTCGTCGGTGTCTCGGGATACCTTCGGCAGCCGTTCGTCGCGGCGAACGATTTCACGTTCGACTACACCTTCGGTGCGACGCTCGATCAGTTGCGAGCGGTCACGGACAAGCCGATCCTCCTGGCAGAGGTCGGCGCGACCGAGAACGGCGGCAAGAAGGTCGAGTGGCTGAACAGCCTGTTCGCGTCGCTCGGCGAGCCCGAGAACGCCGACATCATCGGCCTCGCCTGGTTCAACATCGCCGTCACGACCGTCAGTCAGGGCCAACTCGTGACGAACGACTGGCGCATCGACTCCCGCCCCGCCTCACTCGCGGCGTTCCGCGACGGCCTCGCGTCGCCCGCGGCCGACTTCCGCCTCATCCCGTACTGATCCGCCTCGCCCCGACGTCCGAAGGAGAACCACATGTCACCTCACCTCCGACCAGCGCCCACTTCGATCGACGAGGCACCGCCGCTGCGCGTCAGCGTCATCGGCACCGGATACCTGGGTGCCACGCATGCCGCCGCGGTCGCCGAGATGGGCTTCGCCGTCATCGGCGTCGACCATGACCCCGCGAAGATCGCCGCACTGGAGAAGGGCGACGTGCCCTTCTACGAGCCGGGGCTTCCCGAGCTCATCCGCGCACATGTCGAAACCGGGCGGCTGAGTTTCACGACCGACCTCGCCGCGGCGGTCGCGGCATCCGACGTGCATTTCATCTGCGTCGGCACGCCACAGCAGGCATCCAGCCATGCGGCCGATCTCTCGTTCGTGGAGGGTGCGACGCGCGCCGTCGCGGCTGCGCTCACGCACGACGGACTCATCGTCGGGAAGTCGACCGTGCCGGTGGGCACCGCTGCGCGGCTGCGGGAGCTGGTGGATGCCGCCACCCCGTCGCGCCTGCACGTCGAACTGGTCTGGAACCCGGAGTTCCTGCGCGAGGGCTACGCCGTCGACGACACGCTCCGCCCGGACCGGATCGTGATCGGGGGAGCCTCGGAGTGGGCCGAGGATCGGCTTCGTCAGCTGTATGCCCCCGCGATCGCCGGGGGAGCGCCGGTCGTCACGTGCGACCTGCCGACGGCCGAACTCGTCAAGGTCAGCGCCAACGCGTTCCTCGCGACGAAGATCTCGTTCATCAACGCGATCGCCGAGGTGTGCGAGAAGGCTGGGGCCGACGTCTCGACTCTCGCGGACGCGATCGGATACGACGAGCGCATCGGCCGCCGCTTCCTCAATGCGGGGCTCGGGTTCGGGGGCGGATGCCTTCCGAAGGACATCCGGGCGCTCACGCATCGTGCGGGCGAACTGGGCGCTCTCCATGCGGTCGGGCTCATGCAGCAGGTCGACGAGATCAACATGTCGCAGAGGCAGCGGGTCGTCGAACTCGCGATGACGCACTGCCCGGTCAACATCCTCAACGCGCGCGTCGCCGTGCTCGGCGTCGCGTTCAAGCCCGACACCGACGATGTGCGCGACTCGCCCGCGCTCAATGTCGCGGCAGCTCTGCATCTTCGGGGCGCACTCGTATCGGTCTACGATCCTGAGGCGAACGCGACGGCTCGCAGGTCGTTCCCGACGCTGACCTACGCGCCGACTCTGGATGCAGCGGTGACGGATGCCGATCTGGTGCTGGTTCTGACCGAGTGGCCCGAGATCGCCGGTGCCGATCCCGTCGCCGTCGGCCGCCTGGTCGCTCATCGGACGGTGATCGACGCGCGCCGATGCCTTCCCTCCGATCGGTGGCGCGATGCCGGATGGCGCTGCGTGACGCTCGGAAGCGCCGAGACCGAACTCCCGGCCCCGCGTGTGGGGGCGAGCAGGGCGGCATAGGGTCGGCGCCGTTGCGCGGCGCCGGCGATGCGGGGATGATGCTCAGCGTGACCGCGTCCTCGTCGGGCTCCGCGCGGATCCCGCCGCGCTGGTTCATCCGCACCGCCTGGGTCGTGCACCGCGGGCTGTACCGCATCACCGGCGGCAGGTTCGGGCTTCGCCGGCCCACGGCGACCGTGTACGGGATGATGCGGCTGCACACCGTCGGCCGCCGCACCGGCAAGGAGCGCGTGGCGATCGTGGCGTACTTCGAGGACGGGCAGGACGTCGTCACGATGGCGATGAACGGGTGGGGCGAGCCACCGCCCGCCTGGTGGCTCAACCTGCAGGCGACGCCCGCGGCGACGATCGATCTGCCGGGCTCGAGCCGTCGCGTGCGCGCCCGCGAGGCGAAGGGGACCGAGCGGGAGCGCCTGTGGGACGTGTTCCGCGGCCTCGAGGAAGGTGCCGATCTCGACGCACTCGCACGTCTGCGCACGCGAGAGACGCCGGTGGTCGTTCTCGAGCCCCGCGCCTGACGGGATCGAACCCGTGCGGAATGGCGGGGGAGCGGCATCCGTTGTATCCTGATGTGCTCGGATGCTTCGGCTCCGAGAGTTGGAAACTCAACAGCGTGACAGCGGCCCTTCACACGAAGGTTCCATGGGGATGATCGGTTTCGACATCGCCTGCGAATCTGCGGGAAGCGGGCCGAGGATGCAGAGTTATCTCGTAAACGATCTCTGCAAACCAATAAGTGCCGAACCTAAGCGCACTGAACTCGCCCTCGCTGCCTAAGCGAGCCTGAGTTCCGTCAGACCGTAGGCGTTCCCGCTACGGATCCTGGCGTCATCTAGGGGACTTGCTGCGTGACGGCGTCTGGACGTCACGCGGGACTCTTTCCAGGCTGGGCTCGTCGACTTAGGTGTCTGTGACAAAGGTCGGAGCCGAGCAGAACGCATTCACAGACTGCGCCCGGAGAAGACGCAGTATCACAGCGATGGACGGGGGTTCGATTCCCCCCATCTCCACCACCCGCTGTCACGGAACAAGGCCCCGAAAGCCGCGTAATCACGCGGGTTTCGGGGCCTTCGTTCGTTGTCGGCCAGGTGGTCGGGAGCCAATGGGTTACGTTCGTGAGCGGAACGCGGCTCGCCCGCGTGCGGGGTCCTCACGCGGCGACGGGGAGTCAGCTCGCCCAGAGGCTTCGGAACGGCGAGACGAACAGATCTTGGTTCTGCTCGATGGCTTGCAGCTGCTGGGTCGTGCACTGCGTCATGATTCTTGGCTCTTCTCAAGATGGGCGGTTGGGACATTCACTGAGGGCGACGAATGTGGTGAGGGGCGGATCGCGGCGCGCGTTCTGGTCATTTGTCGATTGACGCCATGTTGGCTTTGTCGTGTCGTTCGCCGGCGGCAGGTTCGAGGGCGGTGAGGCGGGCGGCCTGATCCCCGGTGAGTTCGATCGCGTCGGCCGCGATGTTCTCCTCGACGCGCGCCACTCGGCGGGTGCCGGGGATGGGGGCGATGTCGTCGCCGCGGGTGAGGATCCATGCCAGTGCCGTCTGTGCAGGGGTCGCGCCGATCTCCGCGCCGATAGCACGGACTTCGTCGACGAGGCGGAGGTTGCGGTCGAAGTTCTCGCCTACGAACCGCGGGTTGGTCTTGCGCCAGTCGTCGTCGGGAATGTCGGCCGCAGAGCGGATCTGCCCCGTCAGTAGACCGTGCCCGAGGGGCGAGTAGGGGACGAAGCCGATGCCGAGCTCACGGAGCAGGGGCAGGATCTCAGCCTCCACGTCGCGGGTCCATAGCGAGTATTCGGTCTGCAGCGCGGTCACCGACTGGACGGCGTGTGCGCGGCTGATGGTCTGTGCGGACGCTTCGGAGAGACCGAAGTGGAGCACTTTGCCTTCGGCGATCAGGTCGCCGACGACGCCGGCGGTTTCCTCGATGGGCGTGTTCGGGTCGACGCGGTGCTGGTAGTACAGGTCGATGTAGTCGGTGCCGAGACGCTGCAGAGATCCCTCCACCGCGGCCTTCACATTCTCAGGGGTGCTGTCGATTACGCCCGGCCCGCGGCCCGAGTGGGAGACGAGCCCGAACTTGGTGGCGATCTTCACCTGATCGCGGCGGCCACGGATGGCCTGGCCGACGATTTCCTCGCTGAGGTAGGGGCCGTAGATCTCGGCGGTGTCGATATGCGTGACACCCAGGTCCAGGGCGCGGTGGATCGTGCGGATGGACTCGGCGTTGTCGAGACCTCCGCCGGTCGTGTAGGTGCCGGCCATGGTCATGGCACCCAGGCCGATGCGGGAGACCTCGAGGCTCCCGAGGTGTGCGTTCTTCATGAGGCTGTCTTCCTGTTCGCGATGGGTCAGGCCTGTGACGT
>NZ_JAYRDE010000092.1:0-12083 GCF_041909575.1 Microbacterium sp. | reverse complement strand
CGACGAGTCCGGTGTGCGCGGCGTCGGTCTCGGCGAACGTGAGATCCTCGAGCACCGGCGGGGTGTCCGGCGCGGCGAGCACCGAGACGACGTCCGAGGCCGGGGAGTGCAGCCCGCGCACCGCGCGCTGCGGCTCGACCGCCCGCGGCACGGCGATCGCGCGCACGAGCCACGGCTGCCAGGCCGGCGGCATCACGCCCTGCCATCGCGCCACGTATACGAGCTGCCCGGTCACCGCGTCGCGCACGGGCGTGGCGCCGTCGAGCTTGACCTGCGCGACGGCCTCCGCGAACGCGGGCCCCATCGTGTCGGCCCGCAATGCGGCGCGGTCGCTGCGCGTGCGCAGCAGGCGGAAGCTCTCCACCGGCAGCGAGCTCGCGGCTTCGAGCTTCAGCAACACCTCGGTGCCGGTCGTGACGGCGACCGGCGAGGAGCGCACGACCGGCGGCTCGGGCCGACTCAGGCGCGGCGCGATCACGGCGCGCAGATGCTCGTGCGGCTGCGTCCCGGCGGGCCCCTGCGGCCACGGCGACTCGATCGCGGTCGACGAGACGATCGTGACGGCGAAGAGGTGGATGTCGGTCGACCCGCGCGGCAGCGTCACATCGGTCGTGCCCGCCACGGCATCCACCTCGACGAGACGGCGGAACGCGCCGCGCCGCCGGTCGGGCGTGAGCCCGTCGTACGCCGCGCGCAGCGCGACCAGGCGCTCCGAGGGAGTGTCGGCGGGGTCCGCCTGCGGCGTGAGCCCCGCGGTCTGGCGGAGCGCGGTCTCGGCGCACTCCCACACCACGGCCGTGCGGGCGTCTGCCCCGGCGGGGAGGCTCCACGACACCGAGGCGTGCGAGCAGCCGGCGGCGTCGGGCAGGCTCGCGAGCGGCACGTCCGGCAGCAGGGGCGGGGGCAGCGGATGCACCGGCACGGGGCTCGCCGCCTGGATGTCGGTGCGCGCTCCGAATGGCGTGGGTGTCGGGCCGACGAGCAGGTGACGGCAGGCCCACAGCGCCGCGCCCCAGCGGCGCACGGCGGCGAAGTCGAGCGTCGGCACCGTCGCCGTCATCCGGTAGCGGCGTGCTCCGGAGCCGCGGGGCGCCCCACCGAGCGGGGCGGTGCCCTCCTCGTTGAGCTCGATCACGGTGCAGCCCACGCCGGTGGGCGTGTCGCCCGCGAACGTGATCGCGAGGTCGCGGGCGAAGCCGCCCGTCGGCACGAAGCCTCCCGGGTCGAGCACCGGCGGCACCGCCGGGGCAGGCGCGACCGGGTGGAAGACGACCCGCACGTCGATGCGCGACGGCCGGCGCTCCGACCACTCCGTCGCGACGTCGACCTCGAGCGTCGTGGGCGCCGCGGTCGAACCGGCATAGCGCGTGTCGAGCTTCGCCGTGACGATCGCCGGGAGCTCGGGCGCGGGCTCGTTGCCCGAGTACGCCACATCGCGCCACGGCGACCAGACGCCGAACACGTCGGCGACGGCCAGCCCGTAGCGCACCGAGCGCCCGCCGCTGCCGAGCGGGATGACGGCGGGCGCGTGCATGAGCGACGCCCGGTCGAAGCCCGGTTCGCCCTGAGGCGCATCCGGCGAGATCGCGACGGTGCGCCAGCCCTGCGGAATGCGTCGCTCGATGATCGCGTCGGCCGCCGGCGCACCGGCGTCGGAGACGATCGCCGCCTGCTGCGTGGGTGTCCCGAGCATCGCCGACGCGAGCGCGCGCTGATAGGAGAGGCGGATGCTCTCACCCCACGCCTCGTCGGGATGTCGCGGCTCCACGATGCCCGCGCGAGTCGCGGTGAGCTGCGCCGGCGAGGGCACCTGGGTCAGCCGCGCCCCCCGCGGGGCGTAGGCGGCGAACTCGGCGGACCCCATGCCACCCGGCAGCGGCTGTCCTTCGACGACCTGCTCCCCCGGTGCGAGCACGTTCGCGTAGGTCGCCGTGATGAGCAGCTCGTCGCCGCCGATGGGGATCTGGTCGTCGTCGCCGAGCGGCTCGACCGCGTAGACCGAGCCGAAGCCGGTGGCGAGGTTGAGGAACGGATCGACCTGCGCCGTGAGCCCCAGCACGGCCCACGGCCGCACGTCGGCGTTCGCGTCGAGCGACGAGGTCGTCGCCTCGTCGATATGCGGCGCGGTCGTCGAGGTCCACGCCTCCCGCTGCATCTGGCCGAACTCGGGCAGACCCGGGTCGTAGAGGGCCTCGACCGCGGGGAACACGAACTTGCGGACTTCCTCTACCAACGACGGCGGATCGGGTTCCTCCCACGGCGGCGCCTGCACCCCGGCGGGGGTCAGGCCGTCCCAGCCGAGCGGCGGGGCACCCCGGGTGAGCCGGTGCACGGCGGCGTCGAACGGCCGCTCGAGTGCGTTCACCCAGCCCTGATCGCTCGTGTCGTAGTCTCCCAGCGCGGCGTCGACGGGAAGTCCGACGAGCTCGAGCGGCTCCCAGTCATCGGCGTTGACGATGTCGTGGAGCGTGGTGATGGCCACGGACGGCGAATGGCCGTTGACGAGCACCGCCCACGTGGCTCCGCCGGTGCGCAGGTCGAACTGCGCGATCGACCCTGCCGCGACCCGCTGCGCGGCCGCGCCGACGCTGCCGGCCAGCCCGTCGCGACCGAGCCGGTAGAGGAAGAGGCCGACCGGCTGAGCGGGATCCGACGGCGCGCAGCGCACCACGACGCGGCCGGCATCCACTCCTCCCCAGCTCAGCCGAAGGCCGTCGGTGACCCCGACGACCTCCGCGTCGATCGGCTCGGGCTTGCGGCGCTGCGAGACCGGGCGCCGCCAGACCATGAACGGGCCGTGCGGGACACCCAGCTCGGCGGAGCAGGCCCACGCGACGCGGACGTCGCCGGACCGGCGCTTGAGCCGCTCCCAGTCGACCTTCTCGCCCAGCAGCTGCTCGCGCTCGCGCGCGACGCGGGTCCAGTCGATCTCGACGGCCTGCGCCCGCATGCGGAACGGATCGGCGATGCGTGCCATCAGTCCTCCACCTCCCAGGGCGCCCGCTGCAGATCGACGCGCACGGCGGTCACCGCGGTCTCGGTCGTGGTCGTGGGCATCACGTCGCGATGCACCAGGGCGAACCGTGCTTCACGCCCGCGCGAGGACGGCCCGAGGATCGCGATTGCGCGCGTGCCCCCCGGTCCGCAGATGATGCGCTGCACCGTCGCGCGGGGCAGGTCGCCGGCAGCCGGTGGCGTGGCGTCGGCGCGCAGCACGAGCCACTCGCCGGGGCGACCGGCCCAGTAGCCGTGACTCGGGTCCGGTGCATCCGGGGGAGCGGGGACCCAGGTCGGGACGGTGCGCGTGCGCCACAGCGGCTCGCTGCCCTCGATGACCACCGCGAGCGGCTGGGGTGTGGCATCCGCGCTCCACAGCACGCGCGTGCGCGGCCAGTCGGGCACCGGCTCCACGTCGAGGCCCGCGCGCTGCAGGGCGTCGTCGACGGCGGCGCCGGTCGGCTGGTCGGCGAGCGCCGTGATGGCCGAGAAGTCGGCGACCGCGCGATGCTCGACGACCGCTCCCGACGTGAGCGCCGCGAGGTCGGACGTGTCGCGGAAGCGCGATGTGGTGAATCCCACGCGGTGCACCAGGATCGGATCGGCACCCGTGCCCTTCATTACGCTGTGGACGTCGGCGAGGTAGTCCGTCAGCGGCTCGAAGTCGTACTCGAGCGTCGTGGTGTACACGTTGGTCGCGTCGACGTCGACGTTCACGCAGTCCAGCCCGTCCTCGCCGATCACCTCGAGCACCGCCGTGTGCCACGGCTTGAGCACGCCCGACGCGCTCTCGAGCGTCGAGATGACGCCGTCGGGGTCGACCGGGAGGACCACGCCGTCCGTCGGAGAGCCGCCGCCGGGAGGAGCGGGATGGTCTCCGGATGCTGCGCGCACCGTCACTCGCAGCTCCCGGCCGTACGCATCGAAGAGGCCTGTGACGCGCTGGGTCGCGAAGACGATCTTCACCTTCTCGCGCGTGAACACGCCGATCTCGTCCATGCTCGGCGAGGTGCTCGTGATCCACGGATCGAGGTCGATCGGGGCGGTGCCCGCGGTGCGGAACGCGAACGTCTGCGGTGCGGCGACGGGCGCCCAGCCGTCGCCGTCGTCGCCCGTGCCCGGCTGCGCCTCGCCCTCCTTGCTCGTCGCCTCCCACGTGACCGCGATGGTGTAGTCCGTGCCGGGGTGCAGCAGCGCGACGTCGTCCGCGCCCTTCGAGAGGGCGTTGGACAGGGCGGTCCGGTCGCGGTCGATCGTGAGCTCGTCCCACTCGAACCGCTCCCGCTCGCTGGCGAACGATCCGGTCGCCGCAACGACCACGAACGGGTCGCTGAACTGCTTCTGCCCGTCCCGGCGACGGCCGATGACGACGCGTGCCGTGCCGTCGGGCACGTCCTTGAGCGGCACGAACACCGGCAGCAGGAGCCGTCCGGTCTGGCGCAGCCGCCCGGCGATCACGCCCGCCCGCCACACCGGATCCGCCCACGGCTGCCCGGGCTCGACCCACTCGTCGGGAAGACGGTGCGCGCCGCCGAGCATGTCCGACCCCGTCACGGGCCGCTCGTCGAGCGCCGTGCCGTCGGCGCTCTCGCAGCGGATGACGACTCCGTCGTTGAGGCCGCGCTCGTCGACGAGCAGCAGCACGGCGAAGGCCACGAACGTGTCGTCGTCGCGCACGAAGGCGACCGCGTCACCCAGCTCGTGCGGACGGAATCCCGTCTCCTCCCAGGCGGCCTTCACGAGGAGCTGCTCGTCCTCGGTGCCCCACGGAGCCGGCTGGTCGAGGTCGCGGTAGGGCGAGCGCAGGACTGCTCCGCGGCATCCGCTCTTCGTCCGCCGGCCACCCGCCGCCGCTCGCCGTCCGTCCTCGATCGGGGTGGGAGGCTGAGCCTCCCAGCCGTTGCGCTGGGCGACGGCGCCGAGGTCGTGGAGCGATCCGCCGTCGCTCAGGTACTCGGTCGCCTCGACGAGCGAGACGCCGCTCGCGAATGCGCCCGCGCTGAACGAGGTGGGGGGAAGCCCGTCCCACCGGCCGAACGGGTCGCGCGGATCGACCGGGTCGGCGGCGGGATCGAAGCAGAGCACCTGATCCCCGATCACGATCGCCGGTGCGGTGCCCTGCACGAGGTCGATGCGGGGACGGATGCGCCACAGCTCGATGACACGCACGCGGAGGTCGGCGGCCTGCGTCCGCACCGTGCCGGGAGGATCGGGCCACGCGACGCCCGTCAGACGCCAGCCGTCGTCGCTCGGTCCGTCGGGGCTGTCGTGGAACGTCCACAGCACGCGGGCCGGCGGGGCGCCCTGCGAGCAGACGCTGCCCCACTGATGGCGAACGGTCTCGACGAGGTTCTCGCCGTACGGGACGGCGGTCGGCGTGGCGGTCGGGAGCCAGTCGAGCAGCGCGAGCGTCGGGCCGGCGTGCGGGCCGGTCGCGGCGAGCGGCTTGATCCACGTGCTGGGCGCATCGCCGGGGCCGACTCCGCCGGTGAGCACGATCGCGTTCACGCGGTAGCGCCACCAGCGGTCGCCGACGCGGGTCCAGAAGTTCGGTCCGCCCGCGGGCAGGTTGACCGGCGGTTCGCCGAGGATCTCGACCTCGGTGCCGCCGGGGCCGCCGTTCATCTGCGGGGCGGTGTGGAAGGCGATGAGCGGGATCGCGTCGATCGGCACGACCGGCACCGGCTCGCTCGTCCCCGAGCGCGCGGCGTCGCCGAGCTTGCCGTCGATGACCTCACCGGCTCCCGTGCCCTCGACCTTCGCCGGGGTCCGCGCGATGAGCGAGACGCCGGCGACGAGGTCGCGCGGCGTCGGGGTCGGCGTCGGGGGCGCGCCGATCGTGAGGCTCACGCATCCCTTGACCGAGAAGAAGAAGAAGTCGACGCTGCCGCACACCTCGCCGTGCACGTACGGCTCCTGCGTGATCGTGCCGTCCGGATTCGCGCGCGTGCCGACCTGGACCTCCAGCGTCGCGCTCGCCGAGATGCCGACGATCCACAGCCGCAGCTCGCCCCGCACGTAGATCAGTCCGGCGAGGTAGAACGGGTCGAGCCCCAGGATCGCGTCGAAGCCGGCCGCGACCTCCAGGTAGAGGCCGACCGACTTGCTGCCCATGAGCACGGCCTGGAGATGGAAGCCCGTGGCGACGGCGAATCCCGACGGCACGGACAGGACGGGATCGGTGGCGAGCGTGATGCCGTTGCCGTGCACCATCAGATACCCGCTGCCGCGAATGACGTCGAGCACCGCGACCGTGACGCGCTCGGCCTCGGGGAACCGGCCGAGATCGACGAACCAGTTCTCGGGGTTCGCGGTCTCGAAGCTGGCCGTGACGGGCACCCGCACCGTGAGGATGCTCTCGATCTCGTAGGCGGCGACGATGCCGATGAGGATCTTGCCGGCCGCGAAGTCGATGTCGAGCACCGCGAGGAAGGTCGCCGTCTGGTTGCTGCCGAACACCGGAGGCAGGCTCAGGACGTCGGCCTTCATGATGAGGAGCAGCCGCGGGCCAGGCAGCTCGATGAGCACGATGCCGTCGAGGTGGACGGTGAAGCCGCCGTCGACCGTGCCGACGGCGATGCCCGCGGCGAACGCGAAGGCTCCGGGCTCGAGCGTCCAGCCCTCGGGTGCCATGACCTGCCCCGTGCGCGGGTACTGGGCCATGACCCAGTCGAGTGCGGGGGTGAGCGAGCTGGCGAACGGCGACTCATCGCGGCGGTAATTGACGCCGACGCCCCCCATGAAGCCGTAGATCCCGAGGCCCGAGTTGCCCAGCAGGATGGGCACCGGGAACTCGACGCGACCGCCGACCAGCACACCGGTCACTCCGCGGGCGGGATCGCGCTCCACCGCGAGCACCGCCGCCACGCGGATGTTGACCGGCGTCACCGTGAGGTCGAACGCCCCGCGGAAGCCGAACTCGGTGAACTCCAGCGACCCCGACCCGTGGAGGGTCCCGGGGATCTCGATGCTCGCCCGCAATTTCGTGATCTGCAGGTCGAGCGGCGGTCCGTCGAGCCGCACGCGCACGCGCACGGCGTCGACGCTGACGATGCCGAGGTCCACGCCGAGCCCGACCTCGACCTCGAGGTAGGTGGGGTTGTCACGGCTGACCCGGAAGCCGAGGATGCGCAGGATCTCGTCGAGAGGCGGCGTCGCCGTGAGGGCGCCCGCCGGCACGTCGAGCGAGTAGCCGCGGCTCGGATCGAAGACCGGCAGCGGCACGTACTCCAGGCCGCCGGGGGTGGTGCCCGTCCCCCACTCCGACCGCACGCCGATCGCCTTGTACCGCGCCTTGATCGGCTTCGCCGGGTCGACGCGCACGAGTTCGATGTCGAAGCTGAAGGCGATCTCGAGGTCGAGCAGGATGCTGATCTGCACGCCTCGATCGGAGGCGGCGGTGATCCCGTCGGGGCCGAGGATGCCGCTCGAGACGACGAGCTCGCCGCCCCGCAGCATCAGCTCGTGGGTGTGGAGCACATCGCTCGCGCCGAGCGCGACGCTGCCGAGGGCGACGATCGCACCGGCCGCGGGCGAGAGCTCGACGGCGCTGGCGGTGAGCGGCGCCATGACGGCGAGCGCCCCCAGCACGTTGAGCGTGTCGGCGTTCGCCTCGCCCTCGGTCATGATCGCGAGACCGTCGAGGTCCTGGTCAGCGGCGCGGAACTCGGCGGTGACCTCCCACGCGGCGCGGTCCTCGCTGAGGCGCAGTCGCACGAGGAAGAGGCAGATCCCGTCGCCGGCGTTGCGCGCGCCCGACCGCAGCGGGCTCTCGCCGCGTCGTGCGAGCGAGGACTCGGCCGCGGTCTCGATGTCGAATTCGCCGTAGATCTCGGCGCGGACGAGCGTGTCGCGCACGATCTCGACGCGCACGCCGATCTTGCGGAAGCAGTCGGGGCGCTGCGCCTGCGGCGGGCGCGGGTCGGTCCGAGGGGCCGGCGGCAGCACCGTGCGGGTGATCTCGGCACGACAGATCTCCTCGGCCGCCGGCATCGGCTGCCAGCGCGCGACCGCGAGCCACCAGTACGACGCGCCCCGCGCGGGCCGCGGCGTGACGCCGTCCATGAGTCCGGGGATGGTCGCCGTCGAGTTCGCGAACGCCGAGCCGTGAGGGGTCCCCTCCTGCACGTTCGTGAAGCCCGCGTTGCGCAGCGCCCGGATCGCGGCCTCCATCCGGCGGCGCGACAGGGCCAGGTTGTGGGTGTCCTGAGCACTCGAGCCCGGGTCCTCGTGCGAGGCGTACCCGTCGACCGTGATGAGCTGCCCCGCCCCCACCTGCGCGACGCGGGCGGTCATCGCGGCCTCGAACGCCGAGCCGCCGGGGGCGCTCGTCGTGCGCCCGGGGGCCGGCCGGTCCCGCATGTCGGGGTTGCTGTCCGCCCACGCCAGCCGCGCATCCTCGCGCACCTGCTCCTCCGGCGTCAGCGGCGGCACCGGGGCGGGCACGGGCGCCGGCGGCAGCTGGCCGACGGTCGGGCGATCGAAGTGGAACCAGCATCCGGCCGTCTGCGCCACCCCGGCCGGAATGGTCGCCGTGACCGACACCGGTGCGCCGGCGGCGACCGGCACCGTCAGCGTCTCGCCGGTGGAGCCACCGCCGCTCCACGTCCAGGCGACGGAGCGCCGCGGCTCGAGGCGTACCGTCACGTGCGAAGCGGTCTCGCTCTCCTTCACGATGACGTGGGTGCCGCGCTGCGTCGGGCGCACCTCCGTCGTCGACCCGCTCGGACCCGCTCCGCCGGCGGGGGACGTGTCGCGCGCGGCCGTGATGGTGCGCACCACCGCGGGAGCGGGCCCTCCGTCATCGGCCGTCACCGTGATCGTCACCGTGCCCGTCGCCGGTGTGGTGACCGGCGCCCGGTCGTCGGTGACGACTCCGCCCGAGCCGACCGTGATCGTGATGCCGACGGGGGCGATGCCGCCCTCGGTGTCGACGACGATCTCCGAATTCTCGGGCAGCATCGCGGTGCCCATGCCGGGATCGGGGATGTAGCGCCCGCCCGCGCCGCGGAAGCTGACGAGGATGCGCGGCGAGCCGCCGCGGTTGACGACCTCCGCCTCGAAGACGCCCGTGACGCCCTGGTGCTCGCCGACCCCGATCCACAGGTTGCGCACGCCCGCGCTCACGGCCACGCCCTCGAGTCCCGAGGGGGAGACGAAGAGGCGCACCTCCGGCAGGAAGAGCCCTTGCCACGCGGCGGGCTGCACCCGCGCCTCGGGCGGCAGGCCCGAGGGGGCGGCCTCGCCCGAGAGATCGAGCACCGCGGTGCGGTAGGCGAACCCGAGCGTCGAGCCGGGGCCGATCAGGGCGTAGGGCGGCTCCATCCGCACGAACTCGTAGATGTCCTCCGTCCCGCCGCCCGAACTGGTCGCGGACGACAGCAGCTTCACCGCGACGGCCTGCCCGCTCAGCTGCATCACCCGCACCCGCAGCTGCGGCACGACGAAGGTGACCTCGGGGAAGGCGGGGTCGGGGATCAGCTGGCCCTGCGCGTCGAGCTTGGCGCCCACCAGCCCGGGCACGCGGATCGCCGCGAGCGGCGCCGTGATCACCACGCGCCAGCCCGAGGCGGGCGCCCGCAGCTCGCCGACCGCGACGGTGACGTTCGGGTCGCGCAGCTGCAGGAGCGACCCGCCTCCGCCGAGGCCGCCGGTGGCGAGATCGAGGCCGGGGATGCCCGTCACGCTCTGCGTCACCGAGGTGACGTCCCACGTGCCGAACTCGTCGGTCTCGGGCGAGGTCGTGACCGGGCCGATCATCTGCTCGAGCAGCGGGCGCAGTCGATCCGCACCGCCGCCCGCGCCGGACAACGTGTCCCAGAGGCTCATAGCGCGCCTTCCGCAGGATGGATCACCGAAGAAGCGACGCCCGCAGGCTCGCTCGTTGTGTGGAACTTCCGTGGAACGGTCGCAACTCCATACGCCGACGGGCCCTGAGCCCCGCACGGCGGAACCCCCGCTGCGATGCGAGCCACATCTTCCTCCCGGCACGCGTAGCGCGCAAGGGGGCCCTCGACGAGGCGGACGGATGCCGCGGCGGAACTCAGTCCGCGAGGAACGACCGGTGGTGGTACCCGTCCGGGTCGAGCACCGCGACCGTCGACTCCGGCACTTCGAGGAACACGCCGGGCAGGTCGTTGAGCGGCTCCGACACCACGACCTGCGCGTGGTCCCCGAAGGCGTCGAGCCTCTCGGCATCCGGATACATCTGCCGCAGCGTCGGCACATCCGCCGAGTGGAAGAGCGTGCGCGAACGCCCCTGCGTCGAGTACCGGAAGGCCCACACGGTCGCGCCGTCCGAGACCGCGATCGTGCCCTGCATGGGGAACTGCACTCCGGCGGCGCGCCCTGCCTCCTCGACCTTGCGGATCGCGGCGCCCACGCCCGCGACCGGGTCGTCCATCAGCCCGTAGGTCAGCGCGAGGTTGAACAGCACCTCCGAATCGGTCGTGCCCTGGATCGACGGATACAGCGACGGATCCACCTCGAGCACCAGATCGCGCTTGTAGGTCGAGAATCCCGAGATCGAGCCGTTGTGCATGAACAGCCAGCGATCGTGGCGGAACGGATGGCAGTTCGTCTGCTGGATCGGCGGCCCCGCGGCCGCCCGCACGTGCGCGAAGAACAGCGGCGAGCGCACCGCCCGACTGATCTCGCGCAGGTTCTGGTCGTGCCAGGCCGGCTCGATCGACCGGAACACCGCCGGATCGGCGCCGGGCGCGGCATCCGGATACCACCCGAGACCGAAGCCGTCCCCGTTCACCGTCTCGGCGCCCAGGGGCGAGTTCAGCGACATCGCGACGACCGAGTGCTGCGGATCGAGGATGAGGGTCGAGGGCTGCAGGGCCTCACCTGTGTACGCCAGCCATCGGCACATCGTCGCCTCCGCACGCCCACTCCCGGACGAGCCTCATCGTAGGGCGGCTGCCGCGGCGAGCGCGTAGCCCCGTGCGGGTGATTGTCACGGTCGGATGCCTGGCCCGAGGCATCCGCTCACTGCAAGACTGGCGGCATGCCCGTGATCGAGAACTCGAAAGTCACCATCGTCGGCGCCGGGAGCGTCGGATCGAGCGCCGCGTACGCCGCGCTCATCCGCGGATCGGCCCGGCACGTCGCCCTCTACGACATCGCGACCGCGAAGGTCGAGGCGGAGGTGCTCGACCTCGCCCACGGCACGCAGTTCACCGGCACGAGCGACATCATCGGCGGGAGCGACCTGTCGGTGGTCGAGGGCTCGCACGTCGTCGTGATCACGGCCGGAGCGAAGCAGAACCCCGGTCAGACACGCATCGAGCTCGCCGGCGTCAACGCCGGGATCATGAGGAAGATGATGCCGCAACTGCTGAGCGCGGCGCCCGACGCGATCTACGTCATCGTCACCAATCCGTGCGACGTGCTGACGGTGCTCGCGCAGGAGGAGACAGGCCTGCCGCCGGAGCGCATCTTCGCCTCGGGCACCGTGCTCGACACGTCCCGCCTGCGCTGGAAGCTCGCCGAGCGCGCCGGGGTCTCGACCTCGAGCGTGCACGCCTACATCGTGGGGGAGCACGGCGACACCGAGTTCCCGCTGTGGTCGGCGGCGACCATCGGCACCGTGCCGATCCTCGAGTGGGTGACCCCCGCGGGCGACCGCATGACCGTGGACGAGCTCGACCAGATCGCGATCGACGTGCGCGACGCCGCCTACAAGGTGATCCAGGGCAAGGGCGCCACCAACTACGCCATCGGACTCTCGAGCGCCCGCATCATCGAGGCGATCCTGAAGGACGAGCGGGCCGTCATGCCCGTCTCGCCCGTGCTGCGCGACTTCCACGGCGTCGACGGCGTCGCCCTGTCGGTGCCGTCGGTGGTGAGCGCCGCCGGCGCCGTGCCGATCCGCGAGACCCGGTTCGCCGACAAGGAGCTCGACCTGTTCCACCGCTCCGCCGGCGCGCTGCGCGAGGTCGCGGACTCGCTGCGCGGCTGACCCGGGCTCGGGGTCGGGCCCGGGCGCGGGCGCGGGCTCGAGCGCGGGCTCGGGCGCGGGGCCGGGCGCGGGCGCGGGCTCGGCGCGGGCGCGGGATCGGGCGCGGGGCCGGGCGCGGGCT
>NZ_JAYRDE010000091.1:0-12271 GCF_041909575.1 Microbacterium sp. | reverse complement strand
ATGCAGGCGCTGCTCGCGGGCGTCGACGAGCGGTACGGCTCGCCCGCCGACTATCTGCGCGCGCACGGCCTGTCCGACGACGAGCTCGCCGAGCTCCGTCGCGTGCTGCTGCGCCCTCTGTGACGTCATGTGCCGACTGAGGTAAGGCAACCCTTCTTTCGCGGTATAGTGGAGACGTCATGGATCACTCCACCGAGCACACCGCCGCGGCCTGCCGTTCGTCACGGCACACGCGCGTGCAGCACCTCATCACGGCCGACGAGTCCTCGCTCGCCGACCTCGAGATGGTGCTCGCGACGCTGCCGATCTGCTCGACGGGTCGCGTGTTCGTGGAGATTCCGGATGCCTCGGCCCAGGCCGACATCGTCGTCCCGAGCCGCATGGTGCTGACGTGGCTCGACCGCTCGCAGCGCTCCGGTGCCCCGGGCTCCGGCCGTGGGTGCGTGCCCGGCGAGGCGCTGTCGCGCGCCGTCACCGCGTGGGCCGACGAGATGCTCTGCGCCGCGGACGATCAGACGCGCATCCATCTGCTGGGCGGCTACCTCGGCACGGCCGACATCGTCGACCACCTGACCGCGATGGGCATCGACGCCCAGGCGATCCACACCCCCGCGCAGTACGGCCTGGCCACCGCGCGCTGAGCCCGCGCGCCGCACGCTGAGCCCGCACACCGCGCCCACCCTAGGGTGTTCACCCGGCTTGACGCGCGCCCGCGCGGGGAGTGGGATGAGCGCCGACGAGCGTCTCTGCTCGTCGTCCGTGGACGAAAGGGGAGAAAGATGCGCAAACCGATGCTGCTGGGGATCGCGGTGGGGGCCGTGCTCGTGCTCGGTTCGGCAGGGGGCGCTTTCGCCGGGGAAGTCGGAGGCAGCGGGAAGGTCACGCCGGCGGGGGACAACGCCCGCTCGCTGTGCGCGTTCTCGGGTCTCGAGGACTTCGACAACCTGGAGCCGGTGCAGCCCGGTGTGGTGCAGAACTGGGGTCACATCCCCCAGGAGGCCCGCAAGATGTTCAGCGACCGCGGCGCCGCGGTCGTCAACACGCCGTTCGGGCTGGAGGGCTGCAACGCCAGCATGTTCCCGAACAAGTGAGTCGGCGGCGCGGCCCGGGTCGCCACGGGCCGCGCCTGCTCAGCGGGTTCCTCGCGGGAGGTAGTTGCCGTCCTCGAGCCCCGCTTCGATCTCGAAGCGGTTGCGCAGCGGATCCCGGCCGGCGAACAGGTAGAGCAGCGGCATCAGGAAGCCGTAGCGCTCCCACTGGCGCTTGTGCACGGACTCGTGCTGCAGCAGCTGGTCGGTCACCCGCGCGTCGCCGGTGAGGAAGCATCCGCCCACGCACACGCCGCCGCGCGCGAACGTCCAGCCCGGCATCCCGCGGAACACCCACAGGCCCGCACGCCGCTCGATGCGGCCGGTGCTCCACAGCGTGCCCCAGACCCAACCGACGGCCGTGCCGTACCAGTAGCCGGCGCGGCTCACGGGGGAGTCCAGCAGGATGCGGGGGATCAGCCGGTCCCACGTGCGTCCACGCGCCACGGCGCGATCGGCTGCCGCGCGCCATCCGGTGGGCGGCGGCGGGATCGGACTCACGCCAGCGCCCCGATGACCCGGAGGATCGCGCCGAGGTCGTCGGTGGCGCTCGCCGCCGATGCGGGCGAGTAGCCGGCGAGCGACGACCCCACCAGCGGGAACTCCGCGCGCACAGCGGCGATCGCGGCGGTGAGCTCGCCCACTGTGAGCCCGAAGGGCTCGGGGTGGGCGTTCCCGGCCACCTCGGCCGGGTCGAGGACGTCGACGTCGACGTGGATGTAGACGCCGTCGGCTCCGCTGGCCCGCACGGCCGCCACGAGGGCGTCGGCGTCGCGCAGGGCGTCTACCGTGAGCGCGGCGATGTCGAGCTCTCCCATCGCGTCGAGTTCGGCGTCGTCGTACGAGCGCGCGCCGGCCACGACGACGCGCGCGTACGGCACGGTGCCGTCGGTGAGCGCGAGCCCCGGCGCGCCGTCGCCCGTGACGGCGCGGAGCACCATGCCCGCGAAGGCGCCCGAGGTCGAGGAGTCCGGCGTGTTGAAGTCGGGGTGCGCATCGAACCAGACCACTGCGAGCGCCGGCACGCGCCGGGCGGCGTGGGCGATCGGGGCGAGGGCGACGCCGCAGTCGCCGCCGACGGTGAGCACGGGCTCGTCGTGTCCCTCGAGTGCGTCGGCGATCTGGCCGTGCACGCGCTGAAGGGAGCTGAGGCGGTGGATGCCGGTGCCCAGCGACTCGCCGGCCTCCATCGGCACGTCCAGCACGGTGGTCGCCGACCTCGGCAGGTCGCCGGCGATGGCCTGGGCCCCGTCGATCAGCTGCATCGCCCGTGACGACGGGCTTCCCTGCCACTGCGGGACGACCAGATAGCGCATCATCCCCTCATCCTCTCGCAGCCCGCTGCCGTCGCGCACCCGTCCCGGCACGCCGTCGGCGAACACGACGGAGGCCGCCGACCCTCGGTCGACGGCCTCCGTGATGCCGGGACTACGGCGTGTAGGGAGCGCTGGGCGCGTCGATCGCCGCCTGGGCGGGCGTCGAGCCCGACTTCAGCGCGGCCAGGCGCGCCTCGACCTCGGTGAGCTGGCCGACGTCTTCGAGGCTCTCGAACTGCGCGTCGAGGCTGGATGCCGCGAGCTCCTGCTTGCCGGCGGCCAGAGCCTCCTGGCGGCGGACCTTGTCCTCGAAACGGCCGAGCTCGCTCGTCGGGTCGAGCACATCGATCGACTTGACCGCGTCGTGCACCTTGTTCTGCGCCTCTGCGGTCTTCGCGCGGGCGAGGAGCTCGGAGCGCTTCGACCTCAGCTGCTCCAGCTTCTGCTTCATGCCGTTGAGGCCGTCCTTGAGCTTTGCGACGACCTCGGTCTGCGAAGCGATCGTGGGCTCGACGGCGCGCGCCTCGTTCTCCTCGCTGATCTGGCGCTGCAGCGCGATCTTGGCGAGGTTGTCGAACTTGTCGGCGTCGGCGGTGCTGCCCGCCTGGCGCAGCTCGTCGGCCTTGCGGCTGGCCGCGAGGGCCTTGTTGCCCCACTCGGTCGCCGCCTGGATGTCCTCCTGGTGGTCGCGCTCCAGCAGGCGCAGGTTGCCGATCGTCTCGGCGATGGCCGCCTCGGCGTCGGCGATCGAGTTGGTGTAGTCGCGCACGAGCTGGTCGAGCATCTTCTGCGGGTCCTCGGCAGAGTCGAGGAGCGCGTTGATGTTCGCCTTCATGAGGGTCGAGATTCGACCGAAGATGGACTGCTTCGCCATCGGATTTCCTTCCTATCGGACAGAACTGCGGGTAAGTCTGGTGACGCGTGGTGCGGTGGTCGGAGGGGCGGATCGGGTCAGAAGCGGCCACCTCCTCGACGGCCGCGGGTGCCCCCGCCGCCGAAGCTGCCCGGACGGATGCCGCCTCCGGACGAGCCGCCGAGCATCCCGCCGAGTCCGCCGAGTCCGCCGCCGAGTCCTCCGGAGGACCGGCCGCCGCCCCCGCCCATCATCGAGTTGATCAGGATGCCGCCGAGCACCGCGCCCAGCATCCCACCGCCGCCGTCGCCACCGCCCTGGGGCTGGCCCCCGAACATGCCGCCGCCGCCCGAGAAGGCGCCGACGTCGTTCTGCGCGAGCTGGATCGCCTGCCCGGCGAGCTGGTCGGCGCGCTGAGCGTGCTGCATCGCCTGCTGGGGGTCGCTCGCCTGCAGCTGCTGCGCGCGCACCAGCGCCGCGCCGGCTTCGGCGAGACGCGTGCGGGCTTCGGCGCCGACCGCGCCGCGGCGCGCGGTGATGTAGTCCTCCGCCGTCGACACCTGGGCCTGCGCCTGGAGGATGAGCTGGCCGACCATCTGGCGCGCGCGCTGCGCCTGGGCCTCGGCATCCCGGATCCCCTGCACCAGGGCGTCGATCTGCTGGTTCGCGGCCTCGAGGCTCTGCAGCGTCACGAGGGGGCGCTTGGCGGGCCCCGTCAGATTCGCCTTGGCGGCCTCGATCTGCTGCGCGGTCGCGGCGATCGCGGCGGCGATGCGTCCGTCCGGATCCGGGAGCGCCCGTGCGCCGGCGATGTCCTGCTCGAGCTCTGCGATCAGCGCGGCCGCGCTCTGCTCGCCCTGCGCGAGATCGTCCGCGAGCTTGCCGATCGCGTCCTCGAGCAGCGTGGCCTGACCGACCGCCTCCTCGGCGGCGCGGATCCCGACGGCGGCCTCGCCGCCCTTGCCGTTGCCGATCGCCGCACGTGCCGCGGCGAGCTGTTCATCGGCGAACGCGAGCCGCTGGCGCGCCTGGTCGGGATTGTCGGCGACCGTCGCGAGCGCCTCGGGGGCGTACGACGAGCGCAGTGTCTGCAGGCGCGCGGCGGCACCGTCGAGGGCCGCACCGGCGGCCGTTCGCTCGCTCTCCACGCGGCTGAGCGCCTCGGGCGCATTCTGCTCGAGGCGGCGCAGCTCGTCGAACGCCTCCGCCTTCTCGTCGAGGACCGCGTTGGCCTGTGTGCACAGCGCGATGATCCGCTCGTTCCACCCCCTCACGTCCTGCTCGGAGTCGGGTGTCGCGTCGTCGAGCTGCTGCTTGAGGGTGAAGGCCTCGTCGAGGTCGGCCTTCGCCTGCGCGAGCGCCTGCTCGAACTCGACGGTCGCCGCGTCGCCGAACTGGGCCTTGGCGAAGCCGAGCTCCTGCGCGCTGGTCTTGAGGGCGTCGTCGGTTTCGACGAGAGCGGATGCCGCCTGCCGCTCCAGCTCCTCGAGGGGAACCTGCGGCACGGCGGGCCCGCCGGGACCGGCCGGGCCGGCCGCCTTCCTGCGCCGGCGCAGGAACATGACGAGGAGCACGATGCCGACGCCGATGACGACGACCACGAGGATGCCCGTGAACCAGCTCGAGCCGCCGCCGCCGGCGCCGCCCCCGGGGTCGGTCATGCCGTCCGCGGCCGCATCGACGGCGCCGAGCCAGTCGTCCTGCGCGAGCGCGGGCTGCACGCGGTCCTGCTCGATCGTGGCGAGCTGGTCCTCGGTGAGGGGTCCTGCGGAGTCGGCCGAGAGGTAGTACTGACGTGCTTCCGTCGCGACGGCGAGCAGGTACTGCGTCGTGCCGAGCCCGTTCTCCTGCGCGGTCTGGTTCGCCCACGCCTCCGCCCCGGGCGGGTCGGTGAAGTCGTCGACGAAGACCACCCACAGGTCGAGACCGGTGTCGGTCTTCAGCTGCTCCAGCCGCTGCTGCGCCTCCGCCTCCTCGGCGGGGGTGAGCACGTCGACGTCGTCGAGCACGTAGCCGGATCCGAGCGTGACCGGGGGAGTCGCCAGCGCCGCGGAACCGGTGATCGCGCTGGCCGCGACCACCGCAGCGGACGCCACCGCTGCAGCCCATCGCAGTCGCATCGATCCCCCTCCGGGACTCGGACCATCCCCTCGGGCGAGTCTATTCAGGCCCGGGGATACGACGGTAGCCCACGGCATCCGTCCCGGGTGTGTGTTCGCCGAGAACCCGGGTCGCTCCCGGTCGGCGGGGGTCGCAGCGGGTAGCCTCTCCGATCCGGAGGACACATGGACGATCGCTACGGCACCGATGTGCTGGCCGGGGGATGGCGCACGCACGGAACCCGGCAGCTGCCCCGGGTTGAGGCATCCCGCGACCTCGTCGTCGAGGTGGCCGCCGACGGCTTCTGCGGCGCCGTGGTCGGGCTCGCGTCGGGCATGGTCGAGCTCGAGGACCGGCACGCCCGGCGACGGCTGTTCCCGCTCGGCGCCGGGTTCCTGGTCGAGGGCGAGGATGTCGTGCTGATCCCACCGACGGCGGCCCCCGCCCCGACCGCGCCGCAGCGCACCGCGTCGGGCTCGTTCGCGGCGCCCGAGGCACGCGCCCGCGTCGCGCGGGCGAGCCGCATCCTCGTGGAGGGCAGGCACGACGCCGAGCTCGTCGAGAAGGTGTGGGGAGACGACCTCCGCGCCGAGGGCGTCGTCGTGGAGTACCTGCAGGGCATCGACCTGCTCGAGGCGACGCTGGACGAGGAGCCGCCCTCCGCGGAGCGCCGCTACGGCGTGCTGGTCGACCATCTCGTGCCCGGTTCGAAGGAGTCGCGCATCGCCGAGGCGATCGGACGTACCCGGCACGGCGCCCACGTGCGCATCGTGGGTCACCCGTGGATCGACGTGTGGCAGTGCGTCACGCCGCGTGCGGTCGGCATCGAGCGGTGGCCCGAGGTGCCACGCGGCATCGACTACAAGGTCGGCGTGTGCCGCGGGCTCGGCTGGCCCGCCGGCGACCAGGCCGACCTCGCCCGCGCGTGGCAGCGGATCCTCGGATCGGTCCACAGCTACCGCGACCTCGAGCCTGCGTTCCTCGGCCGGGTCGAGGAGCTCATCGACTTCGTCACCGCCTGACCTACCCACCCGCGGGCCCCGTTGTCAACGGGTGTCCGCGCGCGGGGGGCGCTGTTAGCTTGGCGCGACGCGCGCTCCCGGGCTCGCGTGGGGAGGGGTCCCGTGCACACGAACGCGGGCGGCGCCGTCGCCGCCTACGAGTCCGTCGACACCGTGCCCGAGTTCTCGGGGCTGCGAGACGCCCTGCGCGCCGGCGACTGGAGCGCCTGCGAGGAGGCGCTGCGCGCGATGCCGGCCGACACGGCGGCGTACGCAATCGCGATGATCGGGGAGCTCGACGGCATCGAGGAGCTGCTGCAGTCCGCGGTCGCGGAGGCGCCCGGGTCGGCCTGCGCCCGCACGACCCTCGCCGTGCGCTACATCGTGATCGGCTGGACGATCCGTACCGGCGCGCGCAGCGAGAACGTGAGCAGCGAGCAGTTCGCGGCCTTTCGGACGTGGCTCGTGGCGGCCGAACAGCTCCTCATCGACGCGTGCGCTCTGGAACCCGGCTACGCGCCGGCCTGGGGCGTGCGCGTGCTGACCGCGCGAGCGCTGGAGGTCGGAGCGTCCGAGGCGTGGCGACGCTTCGAGCGCGTGCGCGCGCTGTCTCCCGACGACCTCCCGGCGCAGATCCACATGCTCGAATACCTGCTGCCGAAGTGGGCGGGGACGGACGAGCAGGCGCGGAGCTTCGCCTTCGAGACCGCGGCCCAGGCCCCGCCGGGATCCCACAGCGGCATGCTCGTGCCGCTCTACCACCTCGAGCGATGGCTCGAGCTCGACGGTGACGAACCGGGCCGCGAGTACATGCGCCAGCCGTCGGTCGTCGCCGAACTGACGGATGCCGCGGCTCGGTCGGTCCGGCACGCCGACGATCCCGGCGGCCCGCTCGGCATCCAGGCGCACAGCGCGTTCGCGATGGCGTTCTGGCTCGCCGACCGTCCGGAGGAGGCGGCGGTCCACTTCGCCGCACTCGACGGCCGGGCGACCGATCTGCCGTGGACCTACGCGTTCGACGAGGCGGCGGGGGTGGCCCAGGTGCGCGACGCAGTCCTCGGGGGCAGACGGGAGGGCGCACGATGACAGACGCCGAGGGCGGGTCCGCCGCCGACGAGCTGGGCCGACTGGACGAGGTCGACACGCTGATCGCACGCACCGTCGTCGACGGCGTGCCGGTGCTGTTCGCACCCGGCGACGGCCCGGTCAGCGGCGGGCTGGTGTTCCGCGTCGGATGGGCCGACGAGCAGCTCGCTCGGTCGGGCATCACGCACCTCGTCGAGCACCTGGCGCTGTTCGGCCAGGACCCGTCCGCCGTGCACCACAACGGCTCGACGGGAGACTTCTCGACGCACTTCCACGCCACGGGGCGGCCGGACGAGGTCGTCGCCTTCCTCAACGCCGTGTGCGCAGCGCTGCGTGGACTGCCTCTCGACCGCATGGAGGTCGAGAAGGGCATCCTCGACACGGAGGCGGCCCGGCGGAGCTCGCACGTCGCGGAGCGCCTGCGGCTGGAGCGCTATGGGGCGCGGGGTCTCGGACTCGGCGGGTACGAGGGATTCGGTCTGCCTGCCGTGACCGAAGCAGACCTGACGGCGTGGGTGGAGGAGCGTCTCGGACGGCTCAACGCGGTCGCATGGATCACCACCGACGCGGTCCCCGAGGGGCTGGATCTGCGTCTGCCGGAGGGTCGCCGGTGGCCGGTGCCTCGCGCGGAGGAGATCGTGCCCGACGGGCCCTCCTTCTTCCGCGGCGCGCAGGGCGGCGTGCTGCTGGACGGCGTGGTTCTCGCAACGGCCGCGGGAGTCGTGTTCGCCGATGTCGCGTCGCGGGCGCTGTTCCGCTCGCTGCGTCAGGAGGGTGGCCTCTCGTACGAGGCGCGATGCGACTGGGAGCGCATCGACGCGGACCGCGCGCGGCTCTCGATCTTCGCCGACGCCCTTCCCGAGAAGCAGTCAGCCGTCGTGGGTGAGATCATCGACGTCCTCGCGGCGATGCGGGTCGGGCGCATCGACGGCGACGCGCTCGCCGCCGCGCAGACTGCCGCAGACGACCTGCCCGAGCCGTCGTCCCTCGGGGCGCAGCTGCTGCCCGCTGCCGCCTTCAAGCTTCTCGCCGGATACGAGATCCGCAGTCCGCAGCGCCTCGCCGCCGAGTATGCGGCAGTCACGGCCGCCGATCTCGTGGAGCTCGCGCGAGAGCTGCAGCGCACCGCCCTTGCGCAGATCCCCGAGGGCAGCCTCGACTGGGCGGGGTTCACGGCGCTTCCCGCGTGGTCGCGAGCCGAGGTCGAAGGAGTCTCGTACGCATTCCTCGGCGAGGCGGGCGGCGAGCTCGTCGTCGGACGCGACGGCGTCATGGCCCGCGAGTCCGGCGGTGCGGTGACCGTGCGGTTCGCCGACGCCGAGGCCCTCGAGGTCTGGCCCGACGGCGCGCGGCGGATCGTGGGCGCGGACGGGTTCCAGATCCTGATCGAGCCGACGATGTACGACGGGCTCTCCTCGGATGAGCTTGCGGGGGTCGACGCGGCCGTGCCCGAGCGGCGGCACGTCCGTCGTCCGGCCCGCTCGCCCGAGTCCGTGCCCCAGCCGCCCCGCTGAGCCGCGGTGCGCCCTGGCCGTGCGGGACCCTCGCGGAAGGCGGCGGCGTCGGAGGCCTGGGTAGCCTGGAGGGGTGACCGACCCCGCCGCTCCGGCCGAGACGCCCCGCACCTTCCGCGACCGTCCGGTGTCTTTCGTGCGGCGCAGCGGCCGGATGTCCGAGGCGCAGGACCGAGCGTGGGCCGAGCTCGCTACGCAGTATGTGATCGAGTCGCCGCGCGACACCGCCTCCACGAGCATCCGCCCCGGGTCGGCGATCGATCCGGCGGAGGTGTGGGGGCGCCGGGCTCCCCTCGTCGTCGAGATCGGCTCCGGCCAGGGGCACGCGATCGTGCACGCGGCGTCGTCGCGCCCCGACACCGACTTCCTCGCGATCGAGGTGTTCCGCGCCGGCCTTGCCCGCACGATGCTCGACGCCGACAAGGCGGGCGCGCGCAATCTCCGCCTCGTCGAGGCGAACGCGCCCGAGGTGCTCGAGCACCTGCTGCCCGAGGCATCCGTCACCGAGCTGTGGGTGTTCTTCCCCGACCCGTGGCACAAGAAGAAGCACACGAAGCGCCGGCTCGTGACGCCGTCGTTCGCGGCGGTGGCCGCGCGGGCGCTGGTGGACGGCGGGATGCTGCGCCTGGCCACCGACTGGGAGGACTACGCGCTGCAGATGCGCGAGGTCATGGCCGGCGCGGACGACTTCGAGGCGACGTTCGAGGGAGAGTGGGCGCCGCGCTTCGACGGCCGCGTGCTCACGGCGTTCGAGCGCAAGGGCGCGCGCGTCGGGCGCGACATCCGCGATCTGTCGTACCGCCGCCGCGCACGATCATGAGCTCCGAGCATCCGCAGCCGCCGGCGGCTGAGACCGACCCGGCGCCGAGGGACCCGGTGCCGGCCGCGGTGACCGACCCGGCGCCGGCCGCGAAGGGCCGCGACCACTGGCGGTTCGTGCGCCCGCTCGCCCATCGCGACTTCCGGATGCTCTTCGGCGCCGTCGTGCTCGCGATCTTCGGCGCCGGCATGTGGGCCGTCGTGATGGTCTACACCGTCATCGACGCCGGCGGCGGCCCGGTCGACCTCTCGCTCGTCGCCGCGGCCAACGCCGTCGGACTCCTCGTCTGCGCGATCCCCGGCGGCATCGCGGCCGACCGCGTCCCGCGCCGGATCCTCCTGCGGGTCGTCCAGCTGTTCGACCTGCTCGCGATCACGTCGGTCGCCATCGCCGGGACGCTCGGCGTCGTGACGATCCCGCATCTCACGATCGTCGCGTTCGTGCTCGGCGCGGGTGCCGGATTCTTCTTCCCGGCGTACAGCGCGATCCTCCCGCGCATCCTGCCGCCGGCCCAGCTGCTCGCCGCGAACGGCCTGGAGGGGGCGATCCGCCCCGCGCTGCAGCAGGCCGCGGGACCGGCCGCCGCCGGGGTGGTCGTCGCCGCCGTGCTGGCCCCCGCCCACGCTGCGTGGGGCATCGTCGCGGCACACGCGATCGCGCTCGTGCTGCTGCTGTTCGTGCGGCCCGAGCCGCCCGCCGATCCGGGCGAGGCGCGTGAGGCGCCGGAGGGCGTGCGGGGCGTCCTCCACGACCTGCGCGAGGCGGTCGTCTTCACGGTGCGCACGCCGTGGCTGCTGTGGACGCTCCTGTTCGCCACCGGATGGGTGCTGGTCTTCATCGGTCCCGAGGAGGTGCTGCTGCCGTTCGTGACCCGGGATCGCATCGGCGAGGATCCCCGCCTGTTCGGCTTCCTGCTCGCGATCTACGGCATCGGCGGAGTGCTCGGGTCGATCGTCGTGTCGTCGCTGCGGCTGCCTCGCCGCTACCTCACCGTGATGATGGGCGTATGGGGGGTGAGCACGCTCCCGTTCGCCGTCGTGGGCATCACGCACCAGTACTGGCTGATGGCGCTGTGTCTGTTCCTCGTCGGCTTCGGCTTCAGCTACGGCAACGTGATCTGGGGGACGCTCCTGCAGCGGCGCGTGCCCCGGCACATGCTCGGGCGCGTCTCGAGCCTGGACTTCTTCGTCTCGCTCGCGCTCATGCCGCTGTCGATGGCGCTCGCCGGACCCCTCGCCGAAGTCGTGCCCGTCGAGACCATCTTCATCGCGGCGGGTGTCATCCCGCTGTTCCTCGGAACGATCGCCTACCTGGTGGCGCGCATGGCGCGCGACGAGATCGCCCATCCCCTCGACAGCTGATCCGGAGCCCCATGCCCGCCCATCCCGCCGCCGCCGTTTCCGTCGCGACGCTGCCCGCATGGTCGTGGCGACTGGTCCCCGCGCTCCTGGTGTGCCTCGCGGCGCCGGCCTTCTTCGTGCTGCGCGTTCCGTGGGTCGGCTGGGTCCTCCTGGCGGCGGGCCTCGCGGTCGCGGTGGCGATGGAGCGAGCGGATGCCGCGCCCCGCCCGGCCGCGGACGCATCAGCCGACGACGACGCGGCGGCACGCGGCATCCGCACGCCCTCGATCGTGCGCGACCTGTCGCTCATCGCGATCGGCCTGCTGATCGTGAGCTCGATCCCGCTCGCCGCCGAACTCGACAACCTTTCGATCGTGCGGTTCGCCGTCGCGCTGGGCGCGGCGGTGGCAGTGCCCTACGTCATCTCGAGGTGGCTGTACCGGGATCACGCGATCCGGTTCCCGTGGCGCGGCGGCGGGCGCTGGACGGCGTTCCAGTGGTCGTGGCTGGCCGCGGTGCTGGTGCTGGGCTGGCTGATCCTGCCGTTCTACTTCATCACGTCGGGCGTCTACCTGAACTGGCCGGTCGTGGACACCCCCGACCTCATCGCGCGCCTCTTCGTCGGCGTCGGAGCCGTCGGCATCTGGGACGAGCTCTTCTTCATCTGCACGTGCTTCGCGCTGCTGCGCCGGCACTTCCCTTTCTGGCAGGCCAACGTGCTGCAGATGGTCGTGTTCGTGTCGTTCCTGTGGGAGCTCGGATACCAGGCCTGGGGCCCACTGCTCACGATCCCGTTCGCACTGCTCATGGGCTGGATCTTCATGCGCACCCGCTCGCTCGCCTACGTCGTGACGGTGCACCTGCTGTTCGACGCCGTCGTGTTCCTCGTGCTGGTCCACGCCCACAACCCCGGCGTCCTCGACGGCTTCTTCCTGGTCTGACCCGCCCGGCCCCTGCCGGGTCCGGCGTCGCCTGTTGCCCGGGTGCCCGGCGCGTTTGCGGCATCCACCTGGCGGGGCCACCGGGCCGGCACCGGCGCGGCGTCTGCACAGCTTCCCCCGGCGCATAACTCCTGCAGTTTGGCGCAGCGGGCCGTGCCGTCCCGCGTGATTCTGGGCGGGTGGTCGCGCTCGGCCCGCGAAGTGCAGGAGTT
>NZ_JAYRDE010000090.1:2805-12272 GCF_041909575.1 Microbacterium sp. | reverse complement strand
CGCGGAGGTCGACGCGCTCGCCGGCGCGCTCGCGCGCTCGCACCGGTGGCACGCGGTGCGGGCGTCGCTGCTGCGTGAGCTCGGCCGGCCGGATGAGGCGCTCGCCGAAGACCTCGAGGCGCTGGAGCTCACCGCGAACGAGGCGGAGCGGCGCCTGCTCGCCGCGCGTGCAGGGCGATGAGGCGGAGCCGGGCTGCGCTGCGAGGTGTGTTCGCTCGGCGGCGCCCCCCGGGTTCTCGGGCCAGCAGTGGGCATTGCTTTTCCGTATGTGAGTTCATGTTCACACACCCGATCGCGGGTGTGTGAGCCGGAACTCACATGGGTGTGTGTGAGCCGGAACTCACATGGGTGCGTGCAAGCCGGAACGCCGCCGAAACCCCGGAATCTCGGCGAAACACCGGGCGATGCCCGGGGTCTCGACGCAGATCCCGTGTCTCGGCGAGCGCGCACCCAGCCGGAGTGTGTGAGCCGGAACTCACATAGCGAAACGAGAAGGGGCCGCGCACGGACCGCGGCCCGCGGACCGAGGGCTCACGCTCCGACGGGCGAGAGCGCGTGCGACACCAGCCGCTCGAGCGTGACCATGCCGTCGCGCGACAGGATCGATTCGAGGTGCCCCTGCACCGAGGCGTAGCCGGGACCGCGGAGCGCGTAGACGTCCCCGGTTGCGGCATCCGCGGCGACCTCGGTCTCTCCGACCCGCGCCGTGCCGGCGGGGACCCGCGCCGTGAACGTGTTGTAGAAGCCGATGGATGCCGGTTCCCCGAAGGCGTCCACGCTCTTCTGCAGGCCCTGATGCGGCGACGCCAGCGGCGCCAGCTCGATCCCGAGGGAGTCCGCGAGGATCTGGTGGCTGAGGCACACCGCCAGCAGAGGCCGGCCCGATGCCCGGCGCCGCCTCACGACCTCTCGCATCCGCGTCATCCGCGCGCTCGCCGGGTCGCGGGGATCACCGGGCCCGGGACCCGAGACGACGAGTTCGGCGCCGTCGATCTCCTCATCGGTCACCGCGCTCCACGGCACGATGCGCGCATCGAGCCCGAGATGGCGCAGCTGGTGCGCAAGCATCGTCGTGAAGCGATCCTCGGCATCCACCACCAGCGCACCGCGACCGTTGAAGGGCCCGTCGTCCGAACCCTGCGGCTCGAGCCAGAACGACGCCAGCCGGGCGTTCCGGGAGGCGAGCAGCGACGCGATCGAGGGGTCGTCCGCGAGGCGCCGCGGCTCGGCGGCCGGCGCATCCTCATCGATCGCCTCCACCCGCTCGGCGGCGATGTCGCGCGCGATGGCGCCGATCGCCCCGAGCACGCCCGCAGCCTTCCCGTGGGTCTCGCCGACCTCGCCGTACGGATCCGAGTGCCGCACGAGCGTCGCGCCCACCGGCACGCGCAGACGCCCGTCCTGGAGATACGCGGTGCGGATGAGGATCGGTGCGTCGAGATCATGCGACTGCTCGCCGGGAGCAGCATCCGTTCTCGGAGCGAAGAGCGCCGCGACGCCGGAGTAGTACCCGCGGGGCGTCTGCTCGTGCCGCGTGATCACGGTGCAGGCGTTCTGCATCGGAGACCCGGTGACCGTCGGGGCGAACATGGTCTCGCGCAGGATGTCGCGCGGATCCAGCCGGCTGCGACCCCGCAGCACGTACTCGGTGTGGGTGAGCCGCGACATCTCCTTCAGATGGGGCCCCGTGATGCGGCCGCCGTCGGAGCACACCGCGCTCATCATCTTGAGCTCCTCGTCGACGACCATGAAGAGCTCCTCGGTCTCCTTGGTCGACTCGAGGAACTCGGTCAGCGTCTCGGCGGTCGCGCCCCCCGCGGGATGGCGGAACGTGCCCGAGATCGGATTCATCGTTACGAACCCGCCCTGAGCGCTCACGTGCGCCTCCGGACTCGCGCCGACCGCGACATGCCCCGGAGTCACGATCGCGAACGTCCAGTACGCGCCCCGCTCGTACTCGAGCAGCGCCCGGAACCACGTGAGCGCGGCGGTCGCGGCATCCGCCTCCACACCGGCGGTGAAATCGCGGCGGATCACGAAGTTCGCACCCTCGCCGCGCCCGATCTCGTCGGCGATGACCCGGCGGACGATGTCGGCGTAGGCCTCGTCGGCGATGTCGAAGCCGGCGTCCGTCAGCGCGATCGGCTCGACCGGGAGCTCGGCCAGCGCCGCCTCGCGCGGCATCGCGGTGTGCTCCGAGACCACGAGGCACCGCAGGGGAGCGCCGTCGTCATGGCACTCGAACCCGCGCTCGCGCACCTGTCGGAACGGCACAAGGGCCAGCACCTCGCGGGGCGTGCCGTCCGCGCCCCGCAGCGGGATGTCGGCGAGCAGGTCGACGTCGACGACGTCGCCGGTCAGAACCTCGACGGTCGCGCCATCGCGCGCGATGAGGGCGAACGGGATGCCGCGCGCGGCCAGTTCACGAAGGGAGAGGGGGGCGGGCCCGGTCATGATCGGTCTTTCGTCGTGGGGGCGGTCAACCCTACGAAAAAGAAGACCGCCTCGAGGGCGGTCTGTGGTCGCGCGAACCCACCGCCTATGCGGTGAGCCACCAGGTGAGGTTCGCGGACATGGGGCGAACCTACCACAGGCCGTGGCGCGGCATCCGCTCGGTGACAGCCCGCTCAGTCGGCCGTCGCGCGGGCGAGCATCTGCTGCCCGTGCCTCCAGCCGACAGTCTCGTAGCCGACGACCACGACCACCGGTGAGCACGCGATGATCAGGATGCCGACCGCGATCGACGCGCCGAGGGCGACCGCCGCGACCCCTGCCGCGAGGACGACGATCACGCCGACGTACAGCCAGACGTGGAACAGGTCGACCTGCAGGAGGAGCAGCGAGTACAGCACGAACAGCAGCGTCTCGAAGGCCAGCACCGGGATCGCGATGCTCAGCGCCGCGAAGACCGCGTCGACGTGAGCCTCGTGCGAGATCACATAGGCGGCGACGTGCAGGCCCGCTCCCACCGCGACGACCGACCCGAACATCGCGATCTGCAGGTACCCCCAGCCCCAGGCACGGCCCGGATGATGCGCGAGCACCGATCCCCACGGGATCGCGAAGTACATCCACCACATCCCGAACGCGAGGGCGACGCCGCCGAACGCGACGAGCGCCGTCTCGAGCGTCCACCCCTGCACGTCGATCACGGCGGAGATCGCGATGATGGTGCCCAGGATGATCTCGCCCAGCGTGATGATGAGCAGCAGCCCGTACCGTTCGGCGATGTGGTGCGGATGCCACGGCGTGCGCCCGAAGCGCAGCTCGGCGAACAGCGGCCCGGCCAGCTCGAACAGCGCGAGCAGCGTGGTGAGGATCATGGTGGTGCCGACCGGGAGGCTCAGGAAGATCAGCGCGACCCATCCGATCTGGGCGATCCCGATGTTCCCGGCATAAGCGAGTGCGGTGCGGCGGCGGCGGGGATCCTCGCGGGCGACCCGCAGCCACAGCGCGATCGTCGCGACGCGCATGATCACGTAGCCGGCGACCACCACGGAGTTGTCGAGGATCTCTCCCTCGTCGATCGAGTGGAAGACGTCGGGAACTCCGAGGGCGACGATCAGGAGGCCGATCATGACGATCATCGTCGCCAGCCGGAAGTAGACATCGTCGGTGTCGTACGCCGATGCCAGCCAGGAGTAGTTGATCCAGGCCCAGGCGACGGCGAACGTGGTGAAGCACCACCCGAGGACCGCGGTTCCGGTGTGCCCCAGCTCGAGATAGTGCGCCATCTGCGTGCCGATCTGGCTGAAGGCCACCACGAACACGAGGTCGAACAGCAGCTCGAGCGGAGTGGCCGCACGATGCGCCTCGCGCGGATCGCGCCCGGTCATCCGCGTGAAGAGGTGATTCACCGTCATGCCGGGAAGATACACCGCGCGGCGCACGCGCAGATCACGGCGGGTCCACGGCCGGCGGCGGGCCGGGCCTCACTCGCGGCGCGTAGGCTGGGGGCGTGCCTGCTGTGAATCTCGGGATGCCCAAGGTCCCCGTAACGCTCGCCCCCCGCCGCAAGACGCGTCAGATCAAGGTCGGCAAGGTGCTCGTGGGCGGCGACGCACCGGTCAGCGTCCAGTCGATGACGACCACGCCCACTACGAACATCAACGCCACGCTGCAGCAGATCGCCGAGCTCACGGCATCCGGATGCGAGATCGTCCGCGTCGCCGTGCCGTCGCAGGACGACGCCGACGTGCTGCACATCATCGCGAAGAAGAGCCAGATCCCCGTCATCGCCGACATCCACTTCCAGCCGAAGTACGTGTTCCAGGCGATCGACGCCGGGTGCGCCGCCGTGCGCGTGAACCCCGGCAACATCCGGCAGTTCGACGACAAGGTCGGCGAGATCGCCGCCGCCGCGAAGGCAGCCGGCGTCTCGCTGCGCATCGGCGTGAACGCCGGCTCGCTCGACCGACGCCTTCTCGAGAAGTACGGCAAGGCCACTCCCGAGGCGCTGTGCGAGAGCGCGGTGTGGGAGGCCTCGCTCTTCGAGGAGCACGACTTCCACGACTTCAAGATCTCGGTCAAGCACAACGACCCCGTCGTGATGGTGCAGGCCTACCGCCTCCTGGCCGAGCGCGGCGACTGGCCCCTGCACCTCGGGGTGACCGAGGCCGGGCCGGCGTTCCAGGGGACCATCAAGAGCGCCACGGCTTTCGGCATCCTTCTGGGCGAGGGCATCGGCGACACGATCCGCGTCTCGCTCTCGGCGCCTCCCGCCGAAGAGGTCAAGGTCGGACACCAGATCCTGCAGTCGCTGAACCTCCGCGAGCGCAAGCTCGAGATCGTCTCGTGCCCCTCGTGCGGACGCGCCCAGGTCGACGTCTACACGCTCGCCGACGACGTGACCGAGGGGCTCAAGGACATGACCGTGCCGCTCCGCGTCGCCGTCATGGGCTGCGTCGTCAACGGTCCCGGCGAGGCTCGCGAGGCCGACCTCGGTGTGGCGTCGGGCAACGGCAAGGGCCAGATCTTCGTGAAGGGCCAGGTCATCAAGACGGTGCCCGAATCCGAGATCGTCGCCACCCTCATCGAGGAGGCGAACCGCATCGCCGAGGAGATGGGCCCGGCTGCCCCCGTCGGCACGGCGCAGGTCGTCACGAGCTGACGGGCTCGCCAGGCGGTTGCCGGGCGTGCGCCGGCGCGGTTGCCGCCTAGGCGCGCGGTTGCAACTGCGCACTCAGCGGGGTCCTGCGCGTCCGCACGGACAATACTCCGCACGCCGGGCGCGGACTCAGCTCCAGAGCGAGTGGTAGGCGTTGATCGCCGGCTGGCCGCCGAGGTGCGCGTAGAGCACGGTCGAGTCCTTCGGGATGTCGCCCGAAGACACGAGGTCGATCAGGCCGGCGAGCGACTTGCCCTCGTAGACCGGGTCGGTGATCATCGCCTCGAGCTGGGCGCCGAGCGCCATCGCCTCCATCGTCGACTCGACGGGAAGGCCGTACAGCTCGCCCGCCCAGCCCTCGAGCACCTGGATCTCGTCGTCGCGCAGCTCGCGCCCGAGCTCGATGAGCTCGGCGGTGCTCCGGGCGATGCGCGCGACCTGGTCGCGGGTCTTCTCGAGCGTCGCGGACGCGTCGATGCCGATCACTCGGCGCTTCAGGCCGGTCAGATCCTCGAGCGCTGCGAACCCGGCGATCATGCCGGCGTGGGTGGATCCGGTGACCGTGCAGACGACGATCGTGTCGAAGAACACGCCGTGCTGCTTCTCCTGCTCGGCGACCTCGAATGCCCAGTTCGCGAAGCCGAGCCCGCCCAGCGGATGCTCCGAGGCTCCGGCGGGGATCGGGTAGGGGATGCCACCGGATGCCTCGACCTCGGCCAGCGCGTCCTTCCACGAGTCGCGGATGCCGATGTCGAAACCCGCATCGTCGAGCCGCGAGTCGGCGCCCATCATGCGGGAGAGAAGGATGTTGCCGACCTTGTCGTTGACCGGGTCGTCCCACGGCACCCACTTCTCCTGCACGAGGCGGGCCTTGAGGCCGAGGTGGGCGGCGACGGCCGCGACCTGCCGGGTGTGGTTGGACTGATAGCCGCCGATCGAGACGAGGGTGTCGGCGCCCGACGCGAGCACGTCCGGCACGATGTACTCCAGCTTGCGCACCTTGTTGCCGCCGTAGGCGAGGCCGCTGGAGACGTCCTCGCGCTTGGCCCACACCTGCGCGCCGCCGAGGTGCTGCGTGAGCCGCTTCAGGTGCTGCAGCGGGCTCGGGCCGAAGGTCAGCGGATAGCGGGGGAACTGATCGAGCTTCACGGGGTCTCCTCGTGGGGCGTCGCGGGCATTCAGCATGCAATATATCGCATGACGCAGTGGCGATCGCTGTCACGAGGTTCCCAGGCCTTCGGGCCGCCCCGCTCGCGGGAGGTCCCGCGAGGACTCGCTTCGCCCGTCAGCGGCTTCGCCGTGCCCCCCGCCTAGACTTGACCCTCGTGGTCACCCGTCTGTCGCACTTCTTCCTCCGCACGCTCCGCGAAGACCCGGCCGATGCCGAGGTCACGAGCCATCGACTGCTCGTGCGCGCCGGCTACATCCGCCGCGCCGCGCCCGGCATCTTCACCTGGCTGCCGCTGGGCCTGAAGGTCAAGGCGAAGATCGAGGGCATCATCCGCGAGGAGATGTCGAACGCCGGCGCCTACGAGGTGCACTTCCCCGCGCTGCTTCCGCGCGACCCCTACGAGCAGTCGGGCCGCTGGACCTCCTACGGCGACGGGATCTTCCGCCTGCAGGATCGCAAGGGCGCCGACTACCTGCTCGCCCCGACGCACGAGGAGATGTTCACGCTCCTGGTGAAGGACCTCTACTCGTCATATAAGGACCTGCCCCTGGCGATCTACCAGATCCAGGACAAGTACCGCGACGAGGCCCGCCCGCGCGCCGGCCTCCTGCGCGGCCGCGAGTTCACGATGAAGGACGCGTACTCGTTCGACTACACCGACGAGGGGCAGGATGCCTCGTACCAGGCGCAGCGCGACGCGTATGAGCGCATCTTCCAGCGCCTGGGACTCGAGTACGTCATCGTGGCGGCCGACAACGGGCTCATGGGCGGCGCGCGTTCGGAGGAGTTCCTGCACCCGATCGCCGTCGGCGAGGACACCTTCGTTCGCTCGGCCGGCGGATACGCCGCCAACGTCGAGGCGTACACGACGACGGTTCCCGACCCGATCCCGTTCGACGGGCTCGGCGACCCGGTGATCTTCGACTCGCCCGACACCCCGACGATCCAGACGCTCGTCGACCACTCGAACGCCCACCTCGACGCGCCCGCGCCCGGGATCGCCGGCCCGGGCACCGACGGCGCGACCGAGTGGACCGCCGCCCACACGCTGAAGAACGTGGTCCTCGCGCTCACTCACCTCGACGGCACGCGAGAGCTCGTGATCGTCGGCGTGCCCGGCGACCGCGACGTCGACGACAAGCGCGTCGAGGTCGCCTTCGCGCCCGCCGCCGTCGAGCCGGCGACCGAGCAGGACTTCGAGAACCACCCGCTGCTGGTGAAGGGCTACATCGGACCCTGGTCCGAGACCGGCCCGATCCTCGGCGAGGAGTCGGCCACCGGCATCCGGTACCTGCTCGACCCGCGCGTGGTCGACGGCACGGCGTGGGTCACCGGCGCGAACATCGATCAGAAGCACGTCCACACCCTCGTGGCGGGCCGCGACTTCACGGGCGACGGGTTCGTCGAGGTCGCCAGCGTCCGCCCCGGCGACCCGGCGCCCGACGGCTCGGGGCCGGTCGAGCTCGCGCGCGGCATGGAGATCGGCCACGTCTTCCAGCTCGGGCGATTCTTCGCCGAGACGCTGGGCCTCAAGGTGCTCGACGAGAACGGCAAGCTCGTGACCGTCACGATGGGCTCGTACGGCATCGGGGTCACGCGCATCCTCGCGATCCTGGCCGAGCTCAACAACGACGAGCGGGGCCTCGTATGGCCGGCCTCCGTCGCGCCGTTCGACGTCCACGTCGTCGCGACCGGAAGGGACGCGGCGGCGTTCGACCTCGCGGAGCGGCTGTCGGCCGAGCTCGAGGCATCCGGTCTCGATGTGCTGTACGACGACCGCCCCAAGGTCTCGCCCGGGGTGAAGTTCGGCGATGCCGAGCTCGTCGGCGTCCCGCAGATCGTGATCGTCGGCCGCGGAGCCGCCGACGGGCAGGTCGAGCTGTGGGACCGCCGCTCCGGCGAGCGCGACGTGGTCCCGGTCGACGAGGCCGTTGCGCGGCTGCGTCGCTGAGTCAATGGCCGCGACGCGCTGAGCAGGGCGTGGCACGCTGGGGGCATGTCGCGCGATGCCTCCGTCTCGGCCGATGTCACCGATGACCTGCGCGGTGTCATGGCCGATGCCGGGATCACCGAGAACACCGACCTGATCGCCCGCATCCTCGCCACCGGCGTCGGTCTGGGGCTCGACGGCGCGAGCAGGCTCGACCTGAAGATCACGACGGCCGCGCTCGCCGAGATGCGCGCCGCCTTCCAGCACTTCGCCCCGTATGCGGGCGTGCCCAAGGTGACGATCTTCGGCTCGGCGCGCACGCGCCCGGACGACCCCGTCTACCGCGCGGCCGCCGAGGTGGCGCAGGCGCTCGCGGAGCGCGGCTGGATGGTGGTCACGGGAGCGGGGCCCGGCATCATGCAGGCCGCGGCCGAGGGCGCAGGCCCCGAGCGCTCGCTCGGCGTCTCGATCCGCCTGCCGTTCGAGGAGCGTCCCAACGCCGTCATCGCGGAGAACGCGCGCAATGTCGCCATGAAGTACTTCTTCACGCGCAAGCTGATGCTCGTGAAGGAATCGCACGGCTTCGTCTGCGTTCCCGGCGGCTTCGGCACCCTCGACGAGCTGTTCGAGCTGCTCACGCTCCAGCAGACGGGCAAGGCGGAGCCGACTCCGATCGTGCTGCTGGACAAGCCCGGCGGGACCTTCTGGGGTGGCCTGGAGCGCTTCGTCGACGAGCAGCTGGCGGGCTCCGGGCTGATCTCGCCGGATGACTTCGATCGGCTGGTCCTCACCGACTCGGTCGACGAGGCGGCGGCCGCGATCACGGACTTCTGGCGCAACTACGATTCGCTGCGCTGGGTGGGGGACCGGCTGGTGCTGCGCCTCAAGGCCGAGCCGACGGATGCCGAGATTTCCAGCCTCGACGAGGAGTTCGGCGCGCTGCTGACGTCCGGCTCGATCGAGCGCAGCGCGCCGTTGCGCGCGGAGGCCGACGACGCCGCGCGCGCCCACCTGCCGCGTCTGGTGCTGCGGCTCGCGCCGATCCATGTCGGCTCGCTGCACCGCCTGATCCGCGCGGTGAACGCCCTGGGAAGTGCGCCGGCAGGTCCGCCGCGGGCCGCCTGACGCGGCCCGTACGCTCCCGCCGCCTCGGGCGCATAACTCCTGCACTCTGCTGCTCGGCATGGGGTCCATCGCCGTCGTTCCGGGGGTCGCGGTGCGGGATGTCGCGGAAGTGCAGGAGTTATGCGCCCGGGGGA
>NZ_JAYRDE010000090.1:474-2795 GCF_041909575.1 Microbacterium sp. | reverse complement strand
GGGCCGCCCGCGGGGGCGGGGGGGGGGGGGGGGGGGTGGGGGGCGGTGGGGAGGGTGTTGGGCCCCCGGGGGAGGGGAGCCGGACCCCGTCCGGTGAGGCGCTTCTCATCGTGCGGTCGCCGGCCGTTCACCTGCCTGTCGCCCGGATGTCGCGCCCGGCCGCGAGGCTGGCCCGGTCGCATCGCCAGGGAGGGCACATGAGCATCATCGAGAACTACCGTCGGTCACTGCCGTTCGCGGAGCACGCGCGAGGAAAGCGCTCGGCGGTGACCTGCCAGCTCAAGTGCGCCAACGCGTGCACGAACCCGGAGTGCAACACGTCGCGCAACGAGACGTTCCAGGAGGTCGCGCAAGCCGCGCTCTCGCGCCGGGCGCTGCTCGGGCTCGGCGCTGCCGCAGCGGTCTCGGTCGCGCTCACCGCCGCCGGCGGGCGTGCTCCGGTCTCGGGTGCGACCGCGTCCGGAGTGGGCGGTGCGGGCGCCGCGTTCGCGCGTCCCGGCACCGCCGGTCTCCCGTTCGAGCCCATCGCTCCGGTCCCGGCGAGCGTCGACGCGTTCACGGTCCCGGCCGGCTACACGTGGCAGCCGATCATCCGGTGGGGCGACCCGCTGTTCAAGAACTCGCCGCTGTTCGACTTCGCCGCGCAGTCGCCCGAGGCGCAGGCCCTGCAGTTCGGCTACAACAGCGACTACCTCGACATCGTGGCCGACCCCAGCGGCAAGACCGGCGTGCTCGTCAACAACCACGAGTACGTCAATCCCAACATCATGTTCGCGCCGACGTCGGATCCCGCCGAGCTGCGCCGCCGGGGCGACGTGTACAAGGCGGCGCAGGGCATGTCGGTCGTGGAGATCCGCCGCAAGCGCACCGGCGAGCCGTGGAGCTACGTCGTCGGTGGCAAGCGCAATCGCCGCATCACCGTCGAGACCGTCTTCGAGCTGACCGGGCCGGCGGCCGGGTCGGATCTCGTCAAGACGGCCGCGGACCCCGAGGGACGCTGGGTGCACGGGACGCTGGGCAACTGCGCCGGCGGCACGACGCCGTGGGGGACCATCCTCTCGGGCGAGGAGAACTTCAACGGCTACTTCGCCTGGAAGGCCGAGACACCCGCGCAGAAGCGCTACCAGTCGACGGCGAGCACCTCCACCTCGACCGGCTGGGAGAAGTACGACCCCCGTTTCAACGCTCACGACGCGGGCTATGTCAACGAGCCGAACCGCTTCGGCTACATCGTCGAGATCGACCCCCAGGACCCCACGTCGACCCCGAAGAAGCACACCGCGATGGGACGGTTCAAGCACGAGGGCGCGAACGTCATCGTCGCCGAGGACGGCCGCGTCGTGGCGTACATGGGCGATGACGAGCGCAACGACTACCTCTACAAGTTCGTGTCGAAGCACAGGATCTCGGGTTCGCGCAAGAAGAACCTGACGCTGCTCTCGGAGGGCGACCTCTACGTCGCGAAGTTCACCGGCAACTCGCCGAAGGGCGAGATCACCGGCACCGGGGCTCTGCCGGCGGACCAGCTCTTCGACGGCAGCGGCGAGTGGCTCCCGCTCACGCGCAACGGCGAGAGCGCCGTCCCGGGCTTCACCACGGACGAGGTGCTGGTCTACACCCGGCTCGCCGCCGACGCGGTCGGTGCCACGAAGATGGATCGTCCCGAGGACGTCGAGCCCAACCCCAAAACCGGCAAGGTCTACCTGGCGCTCACGAACAACTCGGCGCGCTCCGTCGCGACGATCGACGAGCCCAACCCGATCACGGGCAACCGCTACGGCCACGTCATCGAGATGACCGAGACCGCGGGGCAGGCCGGAACGACCTTCGGATGGAGCATCCTGCTCCTCTGCGGCGACCCGAAGGTGTTCGCTAACTCCTACTTCGCCGGGTTCCCGAAAGATCTCGTGTCGCCGATCTCGTGCCCCGACAACGTCGCGTTCGACTCCGCCGGCAACCTGTGGATCTCGACGGACGGGCAGCCGGGCACCATCGGCTACAACGACGGGCTGTTCCTCGTGCCCCTCGAGGGCGCCGAGCGCGGCCACGTGCAGCAGTTCCTCGCCGTGCCGCGGGATGCCGAGACGTGCGGTCCGGTGATCCACGATCAGGAGGGCCTGGTCTTCGTCGCGGTGCAGCATCCCGGTGAGGACGGCACCGTCGCGGCGCCGCGCTCGCTGTTCCCCGACTACGGGTCCCACGCTCCCGGCGACCTTCCGAACGGCCCGCGGCCCTCGGTCGTGCAGGTGTACCGAGGCTGACCGCCGGCGGGACGGGGCGGGGCCCGCGGCTGGCCGCCCCCCCCCACCCCCGCGGCCGCA
>NZ_JAYRDE010000090.1:0-459 GCF_041909575.1 Microbacterium sp. | reverse complement strand
GTGACGCGGCCGTGCCGCATCATGTCGTCGGGCGTGTCCCGCGTCACCAGCGCCTTGAGCATCCCGGCTGCGGCGACGAGCTTGCCGGGGGCCGGCTCCCAGAACTCGCATTCGACGGGGGTCACGCGCAGCAGCGCGATGTCGGGCGTGTCCAGGCCGTCCTCGAACCAGATGTTCAGGTCGGGCGAGTAGAGCTCCTCCATCTTCGCCCGGTCGTGCACGACGGTCGCCCGCCCGGCGATCGACACGTACCGATGGTCCTTCGCGTCGAGGTACGAGAGCCCGACGTCGTGCTCGGGATCGGACTGCGCCTGCGCGACCTTCTGGGTGTGCTCGAGCGTGAAGAACCAGATGTCGCCCGCGTCGTCCATCTGACGCGTGCTCATCGGCCGGCTCACGAGGTTGCCCTGGGCGTCCGTCGTCGTGAGCATCGTGAAGTCGATGTCCTCGACGAGCTCC
>NZ_JAYRDE010000089.1:0-12425 GCF_041909575.1 Microbacterium sp. | reverse complement strand
CGTCGACGACGCGCTTGGCGAACCCGGGCGCCCACGAGTTGCTCGTGAACGGAGCGATGCCCTGGGGTCCCGCCACCTGGATCTCGCCATGATCGGTCCAGTTCACGAGGTCCTCGGACGAGATCAGCGTGATCTGGTTGATGTTCCCGTAGTTGATCTGAGGCGAGATGCCGGTGACCGGGTCGGGCGCGTACCCCTGGGTGTCGTTCGTCATGAACATGTACACCCGGCCGTCCTCGGCGTAGCCGAATCCGTCGGCGCCGAACTTGTGGCCGATGAGCGGGTTGTGCTCACCGGGCACCTTGCCGACGACCTCGATCGTCTTCGAGGGCGGCGGGGGCGGCGGGCTGCCGATGAGCGACACATCATCGACGACGAAGTCCATCAGGTGCGTCGCGGGATCGGTCGAGGGAGAGCTCGTCCACGGCGTCTCGATGAACAGGCGCGCCGTCGACACGCTCTGGCTCGCCGGGATCGTGAACGTCGCGTTGATGTAGCCCCACTGACCGCGCGCCGGCGTGGCGCTCCCGAGGTTCGTGTAGGTGCTGCCCCCGTAGTGCATGGTGGCGAAGAACTGCTTGGTGGCGGGGCTCGCGGGGTTGTCGTACTTCACCCGCGCCTTGACCGTGTAGGTGCTCCCGGCCTGCAGCTTGCCGCTCAGGTCCTGCATCGGCCCCGAGCCCGTCGTGGTGCGTCCGGCGATCCGCACGGCCGACGCGCCGGAGTACGCGTCCGTCACGATCGACAGCGTCCCGCCGTCCGTCGCGTTGCCGTTGTTCACGAACCATCCCTGCACGCCGGACTCGAATCCGCCGTTCACGATGAGCTCTTCGTCCGCGGCGGTCGCCGACGGCGCGACGAGCCCGCCGACCAGCAGCGCGGTGGCTGCCACCCCGGCGCCGATCACGCCCGCCGTCCGGCGGCGTCTCACCGCGGGACGGATCATCTTCATGGACAAGGTCTCCTCCTCATTGATCGATCAACCTTGGTCCACCTGCACCGCGCTCGAATCGCGGGGGGACGAGGGACCGGGCCGGATTCCCCTTGCTCAGATCTGCTGGGCACTGCGCCGTGCTCTCCCGGCCCCATTGGTGGACGCTTCGCATGTTAGCGGTCACAGCAAGACCTCACAAGACCCTGTTGTTCGCGCTATCAAACTCCGGCATGATCGGAAGAACCCACGAGCGGACCCCTGCCCGTCGAGCCGCTCGACGCGAAGGAGCGTTCATGGCCGCGACCCGTCTGCGCCCCGACCGGGCTCGCCGTCCCCGGCGCGCGCGTACCACAGCATCCCCTTCCACGAGGCGCTGCGCGGTCGTCCTTTGCATCCCGCTCCTGCTCGCGGGATGCGCGGACCCGAGCGAGGCGAGCCTCACGTTCTGGTCGTTCACCGGCATCCAGCAGGGCGACCAGGTGCAGCGTTATCTCGAGGCGAACCCGGGGACGCGCATCGCGCTGAGCGAGGTCGGGACGTCGGCCGAGACCGCCGACGCCCTCACGGCCGCGCTGGCCGGCGGTCGCGCGCCGGATCTGGTGCTGATCCAGGGCGAAGACCTGCCGCGATTCGTCGCGGCGGACGAGCACTTCCTCGATCTGCGCCGTGTCGCCGGGGCCGACCTCTCCGGCGAGTACCTGTCCTGGGCCTGGGACGCAGCGACCACCCCCACGGGCAAGGTGATCGGCGTCCCGACCGACGTCGGCGGCATGGCTCTCGCCTATCGGGCCGATCTGTTCGAAGCGGCAGGGCTGCCTTCGGACCCCGCCTCCGTGCAGGAGCTGTGGCCGACGTGGGAGGCCTTCATCGAGGTCGGTGCACGGTTCGCGGCACAGTCGGACGCCGCCTTCGTCGACAACGTCAGCACCACCGTCTTCGTCAATGCCTCCAACCAGCTCGCCGTGAAGTACTACGACGAAGCGGGTGCGCCCGTGCACGCCGACAATCCGGAGCTGCGCGAGGCGTTCGACACCGCACTGGCCGCGCACGACGCCGGCATCAGCGCGGGCCTCCCCGCGTTCACCGCCGGATGGTCGGGTGCGATGGCCCGCGGCGACTTCGCGGTGATGGCCGCCCCCTCGTGGATGCTGCGGGTCATGTCGTCGACCGCGCCGGAGACGAGCGGGGACTGGCGGATCGTCCCGGTGCCCGGCGTCGCCGGGAACTGGGGCGGGAGCTACCTCGCTATACCGGCGGGATCGCGGCATCCGAAAGCCGCATGGGACTACATCGCCGCCACCCAGTCGGCCGCGGCGCAGACCGACCACTTCGTCTCCGGCGGACCCCTCCCCGCGGCCGTCGCACCCTACGAGGAGGGAGACCTCGCCGCCTTCGGCGACCCGTTCTTCGGCGACTCCGACATCGGCACGGTGTTCACGAACTCGATCCTGGGAATGGAGCCGGTGCCGCAGGGTCCGGCATCCGGCACGATCAACGCCGCCTTCCTGCGAGCGCTGACCGCGGTCGAGCAGGGCTCCCTCGCGCCGGCGGACGCGTGGCGCTCGGCGCTCGAGGCGGTGGATGCCGCCCTCCCGGCGTCGGCGGACGGCCCGTGATCGAGCGGCCCGTGATCGAGCGGCCCGGCCTGCGACGGACACGGCGCAGCGACGGCTGGACGCCGTACGCATTCCTCGCGCCGTTCGTGCTCCTGTTCGCGGTCTTCACGGCCGCCCCCTCTCTCGCGACGTTCGCGCTGGCGTGGTGGGAATGGGATCCGCTCGGCGGGCGGACCTGGGCGGGCACGGCGAACTTCGAGCGCCTGGTCGCCGACCCCCGCTTCTGGACCGCGACGGTCAACACGCTCGCGATCGCGGCGCTGGCCACGGTCGCCCAGGTCTCGGTCGGTGCGGTGCTGGCCCACGCCGCGCGCGGCGCGACGTCGCGCGCGGGGACCGCGCTGGGTGTCTCGCTCCTGGTCCCGTACGTCACCTCGGGCGCCGCGGTCGCGATCCTGGTGGCGCAGCTCGTCGACCGGGACTACGGCGCGCTCACCCGTGCGCTGGCAGCGCTGGGCGTCGACGACGTCGATGTGCTCGCCCATCCGGCCGGCGCCTGGACCGTCGTGGCCGCGATGGTGGCCTGGCGATGGTTCGGGTTCACCACCCTGCTCATGATGGCGGCGCTGCGCTCCGCGCCGCGCGATCTGTTCCGGGCGGCCGAGCTCGACGGCGCGGGCTCCTGGGCGCAGTTCCGGTTCCTGTCGCTCCCCCTCCTCGGGCCGGTGATCGCCTTCAGCTTCCTCACGTCCGTCGTGGGAGCGCTGCAGCTCTTCACGGAGCCGCTGATGGCCGACCCCACGGGAATCACGTGCGGTCCCGCGCGCCAGTGCCAGACGCTGGCGCTCCTCGTCTACGAGGTCGGCTTCCGGGACTACCAGTTCGGCTACGCCGCCGCGGTCGCCGCCGCGGTCTTCGTGCTGACCGCGGCGCTCGTCGCGGGCTTCTTCGCGGGCTTCCGGCGCCTCGGGTGGACGACGTGACGACGCGGTGGCGGGGCGGCGCGCTGCTGCTGGGGGCCTGTCTGTTGTGCTGGGCGCCGCTCTGGTTCATGGTCTCGGTCGCCTCGCGCGACAGCGCGGCCGCCACGACCTTCCCACCCCCGCTCATCCCGGGCTCGAACCTCGGCGAGAACGTGCGCGCGGTCCTGTCCGCGGTCTCGTTCGCGCAGTCGCTGATCAACTCCGCCGTCGTGTCGAGCTGCGTCGCGGTGGGCGGTTCCCTGGTGTGCGCGCTGGCGGGATTCGCCTTCGCGAAGCTGCGGTTCCCCGGCCGCACGGCGCTCTTCACCCTCGTGCTGCTCGGCCTGACCCTCCCCGTGCAAGTCGCGGTGATCCCGAGCTATCTTCTGATGTCGTCGCTGGGCTGGGTGGACTCGCTGCGCGCGCTCATCGTCCCGGGGCTGGCCAGCGCGTTCGGCGTCTTCTGGATGCGCCAGTACATCGCCGCCGCGCTGCCGGACGAGCTGCTCGACGCCGCAGCGCTCGACGGCTGCGGCCCGTGGCGCACGTTCCGGCACATCGCGCTCCCCCTGGTCCGGCGCGGAGCGATCGTCCTCGGCGGCCTGCTGTTCGTCTCGTCCTGGAGCGACTTCATGTGGCCGTTCATCGTGCTGCGATCACCCGGCACGCACACCGTGCAGGTCGCGCTGCGCGCGCTGCAGGGCGAGTACGGCGTCGACTACGCCCTCGTGTTCGCAGGCGCGCTCGTGGCAACGATCCCGGCGCTGCTCCTGCTCGCGGTCGCCGGCCGGTTCCTCCGCGGGGCGGTGGCGCCGATAGAGTCGCGGTGACCCCCGGCGCCGACCCGAACCAGCCCGAATGGAACATCCCTCCACCCCACGCCCGCATGCGCACGTCACGATGCAGGACGTCGCGGAGAAGGCGGGCGTCTCGGCGCAGACGGTCTCGAACGTCGTCAACGGCCGCACGGAGCGGGTCAGCGCCGAGACGATCGACCGCGTCGCGCGCGTCATCGACGATCTCGGCTACCGGCTCAACCAGAGCGCCCGGTCACTGCGGAAGGGCCGCACCGGCATCGTCGGCCTCGGCGTTCCGATCCTGGCCTCCGAGTACTACGGCGAGCTCGCGGAGCGGCTCTCGCAGCGCTTCTCCGCGCGTGGCATCCGATTGGTCACCGAGAACACCGGCGGAGTCATGACCGCGGAGATCGAGTCGCTCGCGGCCTCGCACCTCGAGACCTACGACGGCTTCATCCTCGCGATCGCGGCGAGCGAATCCGCCGACCTCGGTCGCATCCCGCCCGCGAAGCCCATCGTGCTCCTCGGCGAGCGGGCGCTCGCGACGCGTTTCGACCACGTGCTCATGGACAACGTGGCCGGCGGGCGGCTCGCGACGGGCCACCTGCTGGACCGCGGCGCCCGTTCAGTCATCGCGCTGGGAGGATCGGCGACCGGGATCGAGTCGATGCAGACCCTGCGCACGCAGGGGTATCTCGCTGCGCACCGTGAGCGCGGGCTGCCCGTGCGGTCCGAGCTCATCGTGGCCTCGGGACTCGACATGACCGACGGATTCCGCGCCGTGACGACCCTGATCGACGAGGGCGCCCGGTTCGACGGCGTGTTCGCCCTCACCGACTCGAGTGCCTTCGGCGCGCTCCGCGCGCTGGCCGATCGCGGCATCCGCGTTCCCGCCGACGTGCAGGTCGTGGGCTTCGACAACGTCCGGGCGGCGGCGCACGTGGTGCCCCGGCTCACGACGGTCGAGCCGGGCAACGACGCGATGGCCGACGAGATCGTCGCGATCATGCTGGCGCGCCTGCAGACGGAGGGGGCGTCCGGCCCCCCGCTCCGCAGCATGACGCCGCCGCGCCTGGTGGTGCGCGAGACCACGCGTTGACCGGCGGCGGGGCACCAGGGTGCCGCCTCAGTCCCCCGGCGCCACGCTGAGCCGGTTCTTGCCCGCGCGCTTGGAGGCGTACATCGCGGCGTCGGCGCGGACGAGCAGCTGATCGCTCGCCGGCAGCGGATCGACCGCCGGGTCGAAGAGCGCGATCCCGACGCTCACCGAGACCCCCACCACGCCGCCGGCAAGCGACATCGGGGCCCGGCAGACCTCCAGGATCCGCTCCGCGACCGCCTCGGCGGCTTCGGCATCGGCGTGGCGGCACACGACGACGAACTCATCGCCGCCGATCCTGCCGAGCGTGTCGCCGGCGCGCACGCTGTCGCGCAGCCGGGTCGCGAGCTCGACGAGCACCTGATCGCCGACGGCGTGGCCGAACGCGTCGTTCATCCCCTTGAACTCGTCGACGTCGAGGAACAGCACGGCGAGCGGCTCCCCCTCCGACGCGGCCGCGGCGAGGGCGTCGTCGAGGTTGGACTGCAGCAGCTGCCGGTTCCCCACGCCGGTGAGCTGGTCGTGGAGGGCCAGGAAGGCCAGGCGGCGCTGCAGCCGGACGCGGACGAGGGTCTGCGAGGCCTGCCTGCCGAGCGCCTGCTGCAGCTCGAAGTACCGATCGTCGAAGTCGACGCGGCGCGCGAAGAAGCACACGAGGATGCCGAGCCGCCGGCCGTCGGCGACGAGAGGAGCGACGGTGAGCGACGCGAGTCGGCTCTGCCGCATCGCCGCCGCCACCTCCGGGTACCGCTGGTTCTCGTCGGCGGCGTGCACCACGACGACTTCCGCGGCGGCCCGGAGCTCCGGCACCGGCGCGACCATCCCCGCCAGCGGATTGGAGCCTCCGACGAGCTGCAGGTCGCCGTCGTCCGCGATCAGGAAGACCCCGGTCTCGCGGGCGGCGAACGCTTCGCGCGCGACGGCGGCGAACGATTCCGCGACGTCTTCGTCCGTCGCACTCACGCCGAAGGTGGAGGACACCTCCTGCAGGACGCGCACGCGCTCCTCGGACGACTCCGCCGTGCGGCGCGCGAGGAGCAGATCGCGCTCGTAGCGGACGCGCTCGGTCGCGTTGAACACGGCCATCCGGATGCGGCCGGCGTCGAGGTCGCGCACCGCGTTCACGAGCGCGGGCAGGGGCGTCCCGTCCGCGCCGTGCAGCGTCAGTGCCACCTCGTCGATCGCACCCTGCAGGTGCAGCACCGGGCTGTGGCGCGTGTCGAAGAAGAGCCGGCTGCCGGCATCCAGCAGCGACGCGAACGAGCGTCCGATCACGTCGTCGCGCGGATGCCCCGTCCACGCGAGGAAGGTGTCGTTCGCGTCGAGGATGCGGCCGTCGAGCGTGGTCGAGAGCAGGCCGCACGGGGCGAGTCGGAACCAGTCGTCCTCGGCCGCCGACATCACGACAGGAAATCCCGGATCGCGGCGGACACCTCGTCGGGCGCGGAGAGGATCGGCACGTGCCCGATCGCGTCGAGTTCCACGAACCGGCTCCCCGGGATCTCCGCGTGCACGAACCGGCCGACCTCGGTCGGCGCGATCGCGTCGGCACGGCACTGCAGGATCAGGGTCGGCACGCTCACGTGGGCGAGATCGGCCCGGTTGTCGGACAGGAACGTGACCCGGGCGAACTGTCGCGCGATCTCGGGGTCGAGGCGGCAGAAGCTCTCGGTGAGCCGCTCGCCCAGCTCCGGCCGGGCGGGCGTGCCCATGATCATGGGGGCTGCCTGCTGGGCCCAGCCGAGGTAGTTCGCGTCGAGCGCGTCCAGCAGGGCGTCGATGTCAGCCTGCTCGAACCCGCCGCGGTAGTCGCCCTCGTTCGTGTAGCGCGGGGACGGGTCGACCAGGACGAGTGCGCGGAAGCGGGACGGCTGCCGGTTCGCCGCCAGCACGCCGATCATCGCGCTCACCGAGTGGCCGACGAAGACGACGTCGGACACCTCCAGCGCCTCGAGGATCTCGAGGACATCCGTGGCGTAGCCGTCGAGCGAGTCGTACTTCCCGCGTTCGTAGGCGGAGGCATCCGATCCTCCCGCTCCGACATGGTCGAAGAGCACCACACGATGATCGCTCTCGAATCTGGGCGCGACGGCGGCCCACGTCTCCTGGCTGCAGCCGAACCCGTGGGCGAACACCACGACGGGCGCGCTCGGATCCCCCGTGACCGTGACGTTGTTGCGGTGCAGGGCGTCGGCCGTCGGGACCTCGGTCACTGTCTCCCCATCCTGGGAACACGAAAGCCTGCGGAGATCCGCAGGCTTTCGATCGTTACTGTCTCAACACAGTGCGCGCCCGAAGGGACTCGAACCCCTAACCTTCTGATCCGTAGTCAGATGCTCTATCCATTGAGCTACGGGCGCAGGTTGCCCGCTCTCGCGCACAACGTCGTCCAGAATACCCCACGCTCCGGCATGCACGCGAATCGAGCGGGACGGATGCTCCGCCCCGGGCGTGTCGGTGAAGACGCACCTCACAGCCCGTCGAGGGCACGGAGCTGGCGCAGCAGCGCGACCTGCCGGTACGACGTGTCGATGAGTTCGGCGAGCAGCTCCCAGTCGCCGGCGTCCGCCGTCACGCGAAGGGCGAGCCAGCCGTAGGCGCCCTCGTACGGCGGGACGAAGACATCGTCCCGCTCGCGCAGCACCTGTCGCTCCGAGTCGTCGGGGATGAAGACCACCGCGCCTTCACCCGCGACGCCGACGAGCGCGAACTGCCGCCTGCCGGCACGGAACGTGCACCGCCCGTGCGAGATCGCCTCCACGGCCTCGGGGTAGGGCAGGCACAGACCGCGCACCCGTGCGACCAGCGGATGATCGGGCGGGAAGTGCATCGGATGTCCGGCCGCATCGACGTCCACCCCGCCGAGCGTACGCCACGGTTCAGACGTCGAGCTCGGTCAGGTCGACTCCCGATGCGCGCGGGGCCGGCGGCGCGTCCACGGCGGGAGCGGCGTCCTCCTCGGCGAGCCGGCGCCGGTGTGCGGCGAGCTTGGGCAGATCCACCAGTCGCAGCGACTGCATGCGGGCGGCGCGCATCTTGTCGTAGTCGGGGTCGAGGTCGGCGCGCATGCCCTCCACGCGGAGCCGGCGCTGCAGGTTCGCCTCGACGTCGCCCCACGCGGCGTCCCTCGACTGCTCGACGAGGGTGCGCACGGCGTGGGGATCCTCGGCGATCCGGCGGAGCTCCTTGGCGACGCCGACGTACTGGCGATGGCGCTTACGGAGGTTGCGCATGTCGCGGTCGCGGTAGTCGTGCGTGCCGTCGGGGTCGGTGAACTTCCCCCACGCCTTCTTGCGCTGGCGCTTGGCGAGCGCCGCGGCGGCCTCCTGCTCCTCCGCGAGCGAGATGAGCGTGTCGTGCGCGAACGGAGCGAAGGTCGCGACCTCGAACGGAGCGTCGTGCGCGATCGTCTCGACGAGGATGTGATTGCGCACGGCCAGCCGCGCCGCGGCGGACGCGATGGACACGCCCTCGGCGATCGCCTCCGCGGTCTTGCCCATCGCACCTCCCGTACCGAGGCTAGCGTCAGCGGCACCGTCGCGAGTCCGCGAGAATCGTTGGACCGTTCGATGACGACGAGAGGGACCGACATGGCGAGGATGCAGCGACTCGACGTGCGCGGCAGGACCAGCGTGATCACGGGAGCCGCGAGCGGCATGGGCGCCGAGGTCGCGCGCGAGCTGGACCGCCGCGGCGCGCGGCTGGCGCTCCTCGACCGCAACGCCGACGGGCTGGCGGCACTCACCGCCGATCTGACCGGCACCGGCCACACGACGCACGTCATCGACCTCACCGACGATGACGCCGTCTTCGCCCTCGCCGCCGAGATCGAAGCATCCCACCCTCATGTGCAGGCGCTGATCACGTGCGCGGGCTCGTCGATGCTCGGTGACATCGATCAGCTGACGATGGCCGAGATGCGCTGGCTCATGGACGTCAACCTGTGGGGCACCGTGAACATCACCAAAGCGCTGCTGCCGGCGATGCGTCGCGAGCCCGCTGCGCACGTCACGCACCTGGTGAGCATCTACGGCCTCGCCGCGCCCGCGGGACGCATCCCCTACGCGATGAGCAAGTTCGCCGTCCGCGGCTTCACGGAGTCGCTGCGCCATGAGCTCGAGCGCACGAACGTGACGGTCGGCGCGATCTACCCCGCCGGCGTGAAGACCGGCATCATCGGCCGCGGGCGCTACGCGGAAGCGATCGACCCGGCCGTCGCCGAGCGTGCCGCCGCGGCGCAGGCCGCGATGTACCACACCGAGCCCGCGGACGCGGCGGCGCGCATCGTCGAGGCGACGGTGCGGCGCCGGCCGCGCACGATGATCGGGCGCGAGGCGCGCCCGGTCGATGTGCGGTCGCGGCACACCCCCCCCCCCGACGGGGCGCCGAAGCGGCGCCCGCTGCGTGCGGCGATCGACACGACGACGCCGATCGGCTGAGCGCTCACTCGGGCTTGGAGTAGGTGGCCTTGCCGAAGCCGAGGATGAAGTAGCCGATGAAGGCGAACAGCCACAGCAGGAAGAACGACCACGCGCCGCCCTTGCCGAAGCCGCGACCCACGCGGATCGACACCAGGATCGAGAACACGATGTTCACGATCGGGATCAGGTAGAGCAGCGTCAGCCAGGCCGAGTAGCCGGCGATCTTGACGAGGATCACGACGTTGACGATCGGGATGATCGCAAGGATGCCGGGATACCCCGCCTTGCTGAAGACCTTCCAGAGCGCGACGGCGACCAGGACGTACCAGATCAGCGCGAACACGCTGTAGACGCCCCAGAGCGAGGTGAGATCGGCTGTGTCGGTGACGGTGTTGGCGAGAGTCATGCGCTCAGCATAGGGGTCGTGCCATGGCCGGCATGTGAACGCGCGAGTACCAATATCGGCGCGGCGGCGCAAGCCCCGGCCTGCGGTGCGGCCGCACCCATAGCGTCAGACGGCGATCGCATCGACGGCCGGTCCAAACCGATCCGGCGAGCGATCCGAACAACATTCCACACGCGGCATCCGCCGCCACGAAATCAGGAGGGACGCTCATGGGATCGTCACCCAATCGCCTCGTCGCCACGATCTTCGGCGCTGTCTACCTCGTCGTCGGGGCCCTCGGCTTCGCCGTCACCGGTGGCGTCGGGTTCATCGCGACCGAAGGCGGGCTGCTGCTCGGCATCTTCGAGGTCAACCCGCTGCACAACATCGCGCACCTGCTGATCGGCGCCGCGCTGCTCATCGCCGGCCTGAGCAACGCTCGCGCCGCGAAGACCGTCAACATCGTCGTGGGCGCGGTCTACCTGCTGCTCGGCGTCGTCGGGTTCTTCCTGGTCGGCACCGCGCTGAACATCCTCGCGCTCAACACGTTCGACCACTTCCTCCACCTCGCGAGCGCCCTGGTGCTCCTCGGTGTCGGACTCGGCGCCGAGCGCTCGGTCAGCACCAGCACCCGCACGGCCTGATCGGCATCGCATGACCACCGCGCTCACCACGCCGCAGGCGGGTCCCCGGACGTCCGACCGGACGACCGGGACCCCCCTCGGGGGCATCGCCGTCCCGTGGGCGGCTGTCGCGGCATGGGGCGCGGGATTGATCGAGCTCGCCATCGGCGCCGGAGCGGTTCCGCAGGGCGGTGCCGCCCGGGGGGCCGGCGTCGTCCTGCTGGCGCTCGGCGCGGCCGGGCTCGTATGGGGAGCCGTGACGCTCGCCCGTGGACGCATCGTCGTTCCGCGGACGGGCGTCGCGGCGGCTCTCGCCGGCATCGCCGCCGCCACGGTCGCCGTGGCGTCGGACCCGGTGCGCACCAGTGTGCTGGCGGTGGCCGCCGCTGCGGCGCTGCTCGTCACGATCGCGCTCGCGTGCGCCTCGGTGCTGCGGCGCCGGGCCCGGAAGGCGACGGATGCCGCACCCCCGCGGGTGTGGGCCATCCTGGTGGCCGCGGTCCTGGTGGCCGGGCTCGTCACGCCGGCGCTCGGCGCCACCGAGGCCGGTCGCAACGCCACCGGACACGGCGGGCACGAGCTCGTCGATCCGGGCCACCACTGAGGCGGCTCTCGAGGTCAGCCGATCGCGCCGATCCGCCAGGAGGCGGTGGTCTCGGCGCCCGGCTCGAGGGCGATGAGCCCGGTGTGGAACGCGTAGTCGGCGTCGTTGTACGCATCCGGCGCGCACGTCATGGGCTCGACAGCGAGGCCCAGGCGGCTGAGCTCCGGCTCCGACTTGTCGGCGGTGTGGATCTGCACCCAGGGGCAGGCGGCATCCCACGACATCTGCACGCCCGACCCGGCGGCATCGGTCACGCGCACGGTGGCGATGCCGGCCTCGTCGCGGGTGAGGCCGGAGTAGGCGTGGTCGATCTCCACGGCCCCCAGCCTGCGAGGGGTGCGGAAGTCGAACCGCTCGGGATCGTCCGCGTCGACGGCGACGAGGTCGGTCGGGATGAGCCGGTCCTCGGTGACGCCCAGGACCTGCGCCGCAGGGAGCTCGAGCGTCCAGTCGTCGACATGTCCCGCGCCGGCGACGAGGTAGGGGTGCGGGCCGGTGCCCCAGGGCGCGGCCTCGGCGCTGTCGTTGCGCGCGGTCACGGACTGCGTGAGCCCCTCGGGGCCGAGCGAGAACGTGGTCACCACGACGATCCGCCACGGGTAGGAGCTCTGCGGCTGGATCACGGCAGCGAGCGTCACGTGGTCCGGCCCCTTGTCGACGGCCTCGAAGTCCAGCCATGCTGCCAGTCCGTGCAGCGCGTGGAGGCGGGCCGGCTCGGTGAGGGCGAGCTGACGCTCGACGCCGCCGAAGGTATAGCGGCCGTCCACGACGCGGTTCGGCCACGGCGCGAGCGTCGCGCCGCGATAGGAGGGGCGCACCTCGTCCGCGTCGAAGGGCACCACCAGGTTGCGGCCGCGGCAGGTCAGCGAGCGGACGGTCGCACCGATGCTGGCGATGACCGCCTCGTAATCGCCCGCGCGGAGCGCGTGCTGTGTGCCGGACGTCGGGATTCGAGGCATGGAGGAGTTCCCCTGGATTCGGTGGGTGGGAGCGGACCCAGTATCCCGCGACGAGCGCAGGTCCCGCGACCGGGGTCGCGGGACC
>NZ_JAYRDE010000088.1:0-12560 GCF_041909575.1 Microbacterium sp. | reverse complement strand
CAGCGGCAGCTCGGTCACCCCGACGACGAGGTCCCATTCGTGGGCATCGGCATGCGCCCGAAGACGCGCCAACGCCACGTCGACGTCCTCGGAGCCGAGGGTGAACGGCTCGCTCAGGAGCTCGATATCCCACGCACCGGGACTCTCGGCGTCGGGCGCGACGGGGTCGGTCATCCGTCGCGCCACTTCGGTCGGCGAGGCCGGATCGGCCACGATACCCACTCGAATGGACATCATCTCCGCAACGTACACCCGGCGTCGCCGAGACTGTGCTGGTGAGGGCCGCACTCGAGGCACACCAAAGGGCGGACCCACGCGCCGGTTGAGGAGCGGGGGAAACGAATTCAGGGGAGGAAGTTCTCTCGCGCGAGCGGCGCAACCTCCAGTTCCTCGGCTTCCGCACGCGTGACCCACCGAAACTCCTCGATCTCCGTCGCGATCACCGGCAGCTGATCTCCGATATCGGCCTCGAACACGTCGGCCACCACGAGGAATCCGGGCTCGTTGGCCGCCGCCGCAGTGAACGATCCGAGCGGGCGCAGGTCCGCAGCATCCACCGTCAGTCCCAGCTCTTCGAACAGCTCGCGGCTCAGCGTCTCGGCCGGCGTCTCATCGGGCTCAGGCTTCCCCCCGGGCTGCATGAAAGCCGTCGTGCCGGCCTTCCGCACCAGCAGCAGCTCGTCGCGACCGTTCACGATGACCGCCGCGGACACACGGATGCTGCGCGCCGGAGCGGGCGCCGGGTTCGAGGTGCTCACGAAGGCACGCTAACAGGAAGAGCCGAAGCCGCCCGGCGTAGAATCACGTGTGCTTCCCGATCCCTCCGAGCGTTCCGACCTGCCGCCGAGCGGCATCGACCCCGAAGATCTGGCGACCACCCTCCGGGTGCTCGGCCGCATGGCCGGTGTCGACGAGACGCATCCCGACTACATCGCCGTGCGTCGTGCGACGGCCGCGATGTTCAAGGCCGTGAAGAAGGAGCGCCGGCGCGAGATCCGCGAGGCGATCGCCGCTGCCGATCGCGCGGTCGTCGCGGCCACGGCCACCGGCGCACCCGACCGCATCGACGACGAGACGCGCGGCATCCCGATCTCGGGCTCGACCACGGCTCCGACCGCCGGCACCCTGCTCAAGCCGCGCGCCTGCTACATCTGCAAGCAGCCGTACACGGTGGTCGACGCCTTCTACCACCAGCTCTGCCCCACCTGCGCGGCGATGAGCCACGCGAAACGCAACGCGCGCACCGACCTCACCGGCAAGCGCGCACTGCTCACCGGCGGCCGCGCCAAGATCGGCATGTACATCGCGCTCCGGCTGCTCCGCGACGGCGCGCACACGACGATCACGACCCGCTTCCCGCGCGATGCTGTGCGCCGTTTCAGCAGCCTGCCCGACGCGCCGGAGTGGATCGACCGCCTCAAGGTCGTCGGCATCGATCTGCGCGATCCGGCCCAGGTGATCGGACTGGCCGAGGATGTCGCGGCCGCCGGTCCGCTCGACATCCTGATCAACAACGCGACGCAAACCGTGCGCCGCTCCCCCGGCGCGTATCAGCCGCTCGTCGACGCGGAGCTGGCTCCCCTGCCGGATGGCCCGCTCCCGGAGCTCGTCACGTTCGGCCACACCAACGACCGTCATCCGCAGGCCCTGGAGCGCTCGGTGACCGCGCACCCGATCCTCGCCGCCGCCGCCGCGCGCGCCGAAGAGCTCACCGAACAGGCGATGACCGCGGGGTCGAGCTCGCTCGAGCGTCTCGCCTCCGGCACGGCGATCGACGCCGGCGGGCTCATCCCCGACCTCGACCACACGAACTCGTGGGTGCAGAGCGTCGACGAGGTCGATCCGCTCGAGATGCTCGAGGTGCAGCTCGCGAACACCACCGCGCCGTTCCTGCTCGTGTCGAAGCTGCGCAGCTCGCTGGCGGCAAGCCCCGCGCGACGCACCTACGTCGTGAATGTGAGCGCGATGGAGGGTGTGTTCAATCGCGGCTACAAGGGTCCGGGGCATCCTCATACGAACATGGCCAAGGCGGCCGTCAACATGCTCACGCGCACGAGCGCGCGCGAGCTGTTCGAGACCGATCGCATCCTCATGACCAGCGTCGACACGGGCTGGATCACCGACGAGCGCCCCCACCCGACCAAGGTGCGCCTCGCCGAGGAGGGCTTCCACGCTCCGCTGGACCTGGTCGACGGCGCGGCTCGCGTCTACGACCCGATCGTGCGCGGCGAGGCCGGCGAGGACCTGTTCGGCGTCTTCCTCAAGGATTACGCCCCGGGCCAATGGTGAACCTGCCCGAGCCCGGCCATCGCGTGGTCGTGCGCTACATTCTGCCGACGGGGCAGGCAACCGACGCGCTGGGTGAGCTTCTGAGCACGGATGCTGAGACCATCACGGTCGACGGCAAGCGCGGCGTCGAGCGCATCCCCCGCGGAGCGATCATCGCCGCGAAGGAGGTCCCTCCCCCGCCAGCCCCTCGCCCGCGGCGCCATCCGTCGTCCCCGGCGTGAACGGCGCACTCAGCGTTCCGGTCGTGGGCTGAAAGACGAAGCCCCCGCTCGACGAGGTCGGGCGGGGGCTCGCTTTGGTATTTCAACGATCGCGGGTGCTCATAATCAACATCCTTCCGTCGGGAAGATCGAGGATAACGAGCGATCGCCGGCACGGCAACACCCTCTCGCGCGGTTCTTGCGTCCGCCTCTGGCCGCTGCTGTGCAATTCGCGATAGAACGGGTCCATGGGATCCCCGCTGCTGTTGGGGCCGATGCTGCGCTATGTCGATGAGACGTCGGCCAGCATCTGGGTGGAGACGCGAGCCGACTGTCTGGTGAGCGTCCACGCCGAGGGACGATCGTGGCAGGCCCGAACCTTCTCGGTGCACGGCCACCATTACGCCCTCGTCGAAGTGGACGGGCTCGAGCCCGGCAGCGTCTCGCCGTACGGAGTAGAGATCGACGGGGTTTCTGTGTGGCCCGACCCGGACTCCGAGTACCCAGCATCCGTGATCGCTACGCGCGCGCCCGGTCGACGGCCGCAGATCGCCTACGGATCGTGCCGCACCAGTGTCCCCCATGACCGAGCAGGCAATCGCACCCATGGCGTCGACTCGCTGCGCGCCTTTGCACTTGCCGTCGCCGACGGTAGCCAGCCACGACCCGACCTGCTGCTCTTCCTCGGCGACCAGGTCTACGCCGACTCGACGACGAAGGAGATGCAGGCGTTCATCCGCAGCCGTCGCGACATCCACCAGGAACCGGGCAAGGAGCTCAAGGACTTCGAGGAATACGCCCACCTCTACCAGTTGGCATGGTCGGATGAAGCCAATCGCTGGCTGCTCTCGTGCGTGCCGACCGCCATGGTCTTCGACGACCACGACATCCGCGACGACTGGAACGCCTCGCTCGACTGGAAGAAGAAGATGGAGGCCACCTCGTGGTGGCACGAGCGCATCGTCGCCGGGCTGGCGTCGTACTGGGTATACCAGCACCTCGGCAACCTGTCTCCCCGAGAGCGTGCCGCCGACGAGTTGTGGCAGCAGGCCGCCGGGGGTCCCGACACTGCTGCTTCCCCCGACCTCACTGCTGCGCTGGACGAGTTCGCCGACCGTTGCAACGAGGATCCCACCAGCTACCGCTGGAGCTACTGCCGGGATTTCGATGGATCGCGACTGATCGTCCTGGACTCCCGCGCCGCACGAGATCTCACGCCGTCGGATCGCGGGCTGTTGAACGCTCAAGAGCTCGCGTGGTTCGACGACCATATGCAGGGCGGCTTCCGCCATGTTCTGGTCGCCACCTCGCTTCCGTTCCTCCTGCCGACGGGACTGCACCACGTCGAGGCATGGGATGAGGCGATCGCACAGGGCGCGTGGGGGCGACCGGTCGCGCGGATCGGGGAACGGCTGCGGCAGGCGGTCGACCTCGAACACTGGGCGGCGTTCCAGAACAGCTTCCAGGCGGTCGCCGCGATCGCGACGGAGCTCGCAGACGGCGACCGCGGCCCCTCGCCGCTGACGGTGACCTTCCTGTCCGGTGACGTGCACTTCTCCTACCTGGCCGAGGTGGAGCGTGACAACGGCGCCCGCATCGTGCAGGCCGTGTGCTCACCGATCCGAAACCCGTTGCCCCGCTTCATGCGCTGGTTCTCGGTGGTGATGTCGTATGGCGCAGCAACGCCGCTGGGCGCCGCAGCCGCGCAATCTGCAAAGGTTCCCGACCCGCCCTTCCGGTGGAAGACAGTGAAGGGTCCGTGGTTCGACAACAATCTCGCGCTGCTGCAGGACGGACCGGATGGGCTCACCATGACATGGCACACCGGAGTGGTCGAGGACGGAGACGAGCGGCATCCTCGTCTCGAAGAGGTGGCATCCATCACGGTGCCGGCGGAGAGAGACTCCAAGGTGTCGTCCTGATCGGCTGACGATCTCTGGTCGCGGCGGTCACGAACGGCCCGACGCTCGTGGGCACGATCTACGGCGTGAACTTTCGTCTACATGCCCGAGCTCGACTGGGTGCTCGGCTATCCGATGGCGCTCTCGCTCATGGCCGCGACGAGCGCCGCGCTCTACGTGACGTTCGAGCGCCGCCACTGGCTCTGATACCGGGGTTTCGGGGCATCCTCGTCGAAATCCGAGGAGAAACGTCGACGGCGGGCCCCGTGAGGTCTTCTCTCCCGGCGTTTCTCCTCCGTTTCGACGGCGAGGGCGTCAAGGCGGCGGGAGAAATCGGCCTCGGTGGCCGGTGACGGCGCCTGGCGCGCGAAAATCTCCCGCACGTTTGACGTGAACGCCCGCACAGGCCCGAGTTCACGCCCGAGTGGCAGGAGGGACGGGACCAGGCGACGACGGTGTTGCCGCAGATACGCAGACGGCGGTGGCGGGCACCTCGACGAAGCAGTCCGGGCACAGCACGCTCGGACGCTCGACGGCGGGGGTGCTGCGGCGCGGCGCGGCGCTCGCCCGAGGAACTGCGACGCGGGTCGACCGTGGGCGTGAGGCGCGGCGGCGCAGGACGGTGCACGAGGCAGTAGAACCGCACATAGCCGCTGTGGTTCTTCGGATCGCGCGAGCCGGCCGCTTCTGCGGAGGGCTACGAGTCGTCCGCGAGGATACGGTCAAGTGCGGCGAGAGAACTCTCCGCCTCTCCTGCTGGGTCGTGGGAACCGGAGGCGTCGGCGAGGGTGAGCATTGTCTTCCACAGCGCCCATGCTCGGCCTCTAGCCCAGGTCGACTCATCCCATGGCATCTCGTCGCGGAAGACCTCGCGCGCTGGTTCGTCCAGCACGGTCCACGCGATTGCCAGGTCGCACGCGGATCGCCGACTCCTGAAGTTCCGAAATCGATCACGGCACTGAGGCGCCCGTCACGCATCAACAGGTTGCCGGGCGCGACATCACCGTGAAACCACACCGGTGGCGCGGTGATCTCGGTGACCATCGCGCACGCCCACACCGCCCGCGCCGCTGCGGAGTCGATTCTTCCTTCCAGTTGAACAAGGCATCGCTGCACGTCGGCGTCGTACACACGCGGGTGCGCTCCTCGCCAGAAGGTGTGCGGACCGGCTGGCGGCGCGCGATGGGCGTCCACCGTGGCGAGTGCCGTGAGGAATCGACCGAGGTCGGACGCGAACACTGTGAGGTCGATGTCGGTCGTCGTGGCGGCGGGCGTCCCCTCGATCCATCGGTAGACCGACCAAGGGCGTTCGAACTCCTTGGTCGGCTTGCCCTGAGCGACCGGCACGGGCACCGGCAGGGGAACTCCTGATGCGATCACCGGCAACCAGCGCTGCTCCTTCGCCACGGCCGCGGCGTACCCGTCCGCACTCGGCAAGCGCACCAACAGCTCATCGCCGAGGCGAAACGTGCGGTTATCCCAGCCGCCGGGAAGAACCTGACGAAGATCCAGGCGATGCCAGAACGGGAACTGCTCGTCGACCAGTCGCCGCACGAGTGCCTCGTTGATCTCCATCTTCCCACCCTGCTTCACGGCTGCCCTGCGACCATTCCGAACGTATCCCGATCCCAATGCGGCGGCAAAGTTGCCGGGCCTCGGGGCAACGCCGATTGCCCGCTGAGCCGAGTATTGTCAGCGGATGGCGATCTGGACGCAGGAGTTCGACGGTCCTGCGGGGAGCGCGCCCGACCCGTCTGCGTGGATCGCCGAGCTTGGCGGTGGCGGGTGGGGCGATGATCAGCTCCAGAGCTACACGCGACCACCAGCGAACGCGTACCTGACGGGAAGCGGCCAGCTCGCGATCGTCGCCCGCGAAGACCCCGCCGTGCCCGGCGGCATCTCATCGGCGCGTCTGACCACGCGCGGACTCGTCTCCTTCCAATATGGTCGGATCGCCGCACGGATGAAGGTTCCGTCAGCTGCAGGCACATGGCCTGCGTTCTGGATGCTCGGCACCGACATCGACACGGTCGGCTGGCCGGCCTGCGGCGAGATCGACGTCATGGAACACGTCGGCAGTGATCCGACGGCCGTGCACGGAACCGTGCACGGCACGGGTTATGCCGGCATCGGTCACGGCGTCGGTCACAGGTTCGATACCGGTTCACCTCAGTCGGACGACTTCCATACCTACTCCGTCGACTGGAAACCGGGATCCGTCAGCTGGCGTTTCGACGGGGACGAGTACTTCCGCGTCACAGCGGAGCATGTTCCTGGACCGTGGCCCTTCGAGAAACCCTTCTTCCTCGTGATCAATCTGGCGATCGGAGGTAGATGGCAGGGAAACGAACCGGATGCCTCGACGCTGCCGGCCGAGCTGCTCATCGACTGGATACGCGTGGCCGACTCCGAAGTAAAAAGAGCCGCCATCGCGACCTGAACTGATCTAAGCAGCGGTCGGACTGGAGCATGCGACACCCTGGTCGTCGTCCTGGAGGACTGAACCGCGCCGAGGTAGCCGCGCAAGCGGACCCCTAAGCAAACACTGGCGACAGGAATCGTCGCTCGTAGCGGCGGATACACCTGGTACGTCGCGCGAGTTCGAATGCTTCCTGACACCCCGGGTCGGTCATCGACGCCGTCCGGTAGACCTCATACTCGGCGAGCGACGGAAAGGTGAACAACGCGAACGCTTCGTCGCTGTCCCCCTCGCTCGGCATGAAGTAGCCGTGGTGGGTTCCGCCGAACTCGTTGACAAGTCGGATCCACGCGCGGCCGTACTCGGTAAAGTCGTCGATCTTCTCTGGATCGATCTCATAGCGAAGATGAACTGTGATCATCGAGGGTCCTTTGCAATGAGGTGCTCTCACGAGTCTTGTCGATGAGAAAGCAGCCCGACGGCGATTGCCGTCCCGTGCGCGAAGAGCGGCGGAGAGAGCTCGGAAGTTGGCAGAGCGGGAGCCCGCTGAGCGACCCGGCATGTGCGAATTCGGTCGCGGTTGAGTCGGCCATCCCCGAGGCCCTTCCACGAGGGCGAGCAACCGAGCAGGATGGGGTTGTCATCCGTGAACGACAAGGGGGTCAGGATGAGTGTTTACCGAGTAATCGACGTCATCGGCACGAGTGCGTCGTCATGGGAAGAAGCGGCCCGCGAAGCCATCAGCACCGCGGGAGGGACTCTGCACGACCTTCGAATCGCAGAGGTGGCGAAACAGGACATCGTCGTCAGCGATGACGGGACGCTTCTGTTCAGGTCCCGGATCCAGCTTTCGTTCAAGTACACGCCTGAATAGACCGACGCCGAGGTCACAGGGCGCACAATCGCGGCACGGAGTGTGGCGGTGTTGAGAATCGCACCGTCTCCGGCCGCGCGCCGCTATGGCGTCCACCACGGCCGCAGCGGAAGGTCGGCATCGTCGCTGTTCCCCCGGGAGTTGACGGCCAGAACGTGGTGCAGCTCGATCCCGCCCGATTCGAAGGCGAGCCGTGATCCGGCCATGTAGAGGCCCCACACCTTCGCAGCGGGCAGTCCGATCTCGGAGACCGCTTCGTCCCAGTGCTCGACCAGGTTCGCGCACCAGTCACGGAGTGTCAGCGCGTAGTGGGGGCGCAGGTTCTCCTCGTGCAGAACTTCGAGACCGGCATCCTGTGCCTCGGTGATGATGCGACCGGAACCGGTCAGCTCGCCGTCCGGGAAGACATAGCGGTCGATGAACCCCCGCGCCGCGGGCTCGGTCTTGTTGTCACTGCGGGTGATGCAGTGGTTGAGAAGCAGGCCGCCCGGGCGTATGCGGGAGCACAGGAAGCGGAAGTACGCCGGGTAGTTGCGCACCCCGATGTGCTCGAGCAGCCCGATCGACGACACCGCGTCGAAACCGGTCTCGGCGATGTCGCGGTAGTCGCCGTACCGCACCTCAGCGTGCTCCAGCCCTTCGTCGGCGATGGCGCGCTGCGCCCACCCGGCCTGCTCGTGCGACAGCGTCACTCCGAGGGCGTGCACGCCCCGACGAGCGGCGTAGCGCACCATGCCGCCCCAGCCGCAGCCGACGTCGAGCAGCCGGTCGCCCGGCTTCAGCCGCAGCTTCTCGAATACGAGCCGGTACTTGTTCTCCTGCGCCTCCTCCAGCGAAGCGTCGAGCTGCGGGTAGCACGCGCACGTGTAGGTCATCGACGGGCCGAGCACCCACTCGTAGAAGATGTTCGACACGTCGTAGTGGTGGTGGATCGCCTCGGCATCGCGCGACTTGCTGTGCCGCAGGCCACCGGCGATGCGCCTCCAGCGCGGGGGTACTTCCTCCGGCGGCGGCGCGACCGGGCGCAGATGCTCGACGCCGATCGAGCGGACGATCCGGGCCATGAGCCGCGGCGATGGTCGCGTGAACTCGAGGTTCTCGAGCGTCTTGAGCAGCGGGTACGGGTCGCCGGGGTGCACACCTCGGATGTCGAGATCGCCGGCGATGTAGGCGCGCGCGAGCCCGAGATCGCCGAACCCGGTGACGAGATACGTCGTGCCGCGGGGCGTCTTCAGGTCAAGGGCGAAGGGCGCGTCGGGAGGGCCGGCCGTGCTGCCGTCGTACGCGGTGAAGCGCAGCGGCAGCCGGCCCGCCGTGAACGCCTCGAGCACCTCGGCGAGCGTGAGTCTTCCGGACTCCGCGTCGGCCGTGCCGGCCGCGTCGCCATCGGCCGAGGCGTCCGCCCGTTCCTTGGATGTGGTCATCGTCGTTGCACAGCCTTCTCATAGAGGTCGAGCAGTCGCCCGTCGGGGTCGTACCGCATTTTCGCCGCTCGATAGTCCGCCCCGCCGTAGAGCGAGTCGAATTCCTCCCGCGAATAGAACGCGTCGGAGTACAGCGATTTATGCCCGTCGAGCTCGGCCACCTTCCGCTCGATCAGCCGGTTCGTCTCGCCTTCAGTCGCCCCGACCGGCACGGTCGACCAGAAGCCGACGTTGACGTAGGTCTCGGCTGGGTGCAACGGGTAGAGCGGCCACTCGTCATGGCCGCGCAATCCCAGCGGACAGAGCCAGATGGGCGTGATGGGCACGTTCCCGAGGAACCAGTCGATGAATTCGGCGCACCGGGCGATCGGCACTTCGACGTCCTGGATCACGCGCTCGCGCGCGGGGCGCCCGTGCAGCTTCTCGAGGCGATCGCCGATGTCGAATCGGCGTTCCAGCCGCATGAGCCTGCTGTACGTGGCGCTGCGGAGGTACCGTCGGGGCCACACGCGACGGACGAGGGGATGCTGCGCCCCGAACGCCGCCGAGCACCAGAACCAGTCGGTGTCCCACCGCCAGAGGTAGTCGTGGATGGTGAGCCGGTCTGCTTTCCCGGCGTCGTCGTGCTGCATGGACCGGTAGTAGATGTGTCGACCCGTGTAGTCGCTGACGGGGCCGGGCGCGGAGCTCTGGGTCCCGACGCACAGGTAGCTCTCGTCGGCGCTGAAGACCACGCCGTCGAGATAGTCCACCGGCACGTCGTCCAGCCGACGCGTTGCGACGACGCGGCCCATTGCCGCCATCAGGTCGGCGATCGTGTGAAAGCGCACGTGGCGGAGGGTCACGAACGGCTGGACCGTCTCGAGTTCGATGCGCAGACGCACCGCGTAGCCGAGCGTGCCGTAGGAATTGGGGAACGCCCGGAACAGGTCGGCGTGCTCGCTCGGGGATGCCGTGATGACCTTTCCCGCGCCGGTGAGGATGTCCATCTCGAGCACCGACTCATGCGGCAGCCCGCTTCGGAACGACGTCGACTCGATGCCCAGGCCCGTGACTGCGCCGCCGAGCGTGATCGTCTTCAGTTGCGGCACGACGAGGGGAGCCAGCCCGTGCGGCAGTGTCTCGGCGACGAGATCCTCGTAGGTGCACATGCCCGCGACGTCCGTCGTGCGACCATCAGGATCGACGCGGATGACTCCCGTCAAGCCCGACGTGTCCAAGCCTGGGGCGGCTGTTTCCGAACGCGAGCGGAACAGGTTCGAGGTGCGCTTGGCGAGCCGGACCTGCGCGTCCGGCGGCAGCGCCCAATAGCTCTCGAGCAGGCGCCGCACGCCGGCGGCGTGCGCGGTGCGGGCGTCGGTCGCGGGTGCGGACACGACCCCACGCTAGTCCGCGGCGGGGTTCGGGTGAAGGATCCCGCTCCCCGCCGATCTGGTCGTTCGCGCCCCCGCCGTGCTCGTGTCGAATTCGTTGCCGAGGGGGGCAAGCAGGGGCCTGAAGCCCCACGTCGCGTGCGCCAGGGGGCCCTAGTTGTATTGACGGCACGCCGACCGACCCATGGCGCTGGTCTGACTCGGCTCCAGTCCCCGGGCGGGTGTCTTGTACCCCAGGGGGCGTGGGAGTACGATGCGCGTGTCATCGACCGGTCAGCTTCCACCCGTGAAGCGAGGTCACCATGCTCTACCGCGTCGCGCTCGAGTCGATCTCCTGCCAGCCTCTTCGTGGCGCCGACCGTTATGGAGACGCAGTCGCCGTGGAGGCGCATTCGCCGTCCGTTGCGATGGGCCCACTCTCGGCCGAGCCAGCGACCATCTTGGTTGAGTTTCTCACCCGCCAAAGACCTGCGAACTGAATGGTGACGTCACGAGTCGCGAGCGCCGTTGCTTCGCTGCCGTGGCCTGCGAGAAGAAAGAAGGACGCATCATGCGACCACAACAACACGAGCGTGCACTGGGCACGTTCGTGCTTACCGCCATCATCGCGCTGACGGCAACAGCGCTCGGAACCGGGCCCGCCGCCGCACAGCCGGAGCATTCCGACGTAGTGCGAGTCTGGAATCTCCACGCTTCGGACGCACTGATAAATGCGGCCACGGCGGTCACTCCCGGGGCTGGGCAGGCGCCACCCGTCTCGCAACTTCACCTCGCGATGGTGCAGGGTGCCGTGTACGACGCGGTCAACTCGATCGTCGGCGGATATCAGCCCTATCTGCCTGACCTTCCGCCGGCGCCGCGGTCGGCGTCACTGGACGCCGCCGTCGCCACCGCAGCGCACGACGTGCTGATCGGGCTGGGGATCCCACCCGCACCGCCGTTGCCACAGGTGGTCCTAGACCGCCTCGAGCACCTCTATACCGCTGAGCTCGAGAGCATCGCCGACGGCGATGCAAAAACCCAGGGCGTCGCGGCAGGGGCAGCCGCCGCAGCGGCCATGCTGGAAGCCCGGACGGATGACGGCCGTTTCGACCCATCGTTGTCGTGGGATGTCGGCACGCTCCCCGGCGAGTGGCGACCGACTCTGCCATCGTTTGCCAACTCCCTTGCGTGGGTGGGCGCGGTCGAACCGTTCACGCTTGAGAGCACATCGCAGTTTCGGACGAAAGGGCCGAAGGCGCTCACCAGCGGAGCCTATGCGAGGGACTACAACGAGGTGAAAGATCTCGGAAGGGCACTGAAGGACCTTGCGGAGCCGAGTCCACGCACTGACGAGCAGAACAAGGTCGCCGACTTCTACACCGTGCATCCGCAGGAGCTGTTCAACCGCACCTTCCGGGTGATCTCCGAAACCCAAGGACTCACCGTCGCCGAGGAAGCCCGTCTCTTCGCCATGTTGAATCTGACCACGGCAGACAGCGTCATCAATTGTTTCGACGACAAGGCGTTCTGGAACTTCTGGCGCCCCATCACCGCGATCCAGGAGGGCGACAATGACGGCAACCGCAAAACCGTCGGCGATCCCGCTTGGATGCCGCTCGTCGGCAATCCGCCGTATTCGGATCACCCGTCAGGTTACAACTGCGTCTCGGCCGCATACATGCACGCTGCTCAGGCCTTCTTCGGCACGAACAAGATGGAGTTCAGTGTCGTCAAGATCGCCGGCGCGCCCGAGATGAAGCGCGACTATACGCGCTTCACCGACGTGGTCGAAGACACCATCGATGCCCGCGTGTACCAAGGTCTCCACTTCAGGGGGGCCGATGTCCAGGGTGCGGGGATCGGCAAGAACGTTGCCCGGTGGGTTGACCTGCACTTCTTTCAGCCAGTGAGATGACCCGATCCGCCCGGCGAGCCACGAGCTCGGCGGCACCTACACCGTCATCGGTGCGGCCCACGGCCTAGCCCGGCAACTCGGAAGTCGGATGTTCGAGGATCTCCTCAAACGAGCGGTGGGGCCCCCTCCCCCGGGGCATGAAGGCGGTCAGGGCGGCCCCCCGCGCACCCCCCGCGCGCAGCC
>NZ_JAYRDE010000087.1:0-12657 GCF_041909575.1 Microbacterium sp. | reverse complement strand
GAGCTCAGCGAGTAAGGCTCGACGCAGCGGGTGCCGCGGCCGGATGATCGGCCGCGGCACCCCGCCCGCTGTCCGGCCCGACTCGCGCGGTCTCGGCCGCCCTTCCGGAGAAACCACCCCGTGCTACGCACCATCGGCCATCGGCTCCTCCTCCTCATCCCGACCCTCTTCGGGCTCTCGGTCCTGCTCTTCCTGTGGGTCCGCGCCCTCCCCGGCGGTCCCGCCGTCGCGCTGCTCGGTGAGCGCGCGACGCCCGAGGCCATCGCCGAGATCAACGAGGCCTACGGCTTCGACAAGCCCCTCATCGAGCAGTACCTCACGTGGATGGGTCAGCTCCTCTCCGGGGACTTCGGGGTCTCGCTGCAGACCCGTGTCCCCGTCGTCGAGGAGTTCATGCGCCGGTTCCCGGCCACGCTCGAGCTCACCATCTTCGCCATCATCCTCGCCGTCGGCGTCGGCATCCCGCTCGGCTACATCGCCGCGCGGCGCCACGGGAAGGCATCCGATCACTTCCTCGTGGGCGCGAGCCTGCTGGGCATCACGATCCCCGTCTTCTTCCTCGCGTTCATCCTCAAGTGGATCTTCGCCGTCCAGCTGGGCTGGCTCCCCTCCGAGGGGCGTCAGGATCCGCGAATGGACGCCACGCACTACACCGGCTTCTATGTGCTCGACGGCATCCTGACCGGGGAGTGGGATGCCGCGTGGGACGCGTTCCTGCACCTCATCCTCCCGGCCATCGCCCTCGCGACCATTCCGCTGGCCATCATCACGCGCATCACCCGCGCGTCCGTGCTCGAGGTGCAGAACTCCGACTACGTGCGCACCGGCATGGCCAAGGGAGTCCCGCGCTCGACGATCCGGTCGCGCTTCATCCTGCGCAACGCGATGCTGCCCGTCATCACGACGATCGGCCTCCAGGTCGGGCTGCTCATCTCGGGGGCGGTGCTCACCGAGACGGTCTTCGCGTTCCCGGGCATCGGATCGTTCCTGTACCGGGCGATCTTCTCCCGTGACTATCCGGTGCTGCAGGGCTTCATCATCTTCATCGCGGTCGGCTACGCCCTGATCAATCTGGCCGTCGACGTGTCCTACAGCTTCATCGACCCGAGAGTGAGGGTCTCATGACATCCGCGATGCTTCCTCCCGCCCCCAGCGGCGGACCCGTCGACGACACCGCCGTCGACGACAAGGAGCTCCTCTCCGCCCGCACCTCGGGCGGCGGATTCTGGCGCGACGTCTTCCGGCGGCTGCGCCGAAACCCGAGCGCGTGGGTCGGCGCGGCCATCGTCGCCGTCTTCCTCCTCGTCGCGCTCCTCGCCCCGTGGCTCGCGCCCTACGGTCCCACCGAGCTGCCCGGACAGCGCTACATCACGCCGACCTACATCCCCGGACCGGGAGAGATCCCCGAGTTCCCGCTCGGCCTCGACCGCTTCGGCGGCGACGTGCTGTCCAAGCTGATCTGGGGTGCGCGCGCCACGCTCGTGATCGGCGTCGTGTCCACAGCGATCGGCCTGATCGGCGGCATGATCCTCGGCTTCCTGTGCGGCATGTTCGGCGGGTGGGTCGACACCCTCATCATGCGCATCGTGGACATCATGCTGTCGGTGCCCTCGCTGCTCCTCGCGGTCTCGGTCGCGGCGGTGATCGGGCAGAACCAGGCCTCGCTGATGATCGCGATCGGCGTGGTGCAGGTGCCCGTCTTCGCGCGACTGCTCCGAGCATCCATGCTGCAGCAGCGCAACGCCGACTACGTCCTGTCGGCGCAGACCCTCGGCCTCGGCCGGGGGACCATCACGATGACGCACGTGCTGCCCAACGCGGTCGGCCCGGTCATCGTGCAGGGCACCCTGTCGCTGGCGACGGCGGTCATCGAGGCCGCCGCGCTCTCCTACCTCGGTCTCGGCGGCGACGTGCCGCAGACGGCGGAGTGGGGACGGATGCTCACCTACGCCCAGCTCGAACTCGCGATCGCGCCGTCGCTCGCCTTCCTGCCGGGCATCTGCATCACCGTGACCGCGCTCGGGTTCACGCTGCTCGGCGAGGCCCTGCGCGAGGCCATGGATCCTCGCACGCGCGCGCGCTGAGGCCTCACGCGGGTTGAGGCGCACCGCGCCGGAGTGCAGGATCAGACGGCGATGTCGAGCTCGTTGCCGGGGATCGACGCCAGCAGCCGGCGCGTGTAGGCGTCGCGCGGATTGGTGAAGATCTCCTCGCTCGTCGCGGCCTCGACCATCGCCCCGTCCTTCATGACGCAGACGTAGTCGCTGATCAGGCGCACCACTGCGAGGTCGTGCGAGATGAAGAGGTAGCTCAGGCCGTACTCCCGCTGCAGGTCGCGCAGCAGCGTGAGCACCTGGTCCTGCACGAGCACATCCAGCGCGGACACCGGCTCGTCGCACACGATCATGTCGGGCGACAGCGCGAGGGCGCGGGCGATCGCGACGCGCTGCCGCTGACCGCCGGAGAGCTCCGAGGGGTAACGCCGCAGCATGGTCTGCGGCAGCGCCACGTCGTCCAGCAGCTGCCGCACGCGCGCCGCGCGCTCCTTCGCCGAGCCGCGCTTGTAGAACTCGAGGGGCTCCGAGATGATCCGCTCGATCGAGAACATCGGGTTCAGCGACGAGTACGGGTCCTGGAAGATCGGCTGGACCCGCTGCCGGAACTGCTTCAGGTCGCCGCCCTTGAGCGTGGCGACGTCCTGCCCGTCGAAGCGGATGACGCCGCTCGTCGGCTCGATGACCTTGAGCATCATGCGCGCCGTGGTCGTCTTCCCCGAGCCGGACTCGCCCACGATGGCGACGGTCTCGCCGCGGGGAATCGCGAACGACACGTCGTCGACGGCGACGAAGTCCTCTTTGCTGCCGCGCACCTTGTAGGTCTTGGTGAGGCCCTCGACCTCGACAATGTGATCGGGTGCGGATGCCTCGGCCGAGGCGTCCGGCACGCGCGGCGCGGTCGCACCCGGCGTGACTGAAGCCGGCGTGACCGCGGCATCCGTCGTCAGGGGGGCGGGTGCGATGTCGGGGGAGGCGCTCGCGGTGGCGGCGCGCCGGAACACCTCGGGACGCAGCCGCACCGCCGCCACGGAGGGCGCGGCCCGGACGAGGGCCTGGGTGTAGGGCTGCTGCGGGTCCTCGAGGATCTGACGGGCGGGGCCCTGCTCGACGATGCGTCCGCGGTTCATGACGACGACGCGGGACGCGCGCTCTGCGGCGAGGCCGAGGTCGTGCGTGATGAGCATGAGGGCGGTGCCCAGCTCGCCCGTCATGCGATCGAGCTGGTCGAGGATCGTCTTCTGCACCGTGACGTCGAGGGCGCTCGTGGGCTCGTCGGCGATGAGGAGCTTCGGGTTGCAGGCGAGGCCGATGGCGATCAGCGCGCGCTGGCGCATGCCGCCCGAGAACTCGTGCGGATACTGCTTGGCGCGCTCGGCGGCGTCGGGCAGGCCGGCGGCGGCGAGGGTCTCGACCACGCGCTGGTCGACGTTCCTGCGCGTCGCGAGACCGTGGGCGAGGAGCGTCTCGGCGATCTGCGTCCCGATCTTCGCGACGGGATTGAGGTTGGACATCGGGTCCTGCGGGACGAGTCCGATCGACCGGCCCCGGATGGTGCGCATCACGCTCTCCGAGGCGCCGACGAGGTCCTCGCCCTCGAACATGATGCTGCCCTGCGTGACCTTGCCGTTGCCGGGGAGGAGGCCGATGACCGCCATCGCGGTGGTGGACTTGCCCGAGCCCGACTCCCCGACGATCGCGAGCGTCTCGCCGGCGGCGAGATCGAGGTCGACGCCTTCGACGGCGTGCACCGTGCCGTCGATGGTGCGGAACTCGACGGCGACGTCGCGGACCTGGAGCAGCGGCGTCCCGGCCGCGAGACGTTCGGTGGATCGGGCCATTGGTCCATCCTGCCTTCCCGCCGGGATCCGCGCATCCGTCCGCCCCCAGCCTTTACGCAGTCGTAACGCCGTCGCGCTCGTGCCGCCCGACTAGCGTGGAGCCATGGCGGCCATCGACCTCAACGCCGATCTCGGCGAGACCGTCGACGGCGTCGCGACCGCCGACGACGAGGCGATGTTCGCGGTGATCTCCAGCGCCAGCGTCGCGTGCGGCGGGCACGCGGGGGATGCGGCCTCCATGCGCGATTCCGTCGAGCGAGCCGCCCGGCACGGCGTGGCCGTCGGCGCGCATCCGTCGTATCCCGACCGCGCGAACTTCGGCCGCCTGCCGATGGCGATCTCGCCCGATGAGCTCGCCGCGGCCGTGGCGGTCCAGCTCGGCGCTCTCGTCGCGGCGGGCGCCGACATCCGATACGTCAAGCCGCACGGCGCGCTGTACCACGCCGTCACCGCCGACCGGGCGCAGGCCGACGCCGTCGCCCGGGCGGGGGCCCCCCACGCCGCGCTTCTCGGCCGCGCGCTGCCGGTGCTCGGCCTGGACGGCGAGATCGTGCGGGCCGCGGCATCCGCGGGGCTCCCCTTCGTGCGCGAGGCGTTCCTCGATCGCGGCTACACGGGCGCCGGCCGCCTCGTGCCGCGCTCCGCCCCCGGAGCCCTGCTCGACCAGCCCGACGCCGTCGCCGCCCGTGCGGTACGGCTGGTGCGGGAGGGCGTCGTCGAGGCGGTCGACGGGACGCTCGTCCGCGCCGACGCGGCGTCGCTGTGCCTGCACGGCGACAGCCCCGCGGCGGTGGCGATGGCCCGGTCGGTGCGTGCCGCGCTCGACGCGGCCGGCATCGAGGTGCGCGCGCCGTGGTGACCGCCCGCGTGCTGCCGATGGGGGAGCGTGCGCTCCTCGTCGAGACGCACGGCCTCGCGGACGTGCTCGCGCTCCATCAGGCCCTCGATGTCACGCGCCCGGAGGGTGTCACCGACCTCGTGCCGGCCGCCCGCACAGTGCTCGTGCGGGTCGACCCCCGCGTGCTGCCGCTCGCCGCCGCACGCACGTGGGCGGCGGCGACGGCGGCGGCGGCGCAGGGCGCTCCGCCGCAGACCGCCGCGCCCGTCGAGCTCGACATCGCCTACGACGGCGCGGACCTCGCCGAGACCGCCGACCTCCTCGGGATGAGCTCGGAGGCGCTCGCCGGCCGTCACGCGGCCGCCGGGTGGACCGTGGCGTTCACCGGATTCGCTCCCGGCTTCGGCTACCTCGTCAGCAACGACTGGCCGTTCGACGTGCCCCGGCTGGACGCGCCGCGCACGCGCGTGCCCGCCGGCGCCGTCGGCCTCGCCGGCCGGTTCTCGGGCGCATATCCGCGCGAAACCCCCGGCGGCTGGCGGCTGATCGGCACGACGACCGCGACGCTGTTCGATCCGGATGCCGTCTCCCCCGCACTCCTCGCCCCGGGAGCGCTGGTGCGATTCCGCTCGGTGCCGGCCCGCGGCCGTCAAGGAACGGGGAGAAATGCCGCGGCAGCGCCGTCCAGCGCGGGCGATCGTGGCATTTCTCCCCGTTCCTTGACCGGATTCGAGGTCGTCGAGCCCGGGCTGCTGTCGACGCTGCAGGATCTCGGGCGCCCGGGGGCGGCGGCGCTCGGCGTCTCGGGCTCCGGCGCCCTCGACCGCGGAGCGCTGCGCACGGCGAACCGCCTCGTCGGCAATCCCGAATCCGCCGCCGGCGTCGAGGTCACGATGGGTGGCCTGCGCGCCGTCGCCGCACGTGACCTCTGGTTCGCGGTGACCGGCGCCTGGGGCCCGATCCGGCTCGACGGGCGCGAGATCGACCCGTACGAGGCGCACCTGTGGCCGGCCGGGTCCGAGCTGCACCTGGACTGGTTCGCGCACGGCGCGCGGGCGTACCTCGCGGTGCGCGGCGGACTCGACGGCCGGGCCGCGCTCGGGTCGCTGTCGGCCGACCTGCTCGCCGGGCTCGGGCCGCCCGCCCTGCGCGCCGGTGCGCGCGTCGGCGTGCGGGACGAGGCATCCGTCCCGATCCCCGTCGCACCGCCCGCGCAGTGGGGAGCGCCCCATGACGACGAGCTGACGCTCGAGCTCGCCCCGGGTCCGCGTGCCGACTGGTTCGCCCCCGGCGCGGCGGGGGCGCTCTTCGAGGCCGTCTGGACCGTGTCGAACCAGGCCGATCGCGTCGGCGCGCGGCTGGACGGCCCCGAGCTCGTGCGGTCGCGCACCGAGGAGCTGCCGAGCGAGGGCATGGTGCCGGGCGCCCTGCAGGTGCCGCCCAGCGGCAGGCCGACCGTGCTGCTCGCCGACGGCCCGGTGACGGGCGGCTATCCCGTGATCGCGGTGATGACGGATGCTTCGCTCGACCTGATCGCGCAGGCACGGCCGGGAACCCGCATCCGATTCCGCCACGCCCGCGGATCCGACTAGCCGCCGCGGCCTCACCAGTGCCGCAGGGTCTCCTCGACGGCGGCGTGGTGCTCCGGCGGCAGGGCCAGGACGACCGCCTCGGCCACGCGCATCTCGGCACCGGCCGCCTCGCCGGCCGCGACGCTCTCGGGATCGCGCCCGCGCAGGATGTCGAGGTACGGCGTGTGCACCGTGAAGGCCTCGGCGTCGAAGATCCCGATGCGCCGCCGGATCACGCCCGCCGCGACCGCGAGCGCCGCGGCACGCCACGCCTCACCACGCGCGGCCGCGACGCCGCAGACGCCCTCGAGGCCGTACGCCACGCCTTCCTCATAATGGAGGCGCACCGACAGCAGGAGGGTGCTCACGAACTCCTGCTCGGCCGCGTCGAGGTGGCCGAGCTGGAAGCTCAGCCGCGACCAGAGGTTGCCGGCGACGGAGGTCGTGAACAGGTCACCCCGCGCCGAGGCGATCTCGCGCGCCCGCTCGAAGTGGCCGAGTGCCGCATCGGTGTCTGCGCGCACCCAGGCCAGGCGTCCGAGCGAGACCTCGGTGATGGCCTCGGCCCAGCCGTTGCCGAGTTCGTGGAGCTTCGCGACGGCCTTGGTCAGCTCCTTCGCGGCCTTGGCCGCGTTCGGATCGCGCAGCTGGACGCGCGCGGTCGCACGCGCGGCGAGGGCCATCGCCGCGGCATCCTCGTCGCCGCTCTCGGTGAAGAGGCGGACGCACTCGCCGAGGCCGGCGACGACCTGCTCGCTCGGACGCTGCCACATCTCGCCCCACAGCGCGAGGAACCAGGCCACCGCCCGCGTGTGCTGGGTGATCGGCTTCTCGTGCTGCTTCTCGAGGAGCTCGAGCATCCACAGGCGAACCTCGGCGAAGAACCCCGAGATCCACCAGTAGATGAGCAGGCTCCACGCGAAGTCCCCGGCGTCGTCGAGCCGGTCGGTGTAGATGAGGTGGCGCACGGCGGCACGCAGGTTGGGCAGCTCGAGTCCCAGCTGCACGACGGCGTCGGCCTGCGCCTCGCCGCCGAGCCCCGGCGCGATGCGGCGCACGAGCTCGAAGTAGTAGTCGGCGTGCGCTGCGCGCACGCGATCGGCCTCCCCGCGCGCCTTCAGCCGGCCGAGCGCGTACTCGCGCACGATCGCGAGCAGCGAGAACACCGACCTCCCGCCGATCTCGGTCTGCTTGACCAGGGAGCCGTCGACGAGGGCGGCGAGGCCGTCGATCTCCTGGCCCTCCCACGAGCGTCCGACCCCGAGGGCCTCCACCGCGTCCAGCGTGAAGCGGGTCGCGAAGACGCCGAGGTCCTCGAGCAGCTCGCGCTGCCAGTCGGGCAGGAGGCTCACGCTCCAGTCGATCGTGGCGCGCATCGTCCGGTGGCGCTCCGGCAGGTCGCGCACGGCCGCAGTGAGAAGCGGCAGGCTCTGCTCGAGCCGGTCCGCGATGCCCGAGGCGGTGAGGATGCGCACCTTCGCCGCGGCGAGCTCGATCGCCAGCGGCAGCCCCTCGAGGCGCCGGCAGATCGCCGCCAGATCGGCGGCGTTCTCCTCCGACAGGTCGAAGCCGGGCTTCACCGCCTGCGCGCGGTCAACGAACAGCGCGACGGCAGCCGACCGCGTCGCGCGGTCGAGGCTCGCCGGAGCGTCCCCGGGAGGGGTGGTGAGGGTCGGCACCTCGAAGACCCGCTCGCCCCGGATGCGCAGCACGATGCGGCTCGTGACGAGGAACGTCGCCGTCGGCGCCACCGTGTAGAGGCGCACCAGGACGGGCGCGGCATCCACGATCTGCTCGAAGTTGTCGAGGACGACGAGCACCTTGCGGTCGGCGAGGGCGTGCGAGATGCGCTCCTCGAGCGCGGCTTCGCCGTTGTCCCGGATGCCGAGGGTGTAGGCGATCGTCGGGAGCAGCAGCCCGGGCTCGAGCACTCCCTCGAGCAGCACGAAGTAGGTGCCGTCGGGGAAGAGGTCCTCGGTGGCCAGTGCCGTCTCGATCGCGAGCCGGCTCTTGCCGATACCGCCCGGCCCGATGAGGCTGACGACCCGGTCGGTCCCGCGGGCGAGGAGGTCGCGGACGCGGCCGATGTCCTGCTCGCGGCCGATGGTCGTGGTGTACGGCACCGGCACCCGCGCCACCAGCGCCGCGGCGGCGGTCTCCGGGTCCGGCTCCTCGGCGATGCGCGATTCGTCGAAGCGTTCGGCCAGGAGCATGGCGAGGTCGCCGGCGACCTGGTCTTCGAGGTCTTCGGGGGTGTGGAAGTGGAGGTAGGCGGCGGTGTCGTCGGCCTGGATGCGGGCGATGAGGTCGGTGAGGCGTTCGTCTCTGCTGTCGGAGGCTTTGATGTAGATGAGCTTGGGCATGGTCTTGGGGGCGAGGTTGTACTCGTCCTCGAGGCCGGAGATCTCCTCGTCGGGGGCGACCCAGCCGTAGGAGGAGCCGTAGATGCCGACGAACACGTCGCTCTGGGCGAGGTAGGAGCGGTAGAGCTCGCGGGGCGGGTGGGGGCGGGCGCCGAGTTCGAACATGACGGGGGCCAGCCGCATCCGCTCGATGGCGCTCTTGACGACGCGTCGTTCGTCGGCGAGCTCGCGGAGGGTCGAGCTGACGAACACCCGGATCCGCTGGTCGGGCGTGCGGATCACGGGGTGCTGCACCCCAGTCATGTGCACATCATGGACCCGCCGGGACCGCTCCCGCCATCATTTTTCGCGGGATGGATGCCGCGCGAGGCGCCGGATCGCGCGTTTATACCGCAGCATCCGAAAGTCGTCAAGGATCCCGCTGGACACGGCGCGCCATCCCACGTATAGTAGGTCCTTGCGCTCTTGGATTCCCCCTGCCCTCATATGGTGGTCGGCTGTGCCTGCGCGCCCTCACTGAAAGGTGAGGCGTGACGCGCGGGCAAATGGGGAACGACGAGCACTCCACCCTGACGACAAGGAAACGTGCCCCTCACACGGGCCCACGGAGGTAATCCCCTTGGCTGCTGCGCGCAACGCAACCACCACCACCCCCAAGAACGGCCGCGGAGCATCCCGCCTCTCGTTCGCCAAGATCTCCGACACGCTGACGGTCCCCGACCTGCTGGCGCTTCAGACCGAGTCCTTCGACTGGCTGGTCGGCAATGACGCGTGGAAGGCGCGCGTCGCCGAGGCCAAGGACGCCGGCCGCTCGGATGTCCCCGAGGTCAGCGGCCTCGAGGAGATCTTCGAGGAGATCTCGCCGATCGAGGACCTGAGCGAGACCATGCAGCTCTCGTTCACGAACCCCTACCTCGAGCCCGAGAAGTACTCCATCGAGGAGTGCAAGGAGCGCGGCAAGACGTACGCCGCCCCGCTCTACGTCGAGGCCGAGTTCATGAATCACCAGACCGGTGAGATCAAGACCCAGACGGTCTTCATGGGCGACTTCCCGCTCCAGACCGACAAGGGCACCTTCATCATCAACGGCACCGAGCGCGTCGTCGTGTCGCAGCTCGTCCGTTCGCCCGGCGTCTACTTCGACAAGACCGCCGACAAGACGTCCGACAAGGACATCGTCTCGGCGCGCGTGATCCCCAGCCGCGGTGCGTGGCTCGAGTTCGAGATCGACAAGCGCGACCAGGTCGGCGTGCGCATCGACCGCAAGCGCAAGCAGTCGGTCACCGTCTTCCTCAAGGCGCTGGGCCTCACCAGCGAGGACATCCTCGCCGAGTTCGCCGGCTTCGAGTCGATCGAGGAGACGCTGTCCAAGGACACGATCCTCACCAAGGAGGACGCCCTCCGCGACATCTACCGCAAGCTCCGTCCGGGCGAGCAGGTCGCCGCCGAGGCCGCCCGCGCGCTGCTGGACAACTTCTACTTCAACCCGAAGCGCTACGACCTGGCCAAGGTGGGTCGCTACAAGATCAACCAGAAGCTCGGTCTCGACAAGCCGCTCTCGGACTCGGTGCTCACGGTCGACGACATCGTCGCCACGATCAAGTACCTCGTCCGCATCCACCGCGGCGACGTCACGTTCGACGGCATCCGCGGCGGCAAGCCCGCCGAGATCCGTCTCGACATCGATGACATCGACAACTTCGGCAACCGTCGCATCCGCGCGGTCGGCGAGCTCATCCAGAACCAGGTCCGCACCGGTCTGTCGCGCATGGAGCGCGTCGTCCGCGAGCGCATGACCACGCAGGACATCGAGGCGATCACGCCGCAGACCCTGATCAACGTGCGTCCCGTCGTGGCCGCGATCAAGGAGTTCTTCGGCACGTCGCAGCTGTCGCAGTTCATGGACCAGAACAACCCGCTCGCGGGCCTGACCCACAAGCGCCGCCTGTCGGCGCTGGGCCCCGGCGGTCTGTCGCGTGAGCGCGCCGGCGTCGAGGTCCGCGACGTCCACCCGTCGCACTACGGCCGCATGTGCCCCATCGAGACCCCGGAAGGCCCGAACATCGGCCTGATCGGCTCGCTCGCGTCGTTCGCGCGCATCAACGCGTTCGGCTTCATCGAGACGCCGTACCGCAAGGTCGTCAAGGGCAAGGTCACCGACCAGATCGACTACCTGACCGCGTCGGAGGAGGACGACTACATCGTCGCCCAGGCCAACGCGCCGCTCAAGGCCGACGGCCACTTCACCGAGGACCGCGTCCTCGCGCGCAAGAAGGGCGGCGAGGTCGACCTGTTCCACGCCGACGAGATCGGCTACATGGACGTCTCGCCGCGCCAGATGGTGTCGGTGGCGACCTCGCTCATCCCGTTCCTCGAGCACGACGACGCCAACCGCGCGCTCATGGGTGCGAACATGCAGCGCCAGGCCGTGCCGCTCCTGCGCTCCGAGTCGCCCGTGGTCGGCACCGGTATGGAGGGCTACGCCGCGATCGACGCCGGTGACGTCGTCACCGCCGAGAAGCCGGGCGTGGTGCTCGAGGTCTCGGCCGACGTCGTGACCGTCCAGCTCGACGAGGGCGGCACGCAGGACTACTTCCTGCGCAAGTTCGACCGCTCGAACCAGGGCACGTCGTACAACCAGCGCGTCATCGTCTCGGCGGGCGACCGCATCGAGGCCGGCGAGGTCATCGCCGACGGACCGGCGACGGAGAACGGCGAGCTCGCGCTCGGCAAGAACCTCCTCGTCGCGTTCATGACGTGGGAGGGCCACAACTTCGAGGACGCCATCATCCTCAGCCAGGACCTCGTGAAGGACGACACCCTCTCCTCGATCCACATCGAGGAGTACGAGGTGGACGCCCGCGACACGAAGCTCGGCAAGGAGGAGATCACGCGCGACCTCCCGAACGTGAGCCCCGACCTGCTGAAGGACCTCGACGAGCGCGGCATCATCCGCATCGGCGCCGAGGTGCGTCCCGGCGACATCCTCGTCGGCAAGGTCACGCCCAAGGGCGAGACCGAGCTGTCGGCCGAGGAGCGCCTGCTCCGCGCGATCTTCAACGAGAAGAGCCGCGAAGTGCGCGACACGTCGCTGAAGGTTCCCCACGGTGAGCAGGGCACGATCATCGCGGTCAAGGAGTTCAACGCCGAGGACGGCGACGACGAGCTCGGCTCGGGCGTCAACCGCCGCGTCGTGGTCTACATCGCCCAGAAGCGCAAGATCACCGAGGGCGACAAGCTCGCCGGCCGTCACGGCAACAAGGGCGTCATCGCGAAGATCCTCCCGATCGAGGACATGCCGTTCCTCGCGGACGGCACCCCGGTCGACGTGATCCTCAACCCGCTCGGCATCCCCGGTCGCATGAACTTCGGCCAGGTGCTCGAGACCCACCTCGGGTGGATCGCGAAGCAGGGCTGGAAGGTCGAGGGCACCCCGGAGTGGGCCGCCCGGCTGCCGAAGGAGGCCTTCGAGGCTCCCGCCGGCACGAAGGTCGCCACCCCGGTGTTCGACGGCGCCTTCGAGGAGGAGATCGCGGGTCTGCTCGACTCGACGACCCCCACGCGCGACGGCATCCGCCTCATCGACTCGTCGGGCAAGACGCAGCTGTTCGACGGCCGCTCCGGCGAGCCGTTCCCGGCTCCGATCTCGGTCGGCTACATGTACATCCTGAAGCTGCACCACCTCGTGGACGACAAGATCCACGCGCGGTCGACGGGTCCGTACTCGATGATCACCCAGCAGCCGCTCGGTGGTAAGGCCCAGTTCGGCGGCCAGCGCTTCGGTGAGATGGAGGTGTGGGCCCTCGAGGCCTACGGTGCCGCCTACGCGCTCCAGGAGCTCCTCACGATCAAGTCCGACGACATCCTCGGCCGCGTCAAGGTGTACGAGGCGATCGTCAAGGGCGAGAACATCCAGGAGCCCGGCATCCCCGAGTCGTTCAAGGTGCTCATGAAGGAGATGCAGTCGCTCTGCCTGAACGTCGAGGTCCT
>NZ_JAYRDE010000086.1:0-12882 GCF_041909575.1 Microbacterium sp. | reverse complement strand
ATGGTACTGCAGGGGGGACCCTGTGGGAGAGTAGGACACCGCCGGACTTCCATTACCGAAATGGCCACCCAACGCAGGGTGGCCATTTCGCGTTAACCCACACACACTGAATATGCGCATCGGAAGGAATCGAGACATGGCCGAGCAGGAGCCGCGCGACGGCGCAGCAGACCGCACGGCGGACGGACGCACGGGCGGCCGGCCCCCTCGAGTCCGCGACGCCGCGTCCAGCGCACGATATGAGAAGCGCGACGGTGACCGGAAGCCGTACGCCAAGCGCGACGGTGACCGGAAGCCGTACGCCAAGCGCGATGGCGACCGGAAGCCGTACGCCAAGCGCGATGGCGACCGGAAGCCGTACGCCAAGCGTGACGGTGACCGGAAGCCGTACGCCAAGCGTGACGGTGACCGGAAGCCGTACGAGAAGCGTGATGGTGACCGGAAGCCGTACGAGAAGCGTGATGGTGACCGCAAGCCGTATGCCAAGCGCGATGGCGACCGCAAGCCGTACGAGAAGCGTGACGGTGACCGCAAGCCGTACGAGAAGCGTGACGGCGACCGCAAGCCGTATGCCAAGCGCGACGGTGACCGCAAGCCGTACGAGCGCAAGCCGTACGAGAAGCGCGATGGCGACCGCAAGCCGTACGAGAAGCGCGATGGCGTCCGCGGCCCGCAGCGCGGCGATCGCCCCACGCGCGGAGGCGCCGGTCGCCCTGATCGCGCGACGCGGCCCGAGGAGATCCGCCCGGTCCGTCCCCGTCACGATGACCCGGTGATCCCCGATGAGGTCACGCCGCAAGATCTCCACCCGAGTGCGCGCAACGAGCTCAAGACGCTGAGCAAGGAGAACGCCGAGCAGGTCGCCCGCCACCTGGTGATGGCGTCGGAGCTCATCGACGACGACCCGGAGCTCGCTCACAATCATGCCCTGTCGGCCTCGCGCCGTGCGGGTCGGATCGCGATCGTCCGTGAGACGCTGGCGATCACTGCCTACGCCACCGGCGACTACGCGCTCGCTCTGCGTGAACTTCGTACGTATCGACGCATCTCCGGCAAGGACGACCAGATCGCCCTGATGGTCGACAGCGAGCGCGGAGTGGGACGTCCTGACCGCGCCCTCGAGGTCGGTCGCGGCGTGGACCGCGCGGCCCTGCCGACCGACGTCCGCGTCGGCCTGGCGATCGCGATGTCGGGAGCCCGCCTCGATCTCGGCGAGCCCGAGCGCGCGCTGCAGGAGCTCGACATCCCCGAGCTGGATCCCGACCGTGCGTTCGAGTGGAGTCCGGCACTGTTCGCCGCACGTGCGGCCGTGCTCGAGGAGCTCGGCCGTGCCGACGAGGCCGCACGCTGGCAGGAGCGCGCGGAGGTCGCCGCCGAGGCCATCGACGCCGCTCTCGGCGCGGGCGATCTCGAGACGGTGTTCGTGGACGAGATCATCGAGGTCGACGAGGAAGCGGATGCCGCAGCCGCGCCCGGCGACGACGACTCGGCATCTCCGGAGTCCGAGACGGCTGCCGACGCCGATCGCGACCTCGATGACCTCGCGGGCGCCGCGGGGGACGAGGCATCCGCTGTTCCCTCGATCGAGGACGAGGTGACCGAGATCCTCATCGAGGCCGGGATCGACGATGACGGCACAGACGCCGAAGAGGCCGAAGGCGCCGACCGCTGATGCCGCTGTTCGGTCGCCGCGCCCAGCCGGCCGGCCCACTCGACGGCGTCGACGTCGTGCTGGCGGACCTCGACGGTGTGGTCTACGCCGGCGCCGGCGCCCTGCCGTACGCGGTCGAGAGCCTGACACGGGCGCGCGAGGGCCGCACGCTCGGCTACATCACGAACAACGCCTCCCGAACGGATGCCTCGGTCGCGGCGCATCTGTCGGACCTGGGTCTGCCGACCCGGCCCCACGAGGTCGTGACCAGCCCGCAGGCAGCGATGCGCCTGCTCGCGCAGCGCGTGACGCCGGGGGCGACGATCCTCGTCGTCGGCGGCGACGGGCTCGTGGACGAGGTGACCAAGGCCGGCTTCGTCGTGACACGGTCGGCGGAGGACGCACCCGCCGCCGTCGTCCAGGGATTCGCCGCCGAGGTCGGCTGGACGCAGCTGGCCGAGGCCGCCTTCGCGCTGAAGGTGCCCGAGGAGGACGGCGGCATCCCGTGGATCGCCACGAATACGGACTGGACCATCCCGCAGGCACGCGGTGTCGCTCCGGGCAACGGCACGCTCGTGTCCGCCGTGCACACCGCGATCGGCCGCCTCGCCACCGTGGCGGGAAAGCCCGAGGTGCCGATCTTCGAGGAGGCCGTCGCGCGGTTCGGGGCGAAGCATCCGCTCTTCCTCGGCGACCGCCTGGACACCGACATCCTCGGCGCGAACCGTGCCGGGATCGCCTCGGCACTGGTGCTGACCGGCATCGATCGCCCGAAGCACGTCCTGGCCGCGCCGCAGGGGTCGCAGCCGACCTACATCCTCGGCGACCTGCGTGAGCTGCACGAGCCGTATCCCGAGGTGAGGATGGCCGACGGGGTGGCGACCGTGCGCGGCGCATCCGTTGCGATCGAGGGCCCGGACGTGCGGATCGTGTCGGAGGGGGAGCGCGCGATCGACCTGCTCCGCGCGGGCGCTGCGGCGATCTGGTCGACGGGTCGGGCGATCTTCGGATTCCGCGTGCCCGAGCGCCTGTACGCGGATCCGTTCCACCGCCCCTGAGTCGCCGGGCAGCGGGCGTGGTTCCCCGTATCCTGGGGACATGGTCCAGCCCGACGAGCACGCTCCCGCCCGTGAGAACGATCCCGGCGACCTGCTGTCGACCCTCGAGGTGATCGAGGCCCAGCCGCTGTCCACCCGCGCGGGCGCTTACGACGCGCTGCACGACACCCTGGCGCGCCGGCTGGAGACCGCCCCGGTCGACTCCGCGACCTCATGACGTCCCGGCTTGACGCGGCGCTGGCTGCGCGTGGCCTCGCGCGCTCGCGCACCCATGCGGCGACGCTCATCGCGGAGGGCCTGGTGACCGTCGACGGCCGCCCCGTCGTCAAGGCCTCGACGCCGGTCGACGACACAGCGGCGATCGAGGTCGCCGGAACCGATCACTACGTCAGCCGCGCCGCGCACAAGCTGATCGCCGGACTGGACGCGTTCGGCGTCGACGTCTCGGGCAGGGTCGCTCTCGACATGGGCGCCTCGACCGGCGGATTCACGCAGGTGCTGCGCGAGCGCGGCGCGGAGCCGGTGATCGCGGTGGATGTCGGTCACGGCCAGCTCGCGGCATCCGTCGCCGCCGATCCCGGCGTGATCTCGATCGAGGGATTCAATGTGCGGCACATGACGCCCTCGTCGCTGGCCGAGACGAGCGGAGTCGGTGCGCGCCCGGCGGTCGTCACAGGAGATCTGTCGTTCATCTCGCTCTCCCACGTGCTGCCCGCCGTCCGGGCGGTCGTCGACGACGACGGAGATGTGGTGCTGCTCGTCAAGCCGCAGTTCGAGGTGGGCCGCACGGCCGTCAAGGGCGGCCTGGTCACCAACCCGGCGCTGCGGGCGGATGCCGTGGCCGGCGTGCTCTGGGCGGCGTGGGATGCCGGATTGGGCACCCGCGGCGTGGTCTCCTCGCCGATAGCCGGCACTCACGGCAATTCCGAGTACATCGCGCACCTCGCGCCGGGCCGGGGAAGCAATCCGACAGAATGGTTGGGCACCGTGAACCGACTGGCGGGGGTCCGATGACCGACACCGACGCACGCGCCGAGCGCGACATCCTCGTCGTCGCGCACGCCCACCGCGACGACACCGTGTTCGCCGCCGAGCGCGTGGTGGCGGCGCTGCGGTCCGCCGGGGCGCGTCCCGTGCTGGCCGCCGACGACCGCGCCGAGCTGTCGGCGGTGATCCCGTCGTTCGGGGACGTGGCCGTGCTGGGTGACGACGTGCCGGTGGCCGACGTGGAGCTGGCGATCGTGCTGGGAGGCGACGGCACGATCCTGCGGGCCGCCGAGCTCGTGCGCGAGGGCACGGCCCCGGTCCTGGGCATCAACATGGGCCACGTGGGCTTCCTCGCCGAGATCGAGCGCGACGACATGGACGATGCGGTGCGCCGTGTCATCGCCCGCGACTACGAGGTCGAGGAGCGTCTCGCCCTCGCCGTGCGCGTGAAGGATTCCGCGGACTCGGTCCTGTACGAGACGTGGGCGCTCAACGAGGCCACCGTCGAGAAAGCCAGTCGCGAGCGGATGCTGGAGGTCGTGATCGAGGTCGACGGCCGGCCGCTGTCGAGCTTCGGCTGCGACGGCGTGGTCGTCTCGACGCCGACCGGATCGACCGCCTACAACTTCTCGGCCGGCGGGCCGGTGATCTGGCCCACGGTGGAGGCCATCTCGGTCGTGCCGCTGTCGGCGCACGCCCTCTTCGCCAAGCCGCTCGTCGTCGGCCCCGAGCACGCGGTGGCGATCGAGGTGCTCGAGCGCACGAACGGCGTCGGGATCCTGTGGTGCGACGGCCGCCGGTCGCACGATCTCCCGCCCGGCGCGCGCGTGGTGGTGCGGCGGTCCGACCACCCCGTCCGCCTCGCGCGCCTGCACCCCGCCCGCTTCACGGACCGCCTCGTCCGCAAGTTCCGGCTTCCCGTCGACGGGTGGCGCGGTCCCGCGGCCATCACGGGGCCCACACCGTGATCGAGGAGATGCGCCTGCGCGATCTCGGGGTCATCGCCGAGGCGACGCTCCCGATCGGACCGGGCTTCACCGCGATCACGGGCGAGACCGGCGCCGGCAAGACGATGGTCGTGACCGGGCTGGGGCTGCTGCTCGGACAGCGCGCGGATTCCGGCGCGGTGCGCTCGGGCGCGCTCCAGGCCACCGTCGACGGCGTGTGGATCGTGCCTGAGTCCGGAGCGGTCGCCGACCGGGTACGGGATGCCGGGGGAGAGCTCGAACCTCTCGGGGACGGCCGCGCCGAGCTGTTCGTCGGCCGGTCCATCTCGACCGAAGGACGCGGGCGCGCCTCGGTGGGCGGCCGCACCGCGCCGGCCGGCGTGCTCGCAGACCTGGCCGACGAGCTCGTGGTCGTGCACGGCCAGTCCGACCAGCTGCGGCTGCGCAGCGCGGCGGCCCAGCGAGACGCGCTCGACCGTTTCGGGGGCGCGCCGGTGCAGCGCGCGCTGGCGACCTACCGGGAGGCGTACGAGCGCTGGCGCGCGGCCGACCGCGCGCTGAGCTCGCTCACGGACGACCGCGACGCCCGGGCGCGCGAGGCCGACGAGCTGCGCGCCCAGGTCGCCGAGATCGAGCAGGCCGCGCCGCAGCCGGGCGAGGACGCCGAGCTCGCCGTGCGCGCCGAGCGTCTCGCCAATGCCGAAGCGCTCCGCACTGCGGCCGCGACCGCGCACGACGCGCTCTCGGGCGACGCGGAGCCCGACGCGACGTCGCTGCTCGCCGAGGCGCGGCGGGCCCTCGAACGGGCGAACGACCCGGTGCTCGAAGATCTCGCAGGGCAGGTCGCCGATCTCGGATACCGCACCGCCGACGTCGCCGCGGCGCTTGCCGGATACCTCGCCGACCTCGACGAGACCGGGCCGCACGAGCTGGCCGCCGTGGAGGAGCGACGCGCCGTGCTGTCGGCGCTCGTCCGCACCCACGGCACCCTCGACGCCGCCATCGAGCTCCTCGACACGGGATCGGCGCGGCTCGCAGAACTCGACGACGACGGCGACCGCGTCGCCCGGCTCTCCGAGGAGCGCGATGCCGCGGCATCCGCCCTCGACGAAGCCGCCTCCGCTCTCACCGATGCCCGCACCGAGGCGGCCGAACGACTCGGGACGGCGGTGACCGCCGAGCTGCGCGCCCTCGCCATGCCCGACGCGCGCCTGTCTGTCGCCGTCTCGCCGGGGACGGAGTCCGCCTCGGGGCGCGACGACGTCGCCATCCTGCTCGCGGCGCATCCGGGGGCGGATCCCCGGCCGGTGTCGCGCGGTGCGTCCGGCGGAGAGCTCAGCCGGGTGATGCTCGCGATCGAGGTGGTGATCGCCGCGGTCGATCCCGTGCCGACGTTCGTGTTCGACGAGGTCGACGCCGGCATCGGCGGCGCGGCGGCCATCGAGGTCGGACGCCGGCTGGCACGGCTGGCGCAGTCGTCGCAGGTGATCGCCGTGACGCATCTGGCGCAGGTCGCCGCGTTCGCCACGAATCACCTCACGGTGGTGAAGGCGGTCGACGGCTCGGTGACGGCATCGGACGTGCGGCGCCTCGACGGCGCCGATCGCGAGGCCGAGATGGCGCGGCTGCTCTCCGGAATGCCTGATTCGGATGCCGCCCTCAGCCACGCGCGAGAGCTCCTCGGGCTGCGTGCGGAGGTCGCATGAGGCGCCGGTTCCGGCCGGCTCCGGCGGCGGCCGCCGAGGCGCGCCGCGAACGCTCAGGCTCGACCCCCCGACGTGAGATAGGATAAAAGCCCGTGATGCAGACTTCCGGTTCTTCCCGCGGCGACATTCAGAACGACACCACCAAGCACATCTTCGTGACCGGTGGTGTCGTTTCCTCTTTGGGCAAGGGCCTCACCGCCGCCAGCCTCGGCAACCTGCTCACGGCGCGTGGACTCCACGTCGTCATGCAGAAGCTCGACCCGTACCTCAACGTCGATCCCGGCACGATGAACCCGTTCCAGCACGGCGAGGTCTTCGTCACCGACGACGGCGCCGAGACCGACCTCGACATCGGCCACTACGAGCGGTTCCTCGACATCGAGCTCAGCCAGGCCGCCAACGTCACGACGGGGCAGATCTACTCGCAGGTCATCGCGCGCGAGCGCCGGGGGGAGTATCTCGGCGACACCGTGCAGGTCATCCCGCACATCACCGACGAGATCAAGCGCCGCATGCGCCTCCAGGCGACCGAGGAGCCGCGGCCCGACGTCATCATCACGGAGATCGGCGGGACTGTCGGCGACATCGAGTCCCAGCCGTTCATCGAGTCGGCACGTCAGATCCGCCACGAGCTCGGCCGCAACAACGTGTTCTTCGTGCACGTGTCGCTGGTGCCGTTCATGGGCGCCTCGGGCGAGCAGAAGACCAAGCCGACGCAGCACTCCGTCGCGACGCTGCGCAGCATCGGCATCCAGCCCGACGCGCTCGTGCTGCGCAGCGACCGGCCCGTCACCGAGTCGAACAAGCGCAAGATCGCCCTCATGTGCGACGTCGACGAGGAAGCGGTCGTGAACGCGGTCGACGTGCCGAGCATCTACGACATCCCGAGCATGCTGAACGAGCAGGGGCTCGACGAGTACATCGTGCGGGCCCTCGGCCTGTCGAAGGCGGCCGAGGTCGACTGGACGCGCTGGGAGCGCGTGCTCCAGGCCGTGCACAACCCGAAGCACGAGGTCACGATCGGACTGGTGGGCAAGTACATCGACCTCCCCGACGCATACCTGTCGGTGACCGAGGCCCTCAAGGCCGGCGGGTTCGCGCAGGAGACGCACGTCACCATCCGGTGGATCCCCTCCGACGAGTGCGAGACGCCCGAGGGTGCCGCGAAGGCCCTGGCCCCGCTCGACGGCATCGTGATCCCCGGCGGCTTCGGCATCCGCGGCATCGAGGGCAAGATCGGCGCGCTGAAGTTCGCACGCGAGCAGGGGATCCCGACCCTCGGCATCTGCCTCGGGCTGCAGTGCATCGTGATCGAGTACGCGCGCCACGTCGCCGGCATCGCGGATGCCTCGTCGAGCGAGTTCGACCCCGACACCGCGCATCCCGTCATCGCCACGATGCAGGAGCAGGTCGACATCCTCGAGAGCGGCGACCTCGGCGGCACGATGCGCCTGGGCCTGTATCCGGCCGCGCTGACCGAGGGCTCGATCGCGGCCGAGGTGTACGGCGCGACGACGGCGTCGGAGCGTCACCGCCACCGCTACGAGGTGAACAACCGCTACCGCGACCAGATCGCGGAGGCGGGCCTGGTCTTCTCGGGAATCAACCCCGACCTCGACCTCGTCGAGTACGTCGAGCTGCCGCGCGACGTGCACCCGTACTACATCGCCACCCAGGCGCACCCGGAGCTGCGATCGCGGCCGACCGACGCGAACCCCCTCTTCCGCGGGCTGGTCGGGGCGGCGCTCGAGCGCCACCGCGCGAGCGAGCTGTTCGACGTCGACAATGGCTGACGCCGTGGCCGGGTCGCCGCTCGCGGACGAGCCCGTCGAGCTCGCCGTGACCGAGAGCGACCTCGTCTATGCAGGGCGCGTGTGGGATGTCCGCAGCGACACGTTCGCATACAACGGCGAGCAGATCGTGCGGCAGTACGTGGACCATCCGGGCGCGGCAGCCGTCGTCGCGATCGACGACGACGATCGCGTGCTGCTGATCCAGCAGTACCGGCATCCGATCCGTCATCGCGACTGGGAGATCCCCGCCGGTCTGCTCGACGTCGAGGGGGAGAGCCCGCTCGAGACCGCGGTGCGGGAGCTGGCCGAGGAGGCCGACCTCGTCGCCGCGTCGTGGGAGCCGCTCGTCAGCATCTTCACGACCCCGGGCGGCAACGACGAGGTCGTCCACCTGTTCCTCGCCCGCGGCCTGTCTCCCCACGGCGAGGCGCACGCGCGCGAGGCCGAGGAGGCCGACATCCGCGTCGAATGGGTGGCGCTGGCCGACGTGGTCGCCGGGGTGCTCGCCGGTCGCCTGCGCAACGGCATCCTCGCCGTGGGCGCGCTCGCTGCGGCAGAGCGGCTGCGCGGTGCCGGGCCCGCGAGCCGGGGCGACGCATCCGGGGCCTGACATGAAGCTCGACCGGGCGGTGGACGCGTACCTGCGGCACATCTCGATCGAGCGCGGCCTCTCCGAGAACACCGTCGCCGCGTACCGCCGCGACCTGGCGGGCTACGTCGCATGGCTCGCCGGCCGGGGCGTCGAGGACTCCGGCGACGTGTCGGCGGAAATCGTCGCCGAGTTCGCGGCGGAGCGCGCCTCCGCGCAGCCGCCGGTCGCGGCATCCTCCCTCGCCCGCCTGCAGTCGTCGGTGCGGGGCCTGCACCGCTTCCTCGCGCGCGAGGGCATCGAGTCCGCCGATCCCTCCGCCCGACTGCGGCCGCCGAAGCAGCCCCGGCGGCTGCCCAAGGCCCTGACGATCGACCAGGTCGAGGCGCTGCTGGATGCCGCAGGACCGGCCCCCGCGACGGGGACGGTGCCCGCTCCCGGTGCGGCACCGGGGGACCTCGTCGGCATGCGAGACCGGGCGCTCCTCGAGCTGCTGTACGCGACCGGCGCCCGCGTGTCGGAGGTCGTGCAGCTCGACGTCGACGATCTCGCGCACGGCGACGTGATCCGCGTGCGGGGAAAGGGCTCCAAGGAGCGCATCGTGCCGGTCGGATCGTACGCGCGCGCCGCCGTCGAGGCCTATCTCACCCGCGCACGTCCGGAGCTCTCGCGCCGGGGGCGAGCCACCCCGAAGCTCTTCCTGGGGGCGCGCGGCGCGCCGCTGTCGCGGCAGAGCGCGTGGCTCATCATCCGGGACGCCGCCGATCGCGCCCAGCTCGTCTCCCACGTCTCGCCGCACACCCTGCGGCACTCGTTCGCGACCCATCTCCTGCAGGGCGGCGCCGACGTGCGCGTCGTCCAGGAGCTGCTCGGCCACGCCTCGGTGGCGACCACGCAGATCTACACGCACGTCTCCGTCGACGCTCTGCGCGACGTCTACGTGACCTCCCACCCGCGCGCCCGCTGACCGTTCCCGGGGTGACGGGCCCACCGTGACTAGAATCGGTGCACGAGATGGGAAAGTCAGGAGAGTCTGTGGCGGGCAGCAAGCGGGGCGCGACGAAGGCCTCAGGCGACGAGACGCCGATCGGTCCCACCGGGCGTCCGTACCACGGCTTCCCGACTCCGCCGAAGCTCGACGGGCACGGGCCGGCGCGCATCATCTCCCTCTGCAACCAGAAGGGCGGCGTCGGCAAGACGACGACGACGATCAGCCTCGCCGCCGCACTCGCCGGCTACGGCCGACGGGTGCTCGCAGTCGACTTCGACCCGCAGGGTGCACTGTCGGCCGGGCTCGGCATCCAGACCCACGACATCCCGACGATCTACGACCTGCTCGTCGACGGCAAGCGCGACCCGCACGACGTCGTGGTGACGTCGCGCGTCGAGAACCTCGACGTCGTCCCCGCCAACATCGATCTGTCGGCGGCCGAGGTGCACCTCGTGAACGAGGTCGCCCGCGAGCAGACGCTCTCGCGCGCGCTGCGCAAGCTCGCGCCCGACTACGACGTCATCCTCGTCGACTGCCAGCCGTCCCTCGGGCTGCTGACCGTGAACGCGCTCACGGCCAGCCACGGCGTGATCATCCCGCTGGAGTGCGAGTTCTTCGCGCTGCGCGGCGTCGCGATGCTCATCGAGACGATCGACAAGGTGCGCGATCGCCTCAACCCCACCATCACGCTCGACGGCGTGCTCGCGACGATGTACGACGCCCGCACCCTCCACTCGCGTGAGGTGCTCGAGCGGGTGGTCGACGCCTTCGGCGACGACGTCCTCGAGACCGTCATCGGCCGCACCGTGAAGTTCCCGGACGCGTCGGTCTCGGGCATGCCCATCACGGAATTCGCGCCCGAGCACGCCGCCGCGCAGGCCTACCTGCGTCTGGCGCGGGAGCTGGTCGCCCGTGGCGCCGTCGCCTGACGAGGAGGCCCTCGCCAGCGAACCGCCCGTCGAGGGCTTCCGCGTCTCGCTCGGGAACTTCGACGGCCCGTTCGACCTGCTGCTCACGCTGATCTCCAAGCACGAGCTCGACATCACCGAGGTGTCGCTCTCGCTCGTGACCAACGAGTTCATCGCGTACCTGCGCGAACTCGGTCCGGACGAGGAGCTGGACGAGGCATCCGAGTTCCTCGTCGTGGCCGCGACCCTGCTCGACATGAAGGTCGCCGGGCTCCTGCCCCAGGGCGAGCTCGTCGACGCCGAGTCGGTCGCCCTGCTCGAGGCGCGGGACCTCCTCTTCGCGCGGCTGCTGCAGTACCGGGCCTTCAAGGAGGTCTCGGTGTGGTTCGAGCGATGCCTGCAGCGGGAGGACCGCCGGCACTCCCGCTCGGTGCGGCTCGACGAGAAGTACCGCAACGCCGTGCCCGAGCTCGTCTGGACCCTCAGCGCCGACGACTTCGCGGCGCTGGCGCTGCTCGCCATGACCCCCAAGGAGATCCCGCACGTCGGGCTCGACCACCTGCACGCGCCGCTGGTGAGCATCCGCGAGCAGGCCGCGGTCGTGGTGACTCTGCTGCGGGATGCCGGGACCCTCAGCTTCCGCGAGCTCGTCGCCGGGGTCACCCAGTCCGGCGTGGTCGTCGCCCGCTTCCTGTCGGTCCTCGAGCTGTACCGCCACGCCGCCCTCTCCTTCGAACAGCTCGAGCCGCTCGGCGAGCTCACCCTGCGCTGGAGCGCGCAGCGCTGGTCCGACGAGAACCTCGCCACCCTGGGAGCCGACTATGACCACTGACCCTTCGTCGATCGACGAGAACCCACCGCCCCCGGTGACGGCCGACGTGGCGCGTCGCCTCGAGGCGATCCTGCTGGTGGTCGAGGAGCCGCAGAGCCTCGTGAGCCTCGCGGCCGCCGTGGGCTCGCCCGTCCCCGCGGTGCGGCAGGCGATCGAGGGCCTCGTCGCGGACTACGACGGCGAGACCGGCGGCCCGGTCCGCGGGTTCGAGCTGCGGGAGGTCGGCGGCGGCTGGCGCCTGTACGTGCGCGAGGAGCACGACGACCTCGTGAGCGAGTTCGTCAACGCCCAGGCACCGTCCCGGCTCTCGCAGGCCGCGCTAGAGACGCTCGCCGTCATCGCCTACAAGCAGCCCGTCACGCGCAGCCAGGTCGCCTCGATCCGCGCGGTGAACGTCGACTCCGTCGTGCGCACGCTGCTCTCGCGGGGTCTGATCACAGAGGTCTTCACGGATGCCGAGACCGGCGCCATCAACTACGGGACGACCGACGCCCTGCTGGTGAATCTCGGCATCAACTCGCTCGACGAGCTGCCGCACATCTCGCCGCTGCTCGACGACGGGGCCAGCGGATTCGACGAGGAGGCACGCCGATGACAGATCGCGATCCGTTCCACGCTCCGGAGGGCGTGCGCCTGCAGAAGGTGCTCGCCAACGCCGGCGTCGCCTCGCGCCGCGTCGCCGAGCAGCTCATCGTGGAGGGCCGCGTCCGGGTGAACGGGCAGGTCGTGACCGAGCTCGGCTCGCGCATCGACCCCGAGAAGGACCTCGTCGACGTCGACGGCACGGCCGTGCAGCTCGACCAGTCCAAGCGCTACGTCATGCTGAACAAGCCCACGGGCGTCGTCAGCTCGATGAAGGACGAGCGCGGGCGTCCCGATCTGCGCGGATTCACGGCGGACTGGCCGGAGCGCCTCTACAACGTGGGACGACTGGATGCCGAGACGAGCGGCCTCCTCGTGCTCACCAACGACGGCGAGCTCGCTCACGTACTGGCCCACCCCTCGTTCGGCGTGACCAAGGTCTACATCGCCAAGGTCGAGGGTCGCGTGACCGCCCAGACGATCCAGCGGCTGACCCGCGGCATCGACCTCGAGGACGGGCGCATCGCCGCCGACAAGGCGCGCCTGCTCACCGCGTCGGCCGAGGGCGGCGGCTCGCTCGTCGAGCTCACGCTCCATTCGGGCCGCAACCGCATCGTGCGCCGCATGATGGCCGAGGTGGGGCATCCGGTCGTCGAACTCGTGCGACGTCAGTTCGGGCCTCTCCACCTGGGAACGCTGCCAGCCGGGCGTGCACGCGAGTTGACTAAGGTGGAGCGGGGCGCTCTGCTGACTCTCGCGCGTCGCGCGGCGGGCGATGCGCCCGAGCCCCGCGACGGCTCCGACCCGCGGAGCCACCAGGAGAACGAGTGACCGAGTC
>NZ_JAYRDE010000085.1:11195-13161 GCF_041909575.1 Microbacterium sp. | reverse complement strand
GGGGGTGGGGGGCCGGCGGAGGGTGGACGACTCACGGCGCCGAGCGCCCCCCCGGCGCGACCGCCGACCCGGCGGTCGCGTCCGCTGTGGCCGAGCGGCCGACGTCGCGGCTGTGGATCCTGTGGGTGGCGCTGGCCGCCGTGATGCTCGCCATCATCGTCGGCGCTGCGCTGACCATCCCCGCGCTGCTCAACGGGATGCCGGCATCGGGCCTGGGTCCGGCGGGATCGGCCGGAGGGCGCGAGGCCGCGGAGAGTGCGGACGTCCTGACCCCGGAGGCGGAGGAGGGCGCGGTCGGCGCGGTCGAGCTGTTCGATCACGCCTGGCAGTCCGCCGACTGCGAGGAGTACTTCGCCACGACGACCGAGGACTACCGGGTGGCGACCGAGACAGAGACGTGCGAGGACTTCTACGTGCAGTCCCGGGGGTTCATGGACTCCGTGGTCGACTACAGCTCCACCGTCGACGAGGTCAAGGCGATCGGAGCATCCGTCGCCGTCTCCACCGTCGACCGCTACGACGCGTACTGGGACAAGGAGGGCGAGCCCACCGAGACCCTGCATCCCTACACGGACTACATCGAGTACCTCGTCATCGAGGTCGACGGCGAGTGGCGCGTCGACAACTGGTTCTTCAACGGCTGATCGTGACGGACGCCATCGCCGCACGTCCGCGTGACGCACGCTTCTTCCTCGGCTGCGTGGGGATCGGCCTGCTCGCGGGGCTGCTGTCGGGCCTGTTCGGCGTCGGCGGCGGGACGGTCATCGTTCCGCTCCTCGTGCTGGCGCTCGCCTTCGATCAGCGTCTGGCCGCCGGCACGTCGCTCGCGGCCATCGTGCCCACCGCCGCGGTCGGCGTCGTCTCCTACGCGCTGCACGACGCCGTCGCCTGGATCCCAGGTCTCCTGCTCGCCGCCGGCGCGGTCGTTGGCGCGCAGGTGGGCACGTGGCTGCTCCCGCGCCTGTCGATCACGTTCCTGCGCTGGGCCTTCGTCGGATTCCTCGTCCTGGTGATCGTGAGTCTGTTCGTGGTGATCCCGTCGCGCGAGGCGACGCTGGACCTCACGGTGCTCAGCGGCATCGGCCTCGTCGTGCTGGGCGTCGTCACGGGGATCGTCGCCGGTCTCATCGGCGTGGGCGGCGGCATCATCGTCGTCCCCGCGCTCATGGTGCTCTTCGGGACGAGCGACCTGATCGCGAAGGGGACGTCCCTCCTCATGATGATCCCGACCGCCGTTTCGGGCACGATCGGCAACCTGCGCCGCGGGAACGTGGACCTCGTCGCCGCGGCGACCATCGGCGTGGCCGCGTGCACGACGACCGCACTCGGGGCATGGCTGGCCACCGTGGTCGACCCCTTCGTCGGAAACGCGCTCTTCGCGGTCTTCCTCGTCTTCATCGCGACGCAGATGGCGGTCAAAGCCGTCCGCGGCCGCCGCCGCTGACCTCGGACACCGCCGCGGAGGCCCTCGGTAGGATGGCACGGTGCCAGTGAACCTCGAGCTCGTCGGCCGGTCCTTCCCCCCGACGCCCCCTTACCTCGTGGGTCGCGAGAAGGTGCGCGAGTTCGCGCGCGCCGTCTTCGCGACCGACGACCAGCACACCGACCCGGCCGCCGCTCAGGCGCTCGGCTACGCCGACGTCGTCGCCCCGCCCACCTTCGCGATGGTCGTCCAGGACCTCACGCTCCAGCAGCTGCTCGCGGAGCCCGACTCGGGCATCGTGCTCCAGAACGTGCTCCATGCGGAGCAGCGTTTCCGCTACTCGCGCCCGATCGTGGCCGGCGACGAGCTCTCCGCGCGGCTCACGGTGACGGGCATCCGCACCCTCGGCGGCAACGCGATGGTCACGAGCGATGCCGAGATCACGGATGCCGCGGGCGACCACGTGGTGACCGCTACCTCCGTCCTGCTCGTGGGGGAGGGGGACCGATGAGCGCGTTCGAGAGCCTGACCGTCGGCGACGTC
>NZ_JAYRDE010000085.1:0-11185 GCF_041909575.1 Microbacterium sp. | reverse complement strand
CCGCGGTGTTGCGGGGGGGGGGGGGGGACGTTGGGGGGGTTTCGAGTGCCGGCGGGGGGGGGTGGTGGGCGCCCCGCGCCGGGTGCACCTCACCCGGGAGTCGCTCGTGCGCTATGCCGGAGCATCCGGCGACTTCAACCCCATCCACTACCGCGACGACGTCGCCGCCGAGGTGGGGCTGCCGGGCGTCCTCGCGCACGGCATGCTCACGATGGGCCTGTCGGTCGAGACGATCGTCCCGTGGCTCGGCGACTCGGGTCGCATCCTCGAGTACGGCGTGCGCTTCACCCGCCCCGTGGTGGTCGACCCGGCGTCGGGTGCGGACGTGTCGATCGTCGCGAAGGTCGGGGCCGTCGAGGACGGCGCCGCGCGCATCGACCTGACCGTGTCGCACGCCGACACGACGGTGCTCGGCAAGGCACAGGTGCGCGTGCGGACCGCATGACCGAGGTCGATCCCGTTCCGCTCTCACGCCTGACGACGCTCCGCACGGGCGGCGCGCCGGCGCGCATGTTCGAGGCGACCACGACCGAGGAGCTCGTGGCCACGCTGCGCGAGGTCTGGGCCGATGGCGACCCCTGGTTCGTCCTCGGCGGGGGCTCGAACCTGTTCGTCGGAGATGAGCTGTTCGACGGCACGGTGGTGCGCATCCGCACGACGGGCATCGAGCGGATGCCGTCCCCCCGGCCGGGATTCGCACGGCTCCGGGTGCAGGCGGGACACGACTGGGACGCGCTGGTGGCGTACTCGGTGGAGGCCGGCCTCGCCGGCATCGAGGCCATGTCCGGCATCCCCGGCACGGTCGGCGCGGCCCCGGTGCAGAACGTCGGCGCCTACGGCCAGGAGATCGTTCAGACGCTCGTCGAGGTCGATCTCGTCGACGAGTCGACGGGCGAGGTGTCCACCGTGCCGGCGGCCGACCTGGGGCTCGGGTTCCGCACATCGGCGCTCAAGCACCACTACGGATCGGCTCCCGCCCGACGCGCCGTGATCCTCTCGGTCACGCTCGAACTGGCGGAGGTGGGGCACGAGCAGCGCCCGACCGCGGGGGAGCAGCTGCGCAGCGCCCTCGGTCTGGGCGTCGACGACACCGTGTCGGTCGGGTGGGTCCGCGAGCACGTCCTCGCGACTCGCGCGCGCAAGGGCATGGTGCTCGACGACGACGACCCCGACACGTACAGCGCCGGGTCGTTCTTCCAGAACGCGGTGGTCTCGGCATCCTTCGCCCGCACCCTGCCGGCCGCCTGCCCGCGGTGGCCCGTCACGCCCGACCTCGACCCCGTGCTGGTGATCCCCCTCTCGGCGTACGAGGGCTACGTGCCCCCGCCGGCGGCGGTCGAGTCCGACGTCAAGGTCAGCGCGGCCTGGCTCATCGAGCACTCCGGCGTGCGCAAGGGCTTCAAGCTGCCGCGCTCGCGCGCGGCGCTGTCGTCGAAGCACGCCCTGGCGCTCACGAATCGCGGCAACGCCACCGCTGCCGAGCTCGCCGAGCTCGCGCGCTACATCCAGGGCCGGGTGCAGTCCGAGTTCGGCCTGGTGCTCCAGCCCGAGCCCGTCCTGGTCGGCGTCGAGCTCTAGCCCGCGCCGGGGCTGCTGCGCGGGTCTCCGCAAACGGCGCAGGTGCAACTGCGCCACGAGGGTGAAGCTGCGCGCTCATGTCGAAAAGACCGGTCGGTCACGGAGACACGCCGGGAGCGGATGCCGCGGCACGGCGCGTCGCGCGCGGAGCAGTCTTTTCGTCCCAGCCCGTCGGCGCGAGGCGTGCGGGCCGGTAGGGCCGGTCAGGCGGCGAACAGGTCCTGCAGGCGGCGGATGCCCTCGAGGAGCGCGTCGTCGCCGAGCGCGTACGACAGGCGCAGATAGCCGGACGGTCCGAAGGCCTCGCCGGGCACGACCGCGACCTCGGCCTTCTCGAGGATGAGGTCGGCGAGCTCGAGCGTCGTCGTCGGGGTCGCCCCCTGCCACTCGCGGCCGAGAAGTCCGCGCACGTCGGGGTAGGCGTAGAACGCGCCGAGCGGGTTCGGCACGGTGACGCCGTCGATCTTCGACAGCTCCGACACGATCAGCCGGCGACGCCGGTCGAACGCCAGGCGCATCTGCTCGGCCTCGCTCTGCGGGCCCGACAGGGCTGCCAGCGCGGCGCGCTGGGCGATGTTGTTCACGTTCGAGCAGAGGTGCGACTGGAGGTTCGCGGCCACCTTGATCGCGTCCTTCGGGCCGACCATCCAGCCCAGGCGCCAGCCGGTCATGGCATAGGTCTTCGCCACGCCGTTCACGAGGATCGTCTGGGCCGCGGCATCCGGCACCGCTTCGACGATCGAGACGGCGCGCACGCCCTCGTAGACGAGGTTCTGGTAGATCTCGTCCGAGATGATCCAGATGCCGTGCTCGACGGCCCACTCGCCGATGGCGCGGGTCTCCTCGGGCGTGTACACGGCGCCGGTCGGGTTCGACGGCGACACGAAGACGAGCGCGGTCGTGCGGTCGGTGCGCGCGGCCTCGAGCTGCTCGACGGTGACCTTGTAGTCCTGGTCGGCGCCCGCGAACACCTCGACGGGCACGCCGTCGGCGAGGGCGATCGCTTCGGGATACGTCGTCCAGTAGGGCGCCGGCAGCAGCACCTCGTCGCCCGGGTTCACCACCGCCTGGAACGCCTGGTACACGGCCTGCTTGCCGCCGTTGGTCACTATGACCTGCGAGGGGTCGACCTCGAGGCCGGAGTCGCGCAGCGTCTTCGCGGCGATCGCCTCGCGCAGCACGGGGAGGCCCGCGGCAGGGGTGTAGCGGAAGTTCGACGGGTCGGTGAGCGCGGCCGCCGCGGCGTCGACGATGAACTGCGGCGTGGGGAAGTCCGGCTCGCCCGCGGCGTACGAGATCACCGGGCGACCGGCGGCCTGGAGGGCCTTCGCCTTGGCATCGACCTTGAGCGTCGCGGACTCGGCGATGGCGGAGAGCTTGCGGGAGAGCGGGGCGCGTTCTGTCACGCCTTCGAGCGTAGTCCGCGAGCGCCCGCGGGAGTGTCCGGAATGCGCATCGCAGCCGGACGGCGGGAGGCGCGGACGGCTGGACCCACGGCCTGACGGCGGAGGCGCGGCATCCACCGAATGGGGGATGCCCGCCCGACGAACGGCCGCTCCCCGCCACCCCGCCGCCGCGGGAACGTGGAGTCATGGACGAGAACGTGGTGCGGGTGCGGAACCTGCGCAAAGAGTATTCGGGCCGGGCGGTCGTCGACGACGTGTCGTTCGACATCGCCCGGGGAGAGACCTTCGCATTCCTGGGGCCCAACGGAGCCGGGAAGTCGACGACGGTGGAGATCCTCGCGGGCTTCCGGCGGCGAAGCGGGGGCGAAGTAGCCGTGCTGGGCGAGGACCCCGGCCAGGCGGGTCTCGCGTGGAAGGCGCGCCTCGGCGTGGTGCTGCAGTCGGCCGGCAGCCTCGGCGCGCTGACGGTGAGGGAGTACGTGCGGCAGTTCGCCGGCTTCTTCCCCGCTCCGCGCGACGCCGACGAGGTGATCGCCGCCGTGGGCCTCGAAGCCCAGGCCGATCTGCGCGTCGCGAAGCTCTCGGGTGGTCAGCAGCGCCGGGTCGACGTGGCCCTGGGGATCGTCGGCGATCCCGAGCTGCTGTTCCTCGACGAGCCGACCACGGGCTTCGACCCGCAGGCGCGGCGGGACTTCTGGGCGATGATCCAGGGGCTCTCCGCCCAGGGCACGACCATCGTGCTGACGACGCATTACCTCGAAGAGGCCGAGCACCTCGCCGACCGGGTCGGCATCCTGGTGGGCGGGAGCCTGAGGGCACTGGGCCCGGTGGCATCCATCGGCGGCCCGGATGCCCGCACCCCCCTCGTGCGGTGGCGCGACGCGACCGGTCCGCACGAGCACCGCACGGCGGAGCCCGGACGGTTCGTCGCCGAGCTCGTCGCCCGCACGTCTGCCGAGCCGGACGAGGTGCAGATCGTCCGCCCCTCGCTCGAGGAGGTCTATCTCGACCTCGTCGGCGAGACCCCCGTCCCCACCGAACCCCCGGCCGTCAGCGAGCCGGCGACGCAGAAAGAGACAGCACGATGAGCACCCTGATCCGCACGACCGAGACCCGCGGCATCCGTGCCCCGCGTCGCGCCCCGGGCATCTTCGCCCTCGGAGCCTGGCGCACCCGGTTCGAGCTCACGCAGTACTTCCGCTCGTTCGACACGCTGGTGTTCACCTTTCTCTTCCCGATCGTCATGCTCGGCCTGTTCAGCGTGGCGTTCGGGGGCGAAGGCGACATGCAGCCCGCCCCCGGGCTCCCGCCGATCCCGATCGGCCAGGCCTACCTGCCGGCGATGCTCGCCGCCGGGCTGCTCCTCTCGGGCTTCCAGAACCTCGCGATCGACATCGCGATCGAGCGATCCGAGGGCATCCTCAAGCGGCTGGGCTCGACGCCGCTCTCGCCGGTGAGCTACTTCCTCGGCAAGATCGGCCAGGTGGCGATCACGGGCGTGGCGCAGGCGGCGCTGATCCTGAGCTTCGCAGCGCTCGTGCTCCGCGTCCCGCTGCCGACCGAGCCCGAGAAGTGGGCGACGTTCGGGTGGGTGTTCGTGCTCGGGATCGTGTCCTCGTCGCTGCTGGGCGTGGCGATCTCGTCGGTGCCGCGCACGGCGCGCAGCGCGACGGCGGTGGTCATCCCGATCGTGCTCGTGGTGCAGTTCGTGTCGGGGGTCTACCTCTTCTTCTACATGCTTCCCGAGTGGCTCCAGACGGCGGCGAGCTTCCTGCCGGTGAAGTGGATGGCGCAGGGGATGCGGTACGTGTTCCTCCCGGACGCCTACGCGGCGCTCGAGCAGAACGGCGAGTGGAATCTTCCCGGCGTCGCGCTCGCCCTGGCCGTATGGCTGGTGATCGGACTGGTGCTCGCGCGCCTCACCTTCCGGTGGATCCGGCGCGACGCGTAGCCTCGGGCGAGGGAGACGCACATGCTCAATCGGCGATGGTGGGACGCGGCGGTGATCGCCGCGTCCCTCGTGATCGCGGTCGCGATGACCGTCGGGGTAACGCCCGCTTCGGCGATCGACCTCGTGGTGGCGTCGGCGGCGATCCTCGTCTTCGCCGCCGCCTACTTCTTCGTCGCCCGGCCCGGACTGCGCGATCGCCGGCCGTGGCGACTGCCGGTGTTCGCGGGACTGGCGGCGCTGGCGATGGCGGCGGGATGCGCCGCGCAGCCCTTCTTCGCGATCTTCCAGGCGATCGCCTACCCGCTCGTCTGGGTGCTCGCGTCGGGCCGGCGACCGGCGATCATCGGATCGGCGACCGTGGCGCTCGGCGTCTTCGCGGGCGTCGCGCTGTTCGCCGGCGTCTTCGCCGGCGGCGCGGGGGTGCCTGCCGCGCTCGGCACGGCGATCGCCTCCGCAGCCTTCGGTCTCGCGTTCGCGATCGCCTTCGGGCTCTGGATCTCGGGCATCGTCGAATACGGCGAGGAGCGCGCGCGCCTGGTCGCCGAGCTCACCGCCGCGCAGAGCCAGGTCGAGTCGCTCAGCCGAGAGCGGGGTGCGGCGGCCGAGCGCGAGCGGCTCTCGCGCGACGTGCACGACACCCTCGCCCAGACCCTCGCCGGCCTCACGATCCTCGCGGAGCGTGCCGGTCGCCAGCTGGCGGACGGACGGACGGATGCCGCGGCCGACACGATCGCGACGGTCGAGCATCTCTCTCGCGACGCCCTCGAGGAGGCACGCGCCATCGTCTCGCGGACGGCGGCGGTACCGTCGGATGCCGCTCTCGGCGATGCCGTCGAGCGCCTGGTGAGCCGCTTCCGCGCGGAGACCGGGCTGACGATCGACCTCGAGCTGCGGCTCGACTCCGACGGCGTGCTGGGGCGCGAGTCGCAGCTCGTGCTGCTGCGCTGCCTGCAGGAGTCGCTGGCGAACGTCCGCAAGCACGCCGCCGCGACGCGCGTGAGCGTGCTCGTGTCCGCTGGATCCACCGGCGGAGCCCGCCTGGAGGTCGTCGACGACGGCGCCGGCTTCGAGCCGGACTCCCGGCGCGACGGCTTCGGCCTGGAGGGGATGGCCGAGCGGGTGGCGCTCGCGGGCGGCGGCTTCGAGGTGTCCTCGAGCCCGGGGTCGGGGACGTCGCTCGTCGTCCGGCTCCCCGGAGCGGCAGCGGCCGAGGAGGTGCCCGGATGATCCGGCTCGTCATCGTCGACGATCACCCCGTCGTGCGGGCGGGGCTGGTCGGGATGCTGTCGGACGAACCCGGCTTCGAGGTCGTGGGCGAGGCATCCGACGGCGACCAGGCCACGCGGATCACCGCCGCCACGTCACCCGATGTCGTGCTGATGGACCTGCGGATGCCCGGAGTCGACGGGGTGGCGGCGACCGCCCGCATCACGGCGGAGGGCAACGCCAAGGTGCTCATCCTGACGACGTACGAGTCCGACGACCAGATCCTCGCCGCGATCGAGGCCGGCGCGTCCGGCTACCTGTTGAAGGCGGCGCCGCAGGCCGAGATCGTCGCCGGCATCCGCTCGGTCGCCGCCGGCCAGACCGCCCTGTCGCCGCAGGTCGCGGTGCGCCTGGTCGAGCGGATGCGCGCTCCCGCCGCCGAGACCGTCCTCACTGCGCGCGAGACCGAGGTGCTGCGGCTCGTCGCCGCCGGACACAGCAACAAGCAGATCGCCCTCGCGCTCGGCATCGGCGAGTCCACCGTGAAGACCCATCTCCTCAAGGTCTTCGACAAGCTGGGCGTGGCCGACCGCACGCGCGCCGTCACGCTCGCCATGGAGCGGGGACTCCTGCGGGACTGACGGCGCAGACGTCCGCGCCATCCACAGGCGGAGCCGACTCATAGGCGGGGCGGGTACGGTGTCCGTCGTGGGTGTATGGGTGTGGGGCACGGTCGTGCTCGCGATCGTGCTGGTCATCGCGGGCGGGATCGCCTGGTGGCTGGCCCGGGGCTGCGCCCTCACGCGCACCGGGGCCCTGGGCGCGGTGCTCGGCGGCGTCGTGGCGCTCGGCGCGCTCGCGATGGTGCTCGACACCGACGCCGCCCTGACCGCGGCGGCCTCGTTGACGATCGTGTCTGGCGCGTGGCTGCTCGGCTGGGCGCTCGCGGGCGGCATCCGCGGCCAGCGGCTGCTGCGCGCCGAAGAGGCCGCAGCCCTCGCGCAGGATCCCGCGCGCCGCTGACGCGCAGGGCGCGGACTCGTCGTGAGACCGCGCCCCGCCGCGCGCCGGCTCAGAGGTCGAGCGGCCAGAGCGCGCGCAGCTCGAGGGTGCCGTGCGTCGCCATCGGATGCCGCGTCGCTACCTCGATCGCGTGATCCATGTCCCGGCACTCCAGGATGTCGAAGCCCGCGATGACCTCCCGGGTCTCGGCGAAGGGACCGTCGGTGACGACCACCTTCCCGCCGCGGCGGCGCACCGTCTTGGCGCGCTCCGGCGGCTGCAGCCGGTCGCCGTCGACGTTCACACCGGCCTCGGTCGTCTCGGCCGACCACTCCCCGATCGTGAGCACGGGCTCTTCGGACGTGTCCGCCTCGGGGTCGGCCAGCACCAGCATCAGAAATCGCATCGTCGGTCCTTTCTCTTCGAGCGACGTTACGACCAGGGCGTCGAACGGGCGGTCAGCGGATCGACGAAACGACGAGAAGATTCTGCCCCGATCCGCTCGCAGGCGGGGGGTGGGGATGACGGATGCCTCGGCACCGCGCACAGGGGCGGGGCCGAGGCATCCGGTCTTGGCGTCAGCTGAACTGGTTCATCGTGTTGTGCTGGCCGCCGGCCTTGAGTGCGGCGTCGCCGGCGAAGTACTCCTTGTGGTTGTCGCCGATGTCGCTGCCGGCCATGTTCTGGTGCTTCACCGTCGCGATCCCCTCGCGGATCTCGCGGCGCTGAACGCCCTTCACATAGGCGAGCATGCCCTCGTCGCCGAAGTAGCCCTTGGCCAGATCGTCGGTCGAGAGCGCGGCCGTGTGATATGTCGGCAGTGTGATGAGGTGATGGAAGATGCCGGCGCGCGCGGAGCCGTCGCGCTGGAACGTGCGGATCTTCTCGTCGGCCAGCTGGGCCAGCGCGGTGTCGTCGTACGCGGCGTTCATGAGGTCGCCGCGGTCGTAGCCGGAGACGTCCTCGCCCTGCTCCGCGAGCAGGTCGTACGCCTGCTGCCGGAAGTTGAGCGTCCAGTTGAACGACGGGCTGTTGTTGTAGACGAGCTTCGCGTCGGGGACCTCCGCGCGGATCGCATCCACCATGCGCGCGATCTGCTCGACATGCGGCTTCTCGGTCTCGATCCACAGCAGATCGGCGCCGCCCCGCAGCGAGGTGATGCAGTCGAGCACCACGCGCTCCTCACCCGTCCCGGGCCGGAACTGGTACAGGTTGCTGGGGAGCCGCCTCGGGCGCAGCAGCCGGCCGTCCCGCTTGATGACCACGTCGCCGTTGCCGAGATCAGCGTCCGAGATCTCCTCGGCGTCGAGGAAGGCGTTGTACTGGTCGCCGAGGTCGCCCGGCTCGTGGGTGACGGCGAGCTTCTGCGTGAGCCCGGCGCCGAGCGAGTCGGTGCGGGCGACGATGACTCCGTTCTCGATGCCGAGCTCGAGGAACGCGTAGCGCACGGCGTTGACCTTCGCGAGGAAGTCCTCGTGGGGGACGGTGACCTTCCCGTCCTGGTGCCCGCACTGCTTCTCGTCCGAGACCTGGTTCTCGATCTGAATCGCGCAGGCGCCCGCCTCGATCATCTTCTTCGCGAGGAGGTAGGTGGCCTCGGGGTTGCCGAAGCCCGCGTCGATGTCGGCGATGATCGGCACCACGTGGGTCTCGTAGGTGTCGATCTGCGACTGCACGAACTCCGCGGCGGTGTCGTCGCCGGCGGCGCGCGCCTCATCGAGCCGGGTGAAGAGCAGGTCGAGCTCACGGGCGTCGGCCTGGCGCAGGAAGGTGTACAGCTCCTCGATGAGCGCGGGTACCGCGGTCTTCTCGTGCATCGACTGATCGGGCAGCGGGCCGAACTCCGAGCGCATCGCCGCCACCATCCACCCCGACAGGTAGAGGTAGCGCTTGTTCGTGGACTTCAGGTGCTTCTTGATCGAGATGAGCTTCTGCTGCCCGATGAAGCCGTGCCAGACGCCGAGCGACTGGGTGTACACCGACGAGTCGGCGTCGTACTCCGCCATGTCGCGGCGCATGATGTCGGCGGTGTACTGCGCGATCTCGAGTCCCGTGCGGAAGCGGTTCTGCGCCCGCATGCGGGCGACCGACTCGGGGTCGATGGCGTCCCAGGGGGAGCCGTGCCGCTCCTTGAGCGCGCGGACGGCGTCGATGTCGTCCTGGTAGGTGGTCATGTTCGTTTCCTTTGCTGTCGTGGGGTTCACGCGGGGTCGGTCTCGACCAGGTAGCGCGAGTAGGCGGGCAGGGTGAGGAAGGCCGGGAAGTCCTGACCCAGCGCGACCTCGCGGAAGAGCGCGGCGGCGTCGTCGAAGCGGTCGCCGTCTCGGCGCTCGACCTCGCCGAGCACGTCGCCGATCAGCCCCTCGACGTACTCGCGGGTGATCGCGGTGCCGTCCTCGGTGGCCCGGTCCTGGTGGATCCACTGCCACACCTGGCTGCGGCTGATCTCGGCGGTCGCGGCATCCTCCATGAGGTTGTCGATCGCGACGGCGCCCAGTCCGCGCAGCCAGGCCTCGAGGTACCGGATCGCCACCGACACGTTGGCGTGCACGCCTGCGGCGGTGATCGGCCGGCCGATGTGCACGTCGATGAGCTGCGACGCCTCGATCTCGACGTCGGGACGCTGCCTGTCGAGCTGGTTCGGACGCTCGCCCAGCACCGCGTCGAACTCGGCCATCGCGACCGGGATCAGGTCGGGGTGGGCCACCCACGTTCCGTCGAAGCCGTCGCCGGCCTCGCGGTTCTTGTCGGCGGCGACCTTCTCGAACGCGCGCTGGGTCACCTCGGGGTCGCGCCGGTTCGGGATGAAGGCGCTCATGCCGCCGATCGCGAAAGCCCCCCGCTTGTGGCAGGTCTTTACGAGCAGCTCGGTGTACGCGCGCATGAACGGCACGGTCATCGTGACCTCGCTGCGGTCGGGGAGGACGAAGCGCGCCCCCCTTCCGCGGTAGTTCTTGATGATCGAGAAGATGTAGTCCCAGCGGCCGGCGTTGAGGCCTGCGCAGTGATCGCGCAGCTCGAACAGGATCTCCTCCATCTCGAACGCCGCGGGCAGCGTCTCGATGAGCACCGTTGCGCGGATCGTGCCGTGAGGGATGCCGAGCCGCTGCTCGCTGAAGGTGAAGACGTCGTCCCACAGCCTCGCCTCCTCGCTGGACTCCAGCTTGGCGATGTAGAAGTAGGGACCGCGGGCGTTCGCGATGAGCTGCTGCGCGTTGTGGAAGAAGTACAGGCCGAAGTCCACGAGCGAGCCGGATGCCGCCATCGTGCGGCCGGTGCGGTCGGTGAACCGGATGTGCTCCTCCGTCAGGTGCCAGCCGCGCGGTCGCATCACGATGGTCGGCGTGCGCTCGGCGGTGACGCGGTACTCCTTGCCCTCGGGGCTCGTGAAGGACAGCTCGCCGCGGATCGCGTCGCGCAGCGAGAGCTGGCCCTCGATCACGTTCTTCCACGTCGGGCTGGTCGCGTCCTCCTGGTCGGCCAGCCACACCCGGGCACCGGAGTTGAGGGCGTTGATCGTCATCTTGGGATCGGTCGGGCCGGTGATCTCCACGCGGCGGTCCTCGAGACCGGGCCCCGCACCCGCGACGCGCCACTCGGCGTCCTCGCGGATGTGACGGGTGTCGTGGCGGAACTGGGGGTCATGCCCGTTGCCGATCTCGAACCGGCGGCGCATGCGGTCGGCGAGCCGGTCGTGGCGCCGCGCCGCGAAGCGCTGGTGCAGCTCGGCGAGGAAGCCGACCGCCTCAGGGGTCAGGATCTCGTCGTAGCGCGGTCCGAGGCGTCCGGCGATCTCGATCGCCGGCTCGTGGGTCTGGGTGGGGATCGGTCCCGTGCGGGTGCGCATCGGGGTGGCCGTTGCAGGGGTCATGTCGCTGTCTTCCTGTGTCGCGTGTGTCGAGGGTGGGATGCCGGACCCGGCAGGTGCGCCGGGTCCGGACGATCCCGTGATCCGCGTTCTGGGCCGATCGGCGGTGTGTCGTGTGTCCACTCTGCGGGGAAGTTCGGGGTCACTCCCGACGAATCCGGGTGTGAAGTTTCA
>NZ_JAYRDE010000084.1:0-13226 GCF_041909575.1 Microbacterium sp. | reverse complement strand
GCAGCCCCACTTGCGTCGGTACCGATCAGTGGGCGCGGGCCGCCTCGTGGGCGTGCGGATCGCCGAGCGGGGCGAAGCCGGCGGGGTCATCGAAGACCGAGCCGACCTCGTCGGTCACCCGCCCGCGCGAATGCTCGACGCGACCGCCGACGACGGTCACCTCGGCGTGCTCGTCGAGCAGGCCTGACGGATCGGCGTCGTGGGCGAGCAGGTCGCCCGACCACACCACGAGGTCCGCGAGCATCCCCGGAGCGATCCGGCCGATCTCGTGCTCGCGATGCCACGCGCGCGCCCCGTGGACCGTGTACGCCTCGAGTGCGCGGCCGATGCCCACCCGCTCGGCGGCGGTCCAGGCATCCGATCCATCCAGCCCCGCGCGCGTCGCCGCAGAGTAGAGCCCCACGAGCGGATCCATCTCGCCGACCTGCCAGTCGCTCGAGAACGCCACCGTGGCGCCGTCGTCGAGGAGACTGCGGAACCGCCATGCGCGATCCCACCGCTCCTCGCCCACGTTGTCCATCCAGGTGCCGGCGACGAGATCGGGCGAGCAGTGCCGCGGCTGCATGGCGGCGGTGACCCCCAATTCGCGGAATCGCGGGAGATCGTCGGGATGCAGGCACTCGACGTGGACGACACCGTGGCGCCGGTCGCGGGTGCCGTTCGCGCGCGTCGCGTTCTCGACAGCATCGAGGGCGAGGCGGATGCCCGCATCCCCCGTCGCATGGGTGTGCGTCTGCAGCCCCAGCCTGTCGAGCTCGGTCACGATGTCGACCAACTCGCGCCCCGGATAGCTCGGGCGCCCGCGCACGCCGCGACGGTTGCTGTAGTCGTCGATCATGAGCGCCGTGTGCGGCTCGATGACGTCGTCGGCGTAGAGCTTGATCGGCCCGACACTGAGGCGCGGGTCCGTCGGGAACCGGTCGATCGTCTCGCGCAGGGTCCGGCGGAACGCGCCGTCGGCGCCGACGGCGTGGAACAGCGCGGCGATCACCCGCGAGGAGAGCTCACCCTCGGCGAGTGCCCGCTCGAAGAGAGGGAGCTCGGCGAGGGGAACCTGCGGCTCGACGACGGTGGTGATCCCGAGCGAGGTCGCCATCCGCATGCTCGCGAGGATCTTGCGATAGCGCCGCTCCGGCGAGTACATCGGGATGTCGCGCTGGAGCTGGGCGAGACCCGTTGCCGTCATCGCGCTCGTGTAGAAATCGGTCACCCATCCGGTCGGCGTGCCGGTGGCGGCATCCCTCTCCGGACGACCCCACGCGACGTCCCCGCCACCGGTGATCCCGAGCGCGTCGAGCGCGGCGCGGTCGAGCCAGACCGAGTGCTGGTCGTAGGTCGTCACGAAGATCGGGCGGTCGGTCAGTCCCTCGAGATCGCGGGCGTTCGGACGGCGATTCTCGACGATCGAATAGACGGCGTTCTCGGCGCACACCCACGGAAGCTCGGGCCTTCGGGCGGCGAAATCGGCGATGCGGCGACGCACCTCGACGAGGTCGTGCGCGCCCTCGAGGCTCACGGCGTCGTCGTCGAAGCCGAGCAGCAGGTGGTTGTGGCTGTCGACGATCCCCGGCGTGATGAGGCGGCCGCCTGCCTCGATGGTGCGACGGGCGGCCGGAGCATCCGACGCCGCGCCGACGTAGGCGATGCGGTCCCCGACGATTCCGACGGCCTCGGCGCACGTCGCTCCGCGCGCGAAGGTGCGCACGCGTCCGCCGGTGATGAGCAGGTCCAGCATCAGCCTGCGACCTCGTCGTCGTCGGCCCCGGAGAGCAGGTGGGCCGTCGCCGGGTTCCTGCGCAGGTAGACGGCGTAGTAGAGGAAGCCGGCCGCCACGATGCTCATCGCGATGCCGAGGCTGAGCCACTGCCCCGGGTCGAGGATGCCGATCACGAAGATGGTGGCGATCGCCACCAGCGCGACGAGGGGGGCGAGCGGCCAGGCCGGCATGCGGTAGATGCCCGGGGCCTCTCCCGAACGCGCGCGCCGGGCGACGAGCGCGGCGACCGCGATGAAGCCGTAGCTGAACGCGAGGGTCGAGCCGGTGGCGTTGAGCAGCACGTCCAGGGGCACGAAGCACGCGGCGAGGGCGAGGACGCCCACCGTGAGGGTTGCGGCGATCGGCATCCTCGTGCGTGTCGAGATGCGCGCGAGCGGCCGCGCGAGCGCCGCGGGCATTGCCTGATCGCGTGCTGCGGCGAACAGCAGACGACCCGACTGCAGCGCGATGGCGATGATGGCGTTGATGATGGCGAATGCGATCGCGACCAGGACGAAGATCGTGATGACGGGTCCCGACCGCTCCGCGAGGAAGTGCTCGACGGGCAGCACCGCGCCGAAGAGCTCGGGCAGCGACGTCGCGCCGAGGAGGATCGCGGTGAGCGGCACGAGCTCGGCGATCACGGTGATGAGCACGCTCCACAGCACCGCGCGAGCGATGGTGCGCCGGGCGTTCTTCGTCTCCTCGGCGAAGTAGATGGCCCCGCCATAGCCGTTGTACGAGAAGATGCCCTGCGTGATAGCCAGCACGAGCCCCGCGATGCCGAGGGGTGCGAGCCCGCCCGTGGCGGTGTCGAGGAACTGGGGATCCAGGAGCGCCGTGATCGGGCGCTCGACGTGGATGAGCCCGAGGAGGGCCAGGAGCGCCAGCGCCGCCATCTCGATGAACAGGAACACCCCGGTCACCCACGCATTGGTGCGGATGTTGAAGCAGGCCGTGATCGTCGTGAGGACGATGACGATGAGTGCCGTCCAGAGCGGATCGAGCCCCGCGATCGCGACCCCCAGATAGTCGGCCACGCCGAGCGCGAAGATGGCGATGATGAGCGGCAGGCTCACGAGGCTGATGAAGAAGACGGCCGAGCCCGCCGCCGGGCCGAGCACCCGGCTGACCAGCGTGTAGTCCCCGCCCGCGATGGGATGACGCGAGCCCAGCTCGGCGTAGCAGAATCCGACGAGGATGCTGATGACGCCGGCGAGCAGGAAGCCCCAGAAGACGCCCGTGCCGTAGACGGCGAGCGCGGCTCCCCCGAGGATGAACACGCTCGAGGCTGGCGAGATCCCCGACAGGGTGATGAGCACGTTGCCGCCGAGGCCGAGCGAGCGGGAGAGGCTCGCGCCGTGGGTCGTCTGGGTGGCGGTGTCCAGGGGAGGGTTGCCGCCGGTGCCGGTGTGTGAGGACACGATCGCTCCTTTGCGTCCGTTCAGAGGACGATTCTTTGACTCGAACGCCAAAGAATCAAGGTGAGCCTGACATTCTTTTGCGTTAGTGTCAAGGAATGGCTCGTCCCCGTCGTCAGGAAGGCCGCCGTGCGTCGCTGATCGACGCGACGCTGGCAGTCGGCGCCGAACGCGGGCTGCGCTCGCTGTCACTGACCGACGTCGCGCAGCGTGCGGGGCTGACCCGCGGCGCGGTGCTCTATTACTACGAGGATCTCGACGCTCTCCTCGTCGAGGCGCACGCCGCGGGGATCGAGCGGTTCTGCACGACGCGCGACGCCGCGCTGGCCGAGATCGACGACCCTCGCGTGAAGCTGGGCGTCGCGATCGCCCAGGGCCTGCCGACCGGACCCGACGATGCGCTGATGAGCCTGCTCTACCAGTTCGACGCGCTGGCCGGGGACCCGTCGCTGCACGATGAGCTCGTACAGGCGCTCTACCTGCGGCAGGTCGCCACCTATCGCGGCATCTTCGCGGCCGGGAGGGCGGCGGGCGTCTTCGCGCCCCGGCTCGACGACGAGACCCTGGCCACCACGTTCGTCGCCCTCGAGGACGCCTACGGACTGCACATCGTCGGCGGCAACGCGCTCATGACGGTGGATGCCGCGGCCGCGGCCATGCGCGCGGTGGCGGCGGACCTCGGCTGCCCCGCCGTTCCGCGGCCGTAGGCGGCACCGAAGTGGACGCGGGCGCTCGGTCTCCCCAGACGTGCGAGCGCCCGCATCCGGCACGAAGCGGCGTACAAACGCGGCTCGTGCAGAGAGCGGGAGCGAGCGACGATCACCCCCCGGTGATGCGATCCATGTGCTCCAACGCGGCCTCCCCGCGCACAGGATCCACCCGCCGCCCGTACGGCGCAGTGCCCCTTGACACGGGGCGGGGCGTTCCGGTATTCGAGCGCAGTGCCTACGAATCGTCCCCGGATCGGGGCGTCATGAACCACTCCACGAACTTCTCGGCGCGACCGTCGGGCGCGAACCAGACCTCCCACAGGTTGGAGTAGCGCTCGTGGCCGGGATAGTCCACCGTGCCCTTGATGATTCCCAGGCGATCGTCCTCGATGAGCACCGCGAGGTCATGGAGCGGCTCCGCGGGCTCGGGTTCGCTCCACATCGCCACGATCGCGTCGATGCCGATCACGGGATCGTTGTCATCAGGCCGGAACCAGTACTCCGCATCCTCGGTGAAGATCGCCCTCACGTCGGATTCGTCCTTCGACGCCCAGGCGCGGATGTACCCCTCGAGCCAGTCGTGTGCGCGTGTCATGGGGCAGTTCTACACCTCGCCGACGACATCCGGGCGTGCCGAGGCATCCGGATCACCCGACCGGGGTCGCGATGGCGACCACGTTGTCGGCGTACAGCCCCGTCGCCGGATCGATCGGACCCCCGCAGGTGATCAGCACCAGATTTCGCGAGCCCTCCCGCGCGAACAGCTCGGCGACCGGCAGCTCCCGCTTCGGGATGTACGTCACGCTCTCGATCGCGTATTCGTGCACGTCTCCCGCGGCGTCGGTGACCTCGACGACCGCGCCCGCGGCCAGATCGCGCAGACGGCTGAACGGGCCGATCGAGTACACGCGTGAGTCGACGTGGGCGGCGATCACGACGTTCCCGTCCGCACTGGAGGGATCGGACCCGTACCGGTACCACCCGCCGATCGCAGGATCGTCGGGGATCTCCATGAACCCTTCGGGCTCGACTCCGACCGGCTGCACCGCCACATCCACGTCGACGGCCGGCGCGACCAGCCGCACCGGCGGCGTCGGCGTGCGTGCGGGCGGCGGAGTGGCAGCGGTGACCGGAACGTCGACGGAAGGCGTGGGACGCACCGTCGCCGTCGGCGAAGGCGCGGCCGGCGTGGGGGCGGCGCCCGGCGACGAGGCGCACGCCGTGAGCGCGAGGACGACCGCAAGGACTCCAGCGGTCCCTGCGGTCGTCCTGATCATGTCGCGGTCTCTCAGCGGTCGGCCCGGGCACGCACGGCGACGACGGATGCCGCGGCGATCGCGGCTGCGACGGCGAGGCCGCCGAGCACCCACAGCGACTGCTGCATCATGTCGCGCTGGGCGAGCTGCCCACCCGTTCCGGACTCGACGCCGTCGGGGCCGGAGTGGAGCCCCGTGATCGTCTGGACGGCCAGGTCGAGGTTCTCGTCCTCGAGGCTGCCCCAGGCGTACACGATGGTGAGGACGCCTTCCTGGATCTCGACGGGCGCGGGCCCGATGACGGGGTCGGTCGTGCCGGCGGCGGCGACGGATGCCTCGATCGTGCCGGCCGGCAGGTTGAGCGTCGCCTCATCCGGGTTGGCGAGGCCCTCGATCACCGGGCTGCCGCCGGCGAGCACGTCCACGGCGGGTGCGGCCGCGTCGTGGCGGACCGTGAGGCGCCCTTCGCCGGCAGCGGTCGGCGAAGTGTCGTTGACGTAGGGCGTCACCGTCGGCGCCCCCGACTCGTCCAGGTGGGCGACGGCGGTGTAGTTGACGCCGGCGTCGAGCGTGAGATCCACGGGTCCGAGCACGGGCGCACTGTCGTCCGCCGCATCCGGGGCCGTCAGCGCGACCGAGTAGGTCCCGGCGGGCAGGTCGAGCGGACCGGCGAGGTCGCCCGGCGCGAAGTCGTCGAGCGTGAGCTCTCCGTTGACGTACACGTCAACGGGAGTGTCCGGGATGCCGTGAAGCACCGAGAGCACAGCGGTTGCCGAAGTGTCGGCGTTGGCCGGAGCGATCGCGCCCAGGGCGGCGACAGCCCCGGCGGCGACGGCGGCGAGAATCTTCTTTCGCACGATGTTCCTCCTGCGTCGGAGCGGCCCGTTGCCGCCCATCGGAGAGTTCTTCCGCGCGGTGTATGCGTTTGGATGCAGGTGGGCGGATCAGCGCGTCGGGGGGAGCATGGATGAGTCGCGGATGCGCCCGAAAGTGCGCGAGCCGGGCGGCGTCCACAGCAGAACCAGGACGGTGCCGGACACGACTGCAGCGACGGCGGTGCCGGCATCCCACCGATCGCTCGTGACCAGCACCAGCACGTGGAGCGTGAACAGCAGGCCGAACCAGATCGAGACGAGCAGGCGGGAGAGTCCGCTGCCGCGCCGGAGTCCGCTCGCCGCGCTGAGTACGAGCAGACCGAGCAGGGTGATGGCCGCGCCGACGAGCGAGACGGCCCGCACCTGGTCGTCGGTGACCCCGTCGTAGCGGCTCAGCATCACGAGGATTCCCAGGGCGGCGGCGAGAAGCCCGCCGCCGTACGCGAGCACCGCCACCACGGTGGTGATCACCCGGCCGGCGCCGGTGTGCGAGGTCGGCGGGACCACCCCCCCGTCGCTGCGGTCTGCATCCGCATCGTGCGTGCGGAAGTCCTTCGACACGAGGCGCCGGTGGAAGAGCCGGACGACCTCGATCGCGAGGATCATCACGATGGAGATGCCCGCGAGCGCGACGGCGAGGTCCTCGCCCGGGTCGACCAAGGCGAAGAACTCGGTCGCGAGGGGCACCGTGAAGACCACGGCGAGCGCCACGAACATCGCCCCGATGACGAGCACCTTGAAGCGATTGAGCGGGCGCGAGAGCACGGCGAGGATCCAGATGCCGACGATCGCCAGGATGATCGTGGCTCCGGTCCGAAGCTGCTCCTCGGTCACGTCGAGCCCGTTCGCCACGAAGGTGTACCACGTGATGCCCAGCGCGACGATGATTCCCGCGGGAATCGCGAACGACAGGGACCGGCGAAGGAAGCCGGGAACGTAGCGCTGCGCATTCGGCATCAGCGCGAGGAAGAACGCGGGGATGCCGATGGTCAGCCCGTCGGTGATGGAGAGCTGTCTGGGGAGGAAGGGGAACTGGAGGACCAGGACTCCGAAGATGATCGCGAGCGCCGTGGCGTACACGGTCTTGTTGAGGAACAGCATCGAGACCCGCTCGATGTTCGCGATCGCCTGGCGACCCTCGGCGACGACGTCCGGGAGGTGGGAGAACTGCCCGTCGAGCAGCACCAGGCGGGCAACCGCCTTCGTCGCCGGCGATCCCGAGTTCATCGCGATCCCGATGTCGGCGGTCTTGATCGCAAGGGCGTCGTTGACCCCGTCGCCGGTCATCGCGACGGTGTGCCCGCGGCTCTGCAGCGCCGTCACGATGTGCTTCTTCTGCTCGGGCGTCACCCGCCCGAACACCACGTGCTCTTCGAGGACGTCCGCCAGTTCGTCCTCGGCCTCCGGGAGCGTCCGCGCGTCGTAGCCCTCGCGGACGTCGAGCCCGACCTCTCGCGCGATGGCGGCGACCGTGCGGGGATTGTCCCCCGAGATGATCCGGATCCCGACGCCCTGCTGGCGGAAGTACGACAGGGTCTGAGCCGCGTCGGCGCGGACCTGCTCACGGAAGGTCAGGACGACGACGGGGTCGACGCCGGCCGGCAGTCGCTCCTCCTCCTGATCATCCGCGGTGAGCGTCTGCGCGGACCGTGCGAGGACGAGCGTGCGCCGACCTGCCTCCGAGAGCGAGGTCACAGACCGTCCGAGCTCCGTCGAGGGAGAGATCGCGGCATCGCCGAAGATCATCTCCGGCGCCCCCATCACCCACGTCCCCGGCGATCCCTCGAACGAGACCGCACTCCACTTCCGCGCCGACGAGAAGGGGATGTACGCGGCTGCGATGAGCGGCCGGTCGGCGGCGTAGACGGACCGCAGGGAGCGCGCCGTCGCATTCGCGTCCGGCGATGCGGCGTACCAGGCGAGCGCGTCGCTCCACGACCCGGAATCCCGCGCCTGCTCGGCGAGAGGATGCGCCGCGTCGAAGACGATGTCGCCCACCGTGAGCGTGCCGGTCTTGTCGAGGCACACCACGTCGACCCGCGCGAGCCCTTCGACTGCGGCGAGCTCATTCACGAGCACCTGCTTGGCGCCGAGCTTGGACGCGCCGACGGCGAAGGCGATGCTCGTCATGAGCACGAGCCCGAGAGGGATCATCGCGGTGAGCGCCGCGATGGTGTTGACGACCGCCTGCACCCATGCCCCGGTCGAGAAGGCGGTGGCATACCCGCCCGCCACCATCACCTGCGCATTGAGCACGAGCAGCCCGACCGGGCCGATGATCCATCCGACCCAGGTGAGGACGCGGTTGATCGAGCTGCGCAGCTCGCTCGCGACGAGCGAGAACCGCTTCGCCTCGCCGGCGAATCTGTTGGCGTACGAGTCCGCCCCCACCCGCGTGACGCGAGCGAGACCCTCCCCCGCCACGACGACCGAGCCGGAGAGCGCTTCGTCCTCGCCGTGCTTCTCGACCGGGTCGGACTCGCCGGTGAGCATCGACTCGTCGATCTGCAGCCCGTGACCGTCGATCACCTCCGCATCGGCGGGCACCTGATCACCGGCACGCAGGACGAGGAGATCCCCGAGCACGACCTCCGCGGGAGCGATGTCCGCCTCGGCCCCGGCCCGCCTGACGCGCGCGGACGGTGCGTTCAGGAGAGCCAGGCGGTCGAGGGCCGCCTTCGCGCGGAACTCCTGCACGCAGCCGATGATCGCGTTCGCGAACGCCGCGAACCCGAACAGCGCATCCTGCCAGCGACCCACCAGGAACAGCACGAAGAAGCACGCGAAGACGATCCCGTTGAACAGGGTGAACACGTTCGCCCGCACGATGTTCCAGGCACTCCGGCTCGAGTCCGCCGTGAACGCGTTCGTCTGCCCGGCGGCCGTGCGCTCGGCCACTTCGGCCGTCGTGAGGCCGCCTCGGTCGACCAGGGTCGCATCCACGGACCCAATGTATCGGCAGCACTGCGGGGCATGGCTCGGGCGCACGCGCGCAAGCGGTCAGGTTTGCCGAAGTGCGGCGGCATCGCTCACGCAGTCGACGGCTGCGCCGATCCGCGGTGAACCGGACGATGTCGCTCCCACGGAGGCCTCGCTCAGGGCAGCGCCTCGACGACATCGCGCGCCCGCAGCGTGCGGTACGCAGCGACGGGATGCGTGGCGACGACGATCTTCCCGCGGGCGTGGAGACGGTCGAGGTCCTCGTACGCCTCGACGATGTCGTCGGTGGCGTAGACCCCCGACACGAGCAGCCGGAACGCGCGATCCTGGGCCAGGCGGGTCAGCCGCCGCAGCTGCGTCGTGCCGGCGGCGACGTCTTCGGGGGCGGCGCTGAGCAGGCGCAGCTCCACGCGGCGGCGATCCGCGCTCGAGCGGTACCTGCTGCCGGACACGCCGAGTGCCTCCGCGAGGTCCTCGCCGTCCTGGCCGAAGTTGTCGACGAAAGCGGTGACGGGACGTCCCGCCGCCCGCGAGATGAGCTCGACGATCCCCTCGCCGTACTGGACCGGCGTGATGCCGAGCTGACGGAGGTAGTCGAAGTTGCGCGCGCCGCAGGTTCCGATCACCTTTGCTCCCCAGTGCTTCGCGATCTGCACCTCCAGGCTCCCGACGCCGCCCGCGGCCGCCGTGACGACGATGACGTCGTCGCTGCCGATCCGCAGCTCGTCGAGCACGGTCAGCGCGGTCGCCCCGGCCAGGAATAGCCCGCCCGCCGCTTCCCAGGTCAGGTTGCGCGGCTTGGGCACCACCTGCGCCGCCGGCACGTTCAGGAAGGTGGCGTGGGGGCCGGCCCGCACAAGCCCCACGACCTCGGCGCCCACCCTGATCCCCGTCACGCTGTCTCCGGTGGCGACCACGATCCCGGCGAAGTCGCTCCCGGAGCCGCGGGGGAAGGGCTCGTCGGCCCACTCCGGTTCGTCTCCGCGGCGGATGATCGCGTCGACGTGGCTCACGCCCGCGCACACCATCTCGACGGTCACCTCATCCGGTGCCGGACGAGCGAGGGGCATCTCTCGTCGTGTGATCACCGACGGATCTCCCGGCGCGTCGTACTCGAATCGGATCGTCTTCTGCGGCACGCGCATGGCGTCGGCCCCCGTTCCTCGTCGAACGTCTCCGCGCACGAGTGCCCGGATGATCTGGTCGTAGAGGTATTCGGGGCGAGCAGGCCGGATGGATGCAGCGACCTGCGTCAGGCCGAGACTCGCGCGGGACGGTACCGCACCGCGACGACTCCCGACCGCAGTTCCCGCCGGTCCACCAGTTCCAGCTCGATGCGGTCGCGGAGCCCCGCGAGCAGCGTGGGCCCGTGCCCGGCGAGAACCGGCTGCACGAGGAACTCGTACTCGTCGATCAGTCCCAGATCCGCCAGGGCCAGCGGGAGGGTGACGCCACCGACCCAGAGCGTGTCGCCGGGCTCCTGCTTGAGGCGCCGAACCGCCTCCCCCACGTCGCCGCGCACCAGGTCGGCGTTCCAGTCCACCGCTTCGAGCGTGCCGGAGACGACATGCTTCTCGGCACGGTCGATCGCCTCGGCGAACGCGACGTCCCCCTCGGTCATCCAGTCCGGCCACGTGCCGGTCGGCCGCCGCCACGCCGACTGCATCATCTCGTACGTCACCCGGCCGAACAGCAGCGCATCCGCCCGCTCCATCTCCGCAGTCCAGTACGCCATCGACTCCTCGTCCGGCGGCAGCCCGGCCTCGTGGTGGCAGCAGCCGTCGAGCGTGACATTGATCGAGTATCGAAGTGTCCTCATCGCTTCACCCTCCTCGGTGCGCGCCCCGCGTTGCGTTCACCGTATCGGGCAGTCCCGACTCGGCGGATCCCCGTCGCGCCAGATCAGCGGCCTGCTGTCGCAGGAAGCCGGCATACCCGCCGGGTGTGCGTCCGGTGCGGCGCCCGGACGTGACGACCTCGGCGTCGTCGCTCGCGACGACGGCGGCTCCGTGGCGCCGGCAGCGCGCGACGAGGTCGACGTCCTCGTGCTCGCCGAGCGGAGCGAAGCCGCCGACCTCGAGATAGGTCAGCGCGCTGAGCGCGAGGTTCGCACCGTGGACGTTTCCGTTCGGCTTGCCGCGCCGGTGGGTGCGCAGCCACTGCTCGCGCTGGGCCGGGGACAGGTCGCCGAAGTCCGGGCGCACCGTCCCGACGCACACGTCGGCGATCGCTGAGATCCGGCTCAGGGTCGTGATCCAGTCGACGGGCACGCGCGAATCGGCGTCGGTGTTCGCGATCCAGATGCGCTCGGGAGGTATGGCGGCGAGCGCGGTCAGGGCGTCGGCGACGCCGAGCGCACGCGCGGCGCCGACGCGCCCGGCATCCGACGGCAGCACGGGGAAGGGGAACCGCGCGGCGAGCTGTGCGGACGCGTCGGTGCACCGGTCGAGCACGATGCGCACCTCGGTGCGGATGCCGGCACCCGACGCGATCTCCACGGCTGCGGTGAGCGCGGACAGCGACGCCTCGAGCAGGAGCTCTTCGTTTCGCACCGGCATGACGACGACCATGACGTCGGCCCCGCGCCGGTTCATGCGAGGCCCTCGCGCTCCGCCACCGACTGCGCCGGACGGGTGGCGAAGACCTCGAGCAGGAAATCCCGTTCGGCGTGCAGGCTGATCGTCTCCCACGGTCCGAAGTCGCGCAGCGCGTGGTGCACCTGGTCCCCGCTCTGCGGGTACTCGGCGACCGGATGCCGCCAATGGCACGCCACGAGGCATCCGCCCTGGGCGAGGGATGCCTCGACGAGCCCGAGGGTCCGCTGCAGATCCGCCGTCGAGAGGTAGTAGCCGACCTCGGACAGGACGATCGTGTCGAAGCGCCCTTCGGGCCAGTCATCGGGGACGCTGCCCTGGCGGACCGACACCTCGGGCCTGTCAGCCAGCCGCGCGCGAGCCGCCGCGACGGCGGGGGCGGCGGCATCCATCGCGATGACCGCTCGCGCGCGGCCGGCGAGTTCACTCGTGAGCAGCCCCGTCGCGCACCCGATCTCGAGCACCGCGCCGAGTTCGCGGGAGGGCAGCGTCGCCATCAGGAGCGCGCGCTTGCGCTGCTCGTACCACCGCGTTTCGAAGCCCCACGGGTCGCTCCCGTTCCGCGTGTAGAAGTCATCGAACCACCGCGCGTCCAGACTGCGGTCGGACGGCGCCGCGGCGGAGCTCGTGATGAAGCACTCGATGTCGCGGTCGAAATGCTCCAGCATGCCGGAGTGCAGCAGCACCTCGTCGCCCGGCTGCTCCGAGAGCGGCGCGATCTGCGTGACGTGGCGGGCGAGGGCGTCGCGCTTGGCCGCCCGCTCGTCCTGCGTGAGCCACAGGGCGGCCATCCGCTCCCACGGCAGGTCGGCGGGCGTCCCCCAGTGCCATGCCCAGACCGGGAACTCCACGTGCGCGAGACGGCGGTGGGCGCAGATTCCGGCGGTCACCTCCGCGATGATGCGGTGGTCCCGGTGCCGATCCTCCGACCACGGCGTGGCGACGAGCACGCGCCCGGCGTCGTAGGTGCGGTGCTGGTCGAACACCGCGCCGAGGCGCTCGCGGAGCTCGCCCTTGGCGCGGTCGAGGCTGCCGTCCGCGAGCCCGAGGAACCGGACGTCCGCCTCGGGCGCGAGCAGGCCGACGGCCTCGCCGACCTCTTCGCGGCGCAGTCGCGCGAGGGTCACCCGGTCGTGCGAGGGGGAATCGGGATGGGATGCCTCGCCATCGGTCGCGACGACGACCACGACTCGTGCGCCCGACCGCGCCGCCCGGTGGATGAGCCCACCGGCGCCCAGGGTCTCATCGTCGGGATGCGCGGCGACCACCACCAGCAGATCGACCTCTGTGTCGAGCGATCGCAGATCGCGGCCCGAGAGCTCGTCGCGCCACATGCCCTCGTGCGTGCCGGCGTCCAAGTGGCTGAAGGCCGCCGTCATGCGCCGACCTCGCTCGGCACCACGAGACGGCCGAGCCGTGCGGCGTCGCGCAGGCCGTGGTGCTGCCGGAGGTACAGGTGCAGGTCGGCGACCCTGCGGGCGTGCGCGTCGTCTGCCACGAGCGGACCGGGACCGAGGGCCCGGTCGGCCTCTGCGAGCGTCGTGGCGGCGGCGTCGACGACCGCGGCACGCACGCGTTCGGCCAGCAGCCTCGGATCGACCGGGGCATCGCCGTCGATCAGGTCGGCGGCCTCCCGCAGCGCCGCGCGGGCGGCCCAGAGCGGAGCATCCGCTC
>NZ_JAYRDE010000083.1:0-13229 GCF_041909575.1 Microbacterium sp. | reverse complement strand
CGCCCGAATCAGCCGACTCGCCCTCCGACCCGGCCTCCGACTCCGCCACGGGCTCCGCCACGACGTCGGCCTCGGCGACCGCATCGGGCGCGGCATCCGGAGCCACGGCCGAGTCGGACACCTCGATGTCGGGGCCCTCCTCGATCATCGGCACGTCCCACTCCGCCACGATCTCCGGCACGACCTCGGCCGCCGCGTCGACGTCGGCCACCGCGACGGCCTCGCCCTCCGTGACCACATCGGGCGCAGCATCCGGAGCCACCGCCGAGTCGGACACCTCGATGTCGGGGCCCTCCTCGATCACGGGGACGTCGACCTCGGCCACCGCGACGGCCGTGCCGCCGGACTCCAGCAGGCGACGCTCGCGCCGGGTCAGGACGGGGGCGGCGATCGCGGGTGCGGGGGCATCCGAGGCGGGACCGTCGGCGAGAGCCACGCCACCGTCCCCGCGCCGCCGCGCCGCGCGGCGCTCCTTGGCGCCCTCGACGAGGTTGTAGAGCGTCGGCAGCACGAGGAGCGTCAGGACGGTCGACGACACCAGGCCGCCGATCACGACGATCGCGAGCGGCTGCGAGATGAAGCCGCCCTGACCGGTGATGCCGAGAGCCATCGGCGTGAGCGCGAAGATCGTGGCCAGAGCCGTCATGAGGATCGGGCGCAGACGGCGCGAGCCGCCGGCGATCGTGGCGTCGTGAGCGGTCAGGCCCTTCGTGCGGTACTGGTTCACGAGGTCGACGAGCACGATCGCGTTCGTCACCACGATGCCGATGAGCATCAGCACTCCGATGAGCGACGCGACGCCGAGCGGCACGCCCGTGATGATCTGCAGCAGGATCGCCCCGGTCGCCGCGAACGGCACCGAGATCAGCAGGAGCAGCGGCTGGCGCAGCGACTTGAACGTCGCGACCATCACGATGTACACGATCAGGATCGCGGCGAGCAGCGCGAGCCCGAGCTGCGAGAACGCGTCCTGCTGCTGCGTCACGACGCCGCCGAGCGACGCGTCGGCGGCGTCGGGGAGCTCGACCGAGTCGATCGCCGACGTGACGGCGGCCGTCGCCGTCGCGAGATCGTCGGTCGAGGGGGTGACGGTCACGGTCGCCGTGCGCTGGCCACCCTGGGTCGTGATGGATGTCGGACCCTCGCTCTCCTCGACGGTGGCGACGTCCGACAGGGGGACGGGTCCGGCGGCGGTCGGCACCGGAAGGTCGCGCAGTTCGTCGAGCGAGGCCGGAGTCTCGGATGCGGCCAGGTACACGGTCAGCGCGGTGTCGTCGATCTCGACCGACCCGATCGACTGCGGCTGCATGGTGTTCGACACGAGGGCGCCGACGGCGACCTCCGACAGGCCGAGCTCAGCCGCCGCGTCGCGGTCGACCGTGACGGCGATGTAGGGGAGGGATGCCGAGAGGTTGCTCGACACCTGCCCGACGCCGTCCTCGCCCTCCACGGCGTCGACGACGGCATCCGTCGCCGTCTGCAGTGTCGCGGAGTCGGGAGCCGTGACATCGATCTCGATGTCGCTCGACCCGAAGCCGCCGCCCGCGGCCGCGATCGTGATCGTGCCGGCGTCATCGAGGTCGGCAACGGCAGCCTGCACCTCTTCGCGAAGCGCCACCTGGTCGGCCGCCGGGTCGGTGGTGATCGAGTAGGTGATCCCGCTGCCGCCGCCGGAGAAGGCGTCGCGCAGGGCCGATCCGCTCGAGCCGATCGACACCTGGACGGTCTCGATGCCCTCGATGCCGGCGAGCGCGTCCTCGACCTGCTCGGCGGCCGCGCTCTCGGCCTCGAGGCTCGGGGCCTCGCCGATCGACTGCGTCATCGTGAAGGTGTTCTGCCCTGAGTCGCCCAGGAAGTTCGTCTTCATGAACGGCGCGGCGGCGATCGTGCCGATGAGCACGAGGACGGCGAGCGAGAGAGTGATCCACGAGTGGCGGAGTGTCCAGCGAAGGATCGGCAGGTAGCTCTTCTGCAGGCGGCTCGGCGGGGCGTCGGGATGCTCCGGGTCGATCTCGTCGCCGTTCTCGTCGAGCAGCGGCTTGCCCGGGCGAAGGAACCAGTAGGCGAGCACGGGGACGATCGTGAGCGCCACGAACAGCGACGCCGTCATGGCGATCGTCACCGTCATCGCGAACGGGCGGAAGAGCTCGCCGGTCACGTCCCCCACGAAGGCGATGGGAAGGAAGACCGCGACCGTCGTGATCGTCGATGCCGTGATGGCGGCCGCTACCTCGCGCACGCCCAGGAGGATCGACTGCAGCTTGTCGGACTCGCCGACGTAGTGCCGCTTGATGTTCTCGATGACGACGATGGAGTCGTCGACGACGCGGCCGATCGCGATCGTCAGCGCGCCGAGCGTCAGGATGTTGAGCGAGTACCCGAACGCCTGGATGCCGATGAACGTGATGAGCACGCTCGTGGGGATCGAGATCGCCGTGACGAGGGTCGCCCGCACCGACATCAGGAAGATGAGGATGACGAGCACGGCGAAGAAGAGGCCGAGCAGACCCTCCTTCGCGAGGGTGTCGATGGACTCCTGGATGTACGGGGCCTGGTCGAACACGACGGTGAACTCGGCGCCGCCCAGCGAGTCCTCGAGCTCCGGCAGGATCGCGAGGACACCCTGCGAGACCTCGACGGTGTTCGCGGACGGGAGCTTGGTCACCGCGATGGTCAGCGCCGGCTCGCCGTTGACACGCGAGACCGTCGTGACGGGATCGGCCTCCTGCTCGACCTCGGCGACGTCGCCGATCGTGACGGCTCCGGCCTGCAGCTGCTCGCCGGTCGACGGCACGAGCGGGAGCGCCGCGATCTCGTCGACCGACGCGATCTTGGTGCCGGTCTGCACCGTGAGCGTCTCGTCGTCCTCGGTGATCTCGCCGCCGGGGAAGAGCACGCCGTTCTGCTCGAGCGCGTCGCGGATCGCCTGCTGCGTGTAGCCGGCCTCGGCGAGCTCCGACGGGTCGGGGGTGATGGTCACGCGCTGCCCGACACCTCCGACGATCTCGGCGGCGTTCACGCCGGCGACGTCTTCGAGGTCGGGGATGACGGATGCCTCGAGCTGGGCCTGCACGGTGGCCTCGTCGTCGTAGCCGGTCACCGCCAGCTGGATCACGGGGAAGTCGTCGATGCTCGCGGAGATCACCGTGGGATCGACGCCGTCGGGGAGCTGCGACGAGATGCGGTTGATCGCCTGCGTCATCTTCTGCTCGGCGGTCGCGAGGTCGGTGCCGTAGGTGAACGACGCCTGCACGATGGAGGCGTTGGTGGTGCTGGTGGCCGTGGTCGACTCGAGGCCGGGCACGCCCTGGATCGCGGTCTCGATCGGCGTCGACACGTCGTTGTTCACGACCTCCGGCGAAGCGCCGGGGTAGGTCGACACGACGACGAGCGCGGGGAACTCGATCGAGGGGATGAGCTCCTGCTTGAGGTTGACCAGGGCGAGCGAACCGAAGATGGCCGCCACGATCGTGACGAGCGCGATCAGCGCGCGGTTCTTGAGGCTGAGGACGGCGAGGTTCGACACGGATGCCTTCGAAGGAATGGAGCGGCCGGCTGCGCGCCGAGCGGCGCACGGATACGGAGATGTATCGGACTCAGTATCTCATCCGGCTCGCTGACCTCGCCCTGTGAGCGGGTTCAGACGATTGCGCCGGTGACGAGCGACCCCAGCGCGACTCCGCCCACCGCCGCGGCCACCGCGAGCACGAGGGTTCCGAGCAGGTTCGCCGCGGCATCCCGCCATTTCCCGCGCTCGGCGAGAAGCACGGATTCCACCGAGACGGTGCTGAAGGTCGTGTAGCCGCCCAGGAGCCCGACGCCGAGCACGAGGGCCGCCTCGGGCGCGAGCGCCGTGCCGAGTCCGGTGATCACTCCCAGCGCGAACGCGCCGCTGACGTTCACCGCGAGGATGCCGAAGGGGAAGCCGCCGCGCATCGGCACGAGCCGGTCGACGAGGTAGCGGAGCCCCGCCCCGGCCCCGCCGGCGACCGCGATGCCGACGACCAGCAGCACGTTCACTCGGCGACCTCCGGCGATACCGACCCGCGGCGATCGCCGCCGATACTGCGCCCGATCTCGAGTCCGGCCAGCGCACCCGCGACGCCCGCGACGACGGATGCCGCGGCCAGCGCGACCGCGAGCCACGGCGTGCTCAGCCACAGGGCCGTCTCGACGGCGAACGCGCTGTACGTCGTGAATCCGCCGAGCACGCCCGTGCCGAGGAAGGCCCGCAGGCGCGGGCGGCGGCCGTCGAGCCCGCCGATCACGACGCCGAGCAGGAGACTCCCGATCGCGTTGATGCCGAGGGTGGCCCACGGCACGAGCGCCGGGTCGCCGACGGGCGCGATCAGCGCCGCCCGGGCCAGCACACCCAGGGCGCCGCCTGCCACCACGAGCCCGAGCGCATCCCATCGCATGCTCTCAAGCTACCCGCGCCCGAACCCCCTCCGTTTGTGCGGGCGAATGTGTGCCTGGAGAGGACCGCGCACGGACTTTCGCCCGCACAATCGGGTCAGGAGCGCCGCTTCGGCCGGATGAGACCCAGGATCGCCGACTCGGGCGACTTCGACAGGTCGAGCGTCTCCCCGTCGCGATACCGGCTGAACACCCGCGGGTCGATGTAGGAGCCGCGGGCCACCGCCGGCGTGTTCCCCAGCGCCTCGGCCGTCGCCCTCACGGCGAGCACTTCGGCCCGCTTGCGATCGGTCGGCGTGTCGACGGGGCCGATGCGCGCGAGCGCCTCGGCGGCGAGGATCGTGCCGCGCAGCGTGCGGAAGTCCTTCGCCGTGAACTTCTCGCCCGTCAGCGAGCGCACGTAGGCGTTCACCTCGGCGGGCGTCAGCGGCACCCGCCGCCGGCCGCGTTCCCACGCAAGCAGCGGCGAGCGCGGCCGTCCTGCGGCGAGCAGCTCCACGACGCCCGAGAGGTCGGAGTCGTCGATCTCGAGGTACTGGCGCTTGCCGCTCTTGCCGGGGAACGACAGAGTGACGACGGATGCCTCGACCGAGGCATCCCGCCGCTGCAGCGTGGTGAGCCCGCGGCTGCCGTGCGCTGCGAGATAGCGCTCGGAGCCGATGCGTGGAGCCGCCTGATCGAGGAGGCGGAACGCGGTGGCGAGCACCCGCTCGCGGTCCAGCGCGCTGCGACGGAGCGAGGTGGTCACACGGCCGCGGGCGCGCGGCAGCGTCTCGGCCAGGTGCAGGGCTCGCGCGAACTTGCGGCGGTCACGGCCCGACGTCCAGTCCGGGTGGTAGATGTACTGGCGACGTCCGGCGTCGTCGGTGCCGACGGCCTGGATGTGACCGTCGGCGCGGGCGCAGATCCACACGTCCTCCCAGGCGGGCGGGATGACGAGGGCATGGATGCGCTCTGCGTCCCGCTCGCGTACGGGGGCGCCCTTGGCGTCGACGTAGCGGAAGCCGGAGCCGGCCTTCACGCGGCGGTAGCCGGGGTCATCGAAAGGACGGACGCGCGACAGTCTCGGCATCCGTCCCTCCCCCCAGCGTGATGTCAGTGGTTGCGCAGCATATCGACGAGCTCGGACTTCTTCTTGCCCGAGTATCCCGTGATGCCGATCTCCTTGGCGCGAGCACGCAGCTCGTCGACGGTCCAGTCCTCGTAGGACCCCGACTCTCCGCCGCGCTTGCCGACCTTCTTGCGGCCGTCGCGCGCCGCGGCGTTCGAGATGCGCGCCGCTTTCTCCTTCGACGCCCCGTCGTCACGGAGCTCCTCGTACAGCTCCGGATCCTTGAGGCTGTTCGAACCGCGTCCCTGGGGCATGGTCCCTCCTCGGTCGTCGTGGACTCACGCTAGATGCCCGGATGCGCCGACCGAGGGGGCTTGACAGCGCCTCCTCCCGGCGCCCGCTGCGCGCTCGGGCGCGACTACACCCGGGATTCCGGGGCCGTCAAGCCCCTGCCTGCGGGGGTCGTGCAATGCCAGCGTGGTGTGGTGTCCACGAGACACCCGATACGTCAACCCGCGTATCGACGAAGGAGAAGGAGAACCTCCATGAACCTCGCCCTCATCATCATCATCGTCGTCGCCGTGGTGCTCGCCATCGTCGGCGGCCTCAACAGCGCCCTCAGCTGGCTGCTGTGGGTGGCGCTCATCGTCGGCGTCATCGCGCTCATCGTGTTCCTCTTCCGGGTCATCAGCGGAAGCCGACGCGTCTGACGCACCAGAATTCCGGGGCCATCCCCCCGCGAGCACGGATGCCGCGACCCCTCGGGCCGCGGCATCCGTGTTCTCACGCTCAGAGGCTCTCCTCGGCGTAGACGCGCAGCGCGTCGCGCACGAACTCGGCACCGGCCGTGCCGCCCCGGCTCGTCGCGTAGTTCGCCCCGAACCGCGGATCGGCGACGTACATCTCGCCGAGCCCGATGACGTATCCCTTCACGTCCCCGCCGGGCGCCGCCGCGGGCGTGCCCGGGATGCCGGTCAGCCACTCGACGTGGCGCTTCGCCAGCGCCTGAGCCTGGTCGGACTCGGGCGCGATCCCGCTCTCGGCGGCGGCGATCCAGTCGCGGCCGAGGTCGGAGACCCGCTGCTGCCACGCGGCCTTCTCGTCGGCGCTCATCGAGCGCCACCAGCGGTCGCTGTCGGCGTAGGCCTTCTTGCCCCAGCGCTGCTCGACCTCGTCCTTGTACTGCGCGTGGTCGAAGCCGTCGAACATGTTCTCTGCCATCAGTCGTTCACCTCCTCTCAGTGCTGCGATGGTGTTCTCGACCGATGCGACCTGTCGCTTCAGCCGCTCCTGCTCCTGCCGCAGCCACGCGAGGTGGCTCTCGAGGGCGGGCACCTCCGATGCCTCCCGCTCGAGCACCTGCGCGATCTGCGGCAGTCCGAGTCCGAGCCCGCGCAGCAGCAGGATGCGCTGCAGGCGCACGAGCGCGGTCTCGTCGTAGTAGCGATACCCGTTGTGGCCGATGCGCGACGGCGCGAGAAGGCCGATGTCGTCGTAGTGACGCAGCGTGCGGCTCGTGGTGCCGGCGATCCTGCCGATCTCCTGGATCGACCACTCGGATTCGTTCATGTATCCGACGGTAGAGGTTGACGCTGCGTCAATGTCAAGCGTGAGCGGGGCGGGTTCTTGACATGGACGCGATATATCGTGTTACTCTCCATATACGCGATATATCGCGACCCATCCCAACCCTGGAGAACACCATGACCCTGGAGAAGTGGATCATCCACCCGGGCGAGACGCGCGTCATCGACATCGAGGCCGTCCGCTCGCTCAAGGTCGGCCTGATCGGCGGTCAGATCGACGTCATCGCGCACGACGAGCCCGGCGCCCGCATCGAAGTGCACGGCGTGACCGTCAAGGACCTGCGCATCGAAGTCGTCGGCGACGCCGTAGAGATCGACCACCCGCAGCTGCGGTGGGACAACTTCCTCGAAGTGTTCCGCAACTTCACCGCCAGCGGGCCCAAGGCCGAGATCAGCGTCGCCGTGCCCCGATCCGTCGCCCTCAATCTGGGCGTGGTCAGCGCGAGCGCGCTCGTGTCGGGCTTGCAGTACGACGCCAAGCTCAACACCGTGTCGGGCGACCTGATGGTCGACGGGCTCACCGGCGACCTCACGGTCAACGCCGTCTCGGGCGACGTGCAGGTGCGCGATCTCGTCGGTGCGCTCAACGCCAACAGCGTGTCGGGGGACGTCACCGCGACCGGAACGCTCACGAAGGCCACGATCGACACCGTCTCGGGCTCCACGCTCATCGATTCGACCGGCGACCTGCAGGCCGTCAACGTCAACACCGTCAGCGGCGGCGTCACCGTGCGCGTCGACGAGGGGCACCCCGCGAACTACGTCGTGCGCAGCGTCAGCGGCAAGGTGCAGGTGGACGGCGTCATGCGGTCGGGCAACGGCACCGGTCCCACCACCAATTTCACCGGCTCGGTCGGCGAGCTCAGCGGCCGGTTCGCGGACGTGCGGGCGAACAGCGTGTCCGGCGACGTCACGGTGCTGCGCCGCCCCGCGCGGGTGACGGATGCCGCGACCGGCAGCATCCCGGCCTCTGAAGACGCCCCCGCGAGCGACGGCGCCCCCGCCGCCGGCGAGGAGCTGGGGCGATGACCCCCGTCTTCTCCCACGGCGACCTTCGTCTGTACCTGCTGAACCTCCTCGACGAGGGTCCCCGGCACGGCTACGACATCATGCAGGCGCTCTCCGACCGCACCGGCGGCACCTACACGCCGAGCGCGGGCACCATCTATCCGCGCCTGGCCAAGCTGGAAGAGGAGGGACTCGTGACCAAGTCCGTCGACGGCCGCAAGACGGTCTACGCGATCACCGAGGCCGGTCACGCCGAGGTGCAGGCCCGTGCGGGCGAGCTCGAAGGCATCGAGGCAGGCCTCGCCGACTCGGTGCGCCTCATTGCCGACGAGGTGCGCGGCAGCGTCCGCGAGGCGATGCGGAGCCTGCGCGCCGACCTCGCCGCCGCCCGCACGCAGGAGCGCGAGACGGCGACGGCGCACGGCGCGTCGGACGACCCCCGCATCCGCAGCCGCGAGCAGCTGCATCGGGCGGATGCCGCCATCAACGAGTTCCGCGTGCGCCTGCGCACCGACCTGCGCACGCACGTCGCGAGCGGCGGCGAACTCGCCGCCACGCTGATCGACGAGCTGACCGCCGACCTCGATCGCATCGCGCGCGACGTCACCCGCACGCTGCGCGGCTGAACCGTGCGTCGAAGGCCGGTCCGGGGCATCCTGGACCGGCCTTTCGCGTGCGTGTCGCAGGCCGGTCGGCGGTCAGGCGGGCCAGATCTCCTCGTCGTCGGGGACCGGCTCGCCGAGCGGCACCACGAGGATCGCACGGTGCTGACGGTGCGCGAGGCGGGCGGCCACGGATCCGGTGAAGAACTCCCGGATGGACTCGCCCAGTCCGCGCTTGCGCGTGCCGACCACGATCAGCTTGGCGTCGGTCTTCTCGGCGAGGTGCTTGATGGCCATGGCCGGGTCGCCGACGAGCTGCTGCACGCTCCAGCGCACGTCATGCCCTGAGAGGAACGCGGATGCCGTGGCCTTCACCTTCTCGAGTTCACCCTCGCCCGCGGCGATGTTCATGTCGATGGGCGCCGAGTGCACGTAGCCGTCGGGATCCTCGTACGTCACGAACCGCGTCACGTCGACGTGCACGACGAGCAGCGGCGCGCCGAGGAGCTTCGCGTAGCGCGCGCCCTCGGCGAGCACGCGCGTGGACTGGTCGGGGATCACCCCGACGATGACCGCGCCGTGCACGTCGGCATCCTTCGTGAGTGCCTCAGCCGGGTCAGATGCCTCATCCGTCATGCGTCTTCGCTCCTCGCGTGCCCGATGCCATAACCCAGGGGGAGCCCGCCGGGGTGCGGAGGCTCCGTGTTATCCTGAATGCTACTCTTACCGGCCTCGAGCCGGCGTCGTTGCGCGGGCCTCCAGAAGCCCGCGACTCACAAATGAGGGGGTCTCGCATGGGGCGTGGCCGTCAGAAGGCGAAGCACACCAAGATCGCCCGCGAACTCAAGTACGACGTGCACAGCGTCAACTACGGAGCGCTCGAGCGCGAGCTCGGGCACCCGTCCGATGACCCGTACGTCGACAAGTGGGCCGACCAGTACTCCGGCGAGTACGAGGACGAGAAGGCGTAGTCCTCACGCCCTTCCGCAGTGCCGCCTGAGCGGTCGTGTCACCACGCGCCGTGGCGACGCTCCCAGTCGGCTTCGATCGTGTGCCTGCGCGCAGCCACGGCACCCGCGGGGATCGCCGCCGCGACCACCGCGGCGAGGATGATCAGCGGGATCGTCCACGAATCCGTCCAGCCGTGCACGAGGCCGATCCCGACCGGGAAGAGCGCCACGATCGCGTAGCCGATGCTCTGCACGAACGCGCTCAGCGCGACCGCCGTCTCGTGCGTGCGCGTGCGCAGGCCCAGCAGCACGAGGGTCAGCGGGAAGAGCAGCGGCGCGGTGCCCAGCAGCACCACCCAGAGCCAGGGTGCGGCCGCGGGCGCGAACAGCAGCCCGGCGATGCCGGCGAGGCCCGCGACCACGGAGACCCCGAACAGCGCGCCCGTCGCATGGAAGCGCACGACGAGCACCGGCACCAGCAGCGATGAGGGCAGCCCCATCGCCGCGAAGAGCGACAGCAGCGCCCCGGCCGCCGCGGGAGTCACGCCCGCCTCGTCGTGCAGCAGCGTGGGAAGCCAGGCGAACGAGGTGTACGCCAGCACCCCCGAGACGGTGAAGCCGACGACCAGCGCCCACGCGAGCGGCAGTCGCCACATCCGGCCGAACGCGCGCGGGCTCGCCGCCTCGATGTCGGCGTCGGCGGCATCCGACCGGTGGCGCACGAGGAGCGCGATCCAGGGGATCATCGCCACGAGTGCGAACACGGCCCACAGCCCCAGCGACATGCGCCAGCCTGCGGCATCCGCCACCGGCACCGCGACGAGCGGCGGCGTGAAGGTCGCGACCGCCATCGTCGTGGAGTAGAGGGTCGTCATGAGCCCGATGCGGTCGGGGAAGTACTTCTTGACCAGCGGCGGCAGCAGGATGTTGCCGACTCCGACGGCCGCGAAGATCAGCGCCGTCGACAGCAGGAGCGTCGGCGCATCCACCGCCAGCCCGCGCCACGCCATGCCGGCGACGGCGACCGCCATCGCCGCCACCGCGAGACGCTCCAGCCCGAACCGGCGCTCGAGCCGCGGTGTCAGCAGGCCGAAGACGGCGTAGCAGACCGGCGGCGCCGTGCCGATCAGGCCGATGACCGCGGGCGTCACGGCGAAGTCCGCGGCGATGTAGCCGAGCACCGGCGAGAGGGAGGCGACGGCCGTTCGCAGCGAGAACGCGAAGAGGACGATCCCCAGCAGCGCCAGGGTGCGTCCCTGCCAGAGCGGTCGGGCAGGGACGCCGGTCAAGATTCCTGCGACCCCTCGACCCAGGCCAGGTACTCCTCGGTCACGGTGCCGGTGACGTACCGTCCGTCGAAGCAGCTCATGTCGAGGTCCTCGACGTCGGAGCCCTCGAGGATGGCGGCCTTGAGGTCCTCGACCTCCTGGTAGACCATGTAGTCCGCACCCAGCTCTTCGGCGATCTCCGGGATGGTGCGGCCGTGCGCCACGAGCTCATGCCGAGACGGCATGTTGATGCCGTACACGTGGGGGAAGCGGACGGGCGGCGCGGCCGATGCGAAGGTGACCGACTTGGCTCCGGCATCCCGCGCCATCTGGATGATCTGCTTCGACGTGGTGCCGCGCACGATCGAGTCGTCGATGAGCAGCACGTTCTTGCCCTTGAACTCGCTCGACATCGCGTTGAGCTTCTGGCGCACGCTCTTCTTGCGCGCGGCCTGTCCGGGCATGATGAACGTCCGGCCGACGTAGCGGTTCTTGTAGAACCCCTCCCGGTACTCGATGCCGAGCTTGCGCGCGACCTGCATCGCGGCGGGGCGGGAGGAGTCCGGGATCGGCATGACGACGTCGATCGAGCCCTTGGGCGTGTACTTGGCGATGGTGTCGGCCAGACGGTCGCCCAGGCGCAGCCGCGCCTCGTAGACGGAGATGCCGTTCATGATCGAGTCGGGGCGCGCGAGGTAGACGTACTCGAAGGAGCACGGGATGAGCTTCGGGTCGCTCGCGCACTGCCGGGTGTGCAGGTGCCCGTCGAGGTCGACGAACACGGCCTCACCGGGGTCGACGTCGCGCACGACTTCGAACTCGCCGTTCTCGAGCACGAGCGATTCGCTCGTGACGACCCACTCATAGCTGCCGTCATCGTTGCGGCGCGTGCCCAGGATGAGCGGGCGGATGCCGTACGGGTCGCGGAATGCGAGCAGGCCGTGGCCCGCGATGAGCGCGATGGCGGCGTACGACCCCTCGACGCGCTCGTGCACGCGGCTGACGGCCTGGAAGATCTGCTCGGGCTCGAGCTCGACGCCGGACATCGACGCCTGCAGCTCGTTGGCGAGGACGTTCACCAGGAGCTCGGTGTCGCTGGAGGTGTTGAGGTGCCGGCGGTCCTTGTGGAACAGCTCGTCGGTCAGCTCGCGCGTGTTGGTGAGGTTGCCGTTGTGAACGAGCACGATGCCGTACGGCGCGTTCACGTAGAACGGCTGCGCCTCCTCCTCGCTCGACGCGGTGCCCTTGGTGGCGTAGCGCACGTGGCCGAGGCCGAGATTGCCGAGGAGGGCCCGCATGTCACGCGTGCGGAATGCCTCGCGCACCTGCCCGCGCTCCTTGTGCACGTGGAAGACGCCGTTGGTCTCGGCGGTCGCGATGCCGGTCGAGTCCTGTCCGCGGTGCTGCAGCAGAAGGAGTGAGTCGTAGATCTCCTGGTTGACCGCTCCGCGGCCGACCATCCCGACGATTCCGCACATGGGGTGTTACTTCGCTCCGTTGTTGTCGCTGTATGCGCCGACCAGGCGTACGGCTCCGCCGTCCACGCCCTTCGCGCCCTGCTCGAAGTCGCCGTCGGGACGCTGCCCGCCACGGACGACGCCGACCTGCCAGGTCGCGATGCCTTCGGCGGTGAGGGCGGATGCCGCCGCCTCGGCCCGCTCGGCGGCGACGACCGCGAGGAACCCGATGCCGAGATTCCAGGTGCCCTCGGTCGCCTGCAGTTCGAGGTCGCCGAGGTCTGCCAGCACGCGGAAGACCGGAGGCGGCGACCAGGTCGAGCGGTCGACCTCGACCCACGTCCCCTTCGGGAGCACGCGAGCCAGGTTGGCGGCGATGCCGCCGCCGGTGACGTGGCTGAGGGCGTGGACGGCGTCGTCGGTCTCGGCGATGAGGCGCAGCAGCGGCCGGGTGTACAGCCGCGTGGGCTCGAGCAGCGCCTCGCCCCACGTGGTGCCGTGGGCGCCGAGGTCGGGCGCGCGGTCGCCGTACTGGATGCCGGCGCCGGCGACGATGTGCCGCACGAGCGAGTAGCCGTTGGAGTGGAGTCCCGAGCTCGCCAGAGCCAGGACGACGTCGCCGTCGCGCACGCGCTCGGCACCGAGCACACGGTCCGCCTCGACCACGCCGGTCGCAGCGCCGGCGACGTCGTAGTCGTTGACGCCGAGCAGGCCCGGGTGCTCGGCGGTCTCGCCGCCGACGAGCGCCGTCCCGGTCTCGGCGGCACCCTGGGCGATGCCCCGGACGATGTCGGCGATGCGCTCGGGGAAGACCTTGCCGCACGCGATGTAGTCCGTCATGAAGAGGGGCTTGGCGCCCACGACGACGATGTCGTCGACGACCATGCCGAC
>NZ_JAYRDE010000082.1:0-13328 GCF_041909575.1 Microbacterium sp. | reverse complement strand
GTGAGGAGCATGAGCGCGAGCAGGCCCGTCGATGCGGCTCGCTCGCCCGACCTCGCCGGCAGCAGGTCGCGCACGAGCCGGGTGAGCCGGATCGCCTCGCCCGTGAGATCGGGGCGGAGCGGGTCCGAATCCCGGCCGGACGCCAGATACCCCTCGTTGAAGACGAGGTACAGCACCGCGAGCACGCCGTCGGTGCGGTCGGGCAGATCCTCCTGCTCGGGCACACGGAACGGGAGCTGCGCCGCCTTGATCCTGGCCTTGGCGCGGCTCAGCCGCTGTCCCATGGTGGATTCCTGCACCAGGAATGCGTGCGCGATCTCCGAGACGGTCAGACCCCCTACGATCCGCAGAGTGAGCGCGACCCGCGCCTCCATGGACAGCGCGGGATGGCAGCAGACGAACACGAGGCGGAGCCGGTCATCCTCGACCGCCCCCGTGTCCGGCCCTGCCGAGTCGTCCGCGAGCATGAGCGCCTCCCGCTGCAGTTCGCTCCCGCGCGCCTCGCGCCGGAGCCGGTCGATCGCCTTGCGGTGCGCCGTCGTCGTGATCCAGGCGCCGGGGTTGGGAGGGATGCCGTCAGCCGGCCAGCGCTCGAAGGCCACAGCGAAGGCCTCGGCCGCCGTCTCCTCGGCGAGGTCGAGATCGCGGAAACGCCGCGCGAGACCCGCGACGACGCGCGTCCCTTCGGCGCGATACAGGCGCGCGACGGCATCGGCGACATCGCCCGTCACGGCAGCCCGCCGTCTGCGCGCGCAGGGATCCGCGTCATGGGGTCCCTCCTGTCCGTCCCGGCCGCGCGACGGCGACCCTCATCAGATCGACGAACGGGACTCCTCCGATTCGACACCGGGCCGGAGGAGAAGTTCAAGTGGCCCCGATCGACGGGTGCTGTCGAAATCCGCCCCGGCCGTTCGTGGCATGGGAGAGGCGGGTCACCGGATCCGCCCGACGACGAAATGCGAGGACCGACCGTGTACAGCAAGATGAGCGCCGACGACGAGCGTGAGTACGCCGACCGGATCCGCGAGGCGAGGATCGCGAGGCGCCGGGAGCGCGCGGCCCGTCGGCACGCGGTGCGCAGCGGCGTGAGGGACTTCCTGCTCTCGATCCCGGCTGCCGTCGGCGTACGCCTCGGCGGCTGACCGCGCCGCTCCGCGGCATCCACACCGCTCATCGGCTCGATAGCGCGATGTCGGTCGCGCAGATGAGCCGACGAGAGCCGGATCGGCCGTCGCCGCGGCTCAGTCCTCGAACGCGCCGTAGACCGCGAGCGTGTTGGCCGCGATCTGGGCGCTCAGCTCGTCGAGGTCGGCGCCGAGCTCCTCGGCGAGGAAGCGGACCGTGACCGGGATGAGGTACGGCGCGTTCGGGCGTCCACGGTGGGGAGCCGGCGTGAGGAACGGGGCATCCGTCTCCACCAGGATCCGCTCGCGAGGCGTGACCTTCAACGCGTCGCGCAGGTTCTGGGCGTTCTTGAACGTGATGTTGCCGGCGAACGAGAGGTAGTACCCGCGCTCGCGCGCGATCTCGGCCATCGCCTCGTCGCCCGAGAAGCAGTGGAACACCGTGCGGTCAGGCGCTCCGACCCGCTCGAGGGTCTCGAGCACGGCGTCGTGCGCGTCCCGGTCGTGGATCTGCATCGCGACGCCGTGCTTCTTCGCGAGGGCGATGTGCGCCTCGAAGCTCTCGAACTGGGCGGCGAGCCCCTCCTCGCCGGTCCGGAAGAAGTCCAGCCCGGTCTCGCCGATCGCCCGCACCCGGGGCTGGGCGGCGAGCTCGTCGATGACCGCTATCGCCTCGTCCAGGCGGCCGGCCGCGGCGTACGCCGGGGCCTCGTTCGGGTGGATGGCGACCGCCGCCAGCACGCGGGGATGGGATGCCGCGGCCCACGCCGACCAGCGGCTCGACTCGATGTCGCCACCGGCCTGCACGACGCCGACGACGCCGACGTCTCCAGCGCGCGCGAGCTGCTCGTCGAGGGAGAGGCCCACGCCGTCCTCGATCTCCAGGTGCGCGTGGTTGTCGTACACCGGCACGGCCAGGGGCTCGGGGGCATCCGGGTAGCTGACGTCGCGCGCGCCCTTCTCCCGCACGCGCACGTACTGCGACGGATCGGACCCCTCGGCGGGGTACGGCACGGCCTGGGTCATCAGACCGACTGCTCGACGCGGGGGAAGAGCGGGGCCAGGCCGTTGACCGACGTCCCGGGCTTCAGCCCACCCCAGGCGCCGGCCTCGCGGATCGGCTGGTCCTGCAGACGTCCGAGCGACTCGGCCGCGCCCAGCGCGATCCACAGCTTCTCGGTCGACACGGGCATGACCGGCGACAGCAGCACGGCGAGGGCGCGCAGTCCCTCGGCGGCCGTGTACAGCACGGTGCCGAGCCGGCCGCGCTGCGCGTCGTCCTTGGCGAGCGCCCACGGCTCGTTCTCGGTGATGTAGAGGTTCAGCGCGTCCACGATCGTCCAGATCGAGGTGATCGCCTCGTCGATGCGGAACCGCTCGATCGCGGCATCGGCGGAGGCTGCGGCATCCGCCACCGTCGTCTGGACGCGCAGATCGGCCTCGGCGTACTCCCCCGGCGGCGGCACGACGCCCTCGAAGTAGCGCTCGATCATGGCCGTCGTGCGCGAGGCGAGGTTCCCGAACCCGTTGGCGAGCTCGGCCTGGTAGCGGGCCGAGAGGTCCTCCCAGGAGAACGAGCCGTCCTGCCCGAAGGCGATCGCCGACAGGAAGTAGAAGCGGTACGCGTCGGAGCCGAAGACGTCGGTGATCTCGGTCGGCGCGATGCCGGTGAGCTTCGACTTCGACATCTTCTCGCCGCCGACGAGCAGCCAGCCGTGCGCGAACACGCCGCGCGGCACGTCGACGCCGGCCGCCATCAGCATCGCCGGCCAGATGACGGCGTGGAAGCGGAGGATGTCCTTGCCGACCACGTGGTAGGCCGGCCAGCGGCGCGCGAACTCCTCCGGATCATTGCCGTAGCCGACCGCGGTGGCGTAGTTCAGCAGCGCATCGACCCACACGTAGATGACGTGCGACTCGTCCCAGGGCACGGTGATGCCCCAGTCGAACGCGGAGCGCGAGATCGACAGGTCCTTGAGGCCTTGCTTCACGAACGAGACGACCTCGTTGCGCGCCGACTCGGGCCGGATGAAGTCGCTCGACGAGTAGAGCTCGAGAAGGCGGTCCTGGAACTCGCTCAGCTTGAAGAAGTAGTTCTTCTCCTGGAGCAGCTCGAGCGGCTTGGAGTGGATCGCGCACACCTTGAGGCCCTCGAACGGCCCGGTGCCGTCGACGATCTCGGACTCGGGCTTGAACTCCTCGCAGCCCACGCAGTACAGCGCCTCGTACTCGCCGGCGTAGATGTAGCCGCGGTCGTAGATCGCCTGCACGAACTTCTTCACGCGCTCCTCGTGACGCTCCTGCGTCGTGCGGATGAAGTCGTCGTTGGCGACGTCCAGCGTCGTCAGCAGCGGGAACCACGACTCGCCGACGAGCTTGTCGACCCATTCCTGGGGCGTGACGCCGTTGGCCGCAGCGGCGCGCATCATCTTCTGGCCGTGCTCGTCGGTGCCCGTCAGCATCCAGGTGTCGTCGCCGGCCTGGCGGTGCCAGCGCGCGAGGGTGTCGACCGCCACGGTCGTGTAGCCGTGGCCGATGTGGGGCACGTCGCTCGGGTAGTAGATCGGCGTCGTGATGTAGAAGGATCGGCCGGAAGTCACCCGAGGATTCTAGTCGGGCGGGGTGGTCGCTCCGGCCGGTGTTACCCGCGCACCGCCAGCGCCGCCTGATAGAGCTCCCGCGACGAGTGCCCGGTGTGCGAGGACACCTCGCCGGCGGCATCCTTCAGTCGCGTGCCGGACCGCACCAGCTCGAGCACCTGCGTCACGGCATCGGGGAAGGCGACCTCCCGGCGGGTGGCGCCCGCCACCACGACGACCAGCTCGCCGCGGACCCCGGGCTCGGCCCACGCCACGAGCTCTGCCAGTGTCCCGCGCGCGACCTCCTCGTACAGCTTGGTCAGCTCGCGGCAGACCGCCGCGGGCCGATCGCCGCCGAACGCGTCGGCCATGTCGGCGAGCGTCGCGGCGACCCGCGTGGGCGCGTCGAAGAACACCATGGTGCGCGGCTCCGCGGCGAGGGTGCGCAAAGCGCTCCGGCGGTCCCCCGGCTTGCGCGGCACGAAGCCCTCGAACGTGAAGCGGTCGGTCGGGAGCCCCGACACCGCGAGCGCGGTGAGCACGGCGCTCGGTCCCGGGATGACCGTCACCGCCACCCCGGCGGCGACTGCGGCAGCGACGAGCCCGTAGCCGGGGTCGCTGACGGTCGGCATCCCGGCGTCGCTGAGCACGAGGACGTCCTGCTCGCGGGCGAGCTCGACGATCTCGGGGGCGCGCTCCTTCTCGTTGTGGTCGTGCAGGGCGAGGAGCCGGGGGCGGTGCGAGATGCCGAGCGCGGAGAGCAGCCGCACTGTCGTGCGGGTGTCCTCCGCGGCGATGACGGGGGCCGTCTCGAGCGCCTCGACCAGTCGCCGCGACGCGTCTCCGAGGTTGCCGATCGGAGTGGCCGCGAGGATGATCACGGACCCAGCCTAGGGGCGGGCGGATGCCTCGTCGCCGGCCTCCTCGGCAGGCTCGATCGCGTCGACGGCGGCGCGCATGCGGGAGAGGCAGTCGAGCACGACGTGAGCGTCCTCGGGCGACATCCCGGCGACCGCCTCCAGCATCCGGGCGTGCATCGCGCCGAGCGTGCGCCGCACCTCGTGGTCCGTCTCCGCCGTCGGCACCACGACGATCGCTCGCCGGTCGGTCGGGTGCGGCGTGCGCTGCACATGCCGGGAGCGCTCGAGCCGATCGATGATCGCCGTCGTCGAGGCCGTCGACACGCCGAGGTAGCGCGCGATCTCGGCGGGCTGGACGATCCGCCCTTCGCGCTCGGCCTTGAGCAGGTAGCGGAGGGTCAGCAGATCGTTCTCGCCCATCGCCATGGCGTCGCGGGTGCGGCGCCTCATCGCGGTGTCGGCCGCGCGGTACAGCCGGAACGCCTCGAGCACTTCGACGGCGCGGCGACGGGCGGCGTCGCCGTCGTCGCCGTACCAGTAGCCGCTGCCACCCGTCACGACACGAATCATACGGATCCCGCGCCGCCGCGGTGGACAGTTCGCAGGGGCGTCCCGAACGCCGCACCTACACTGTGACCGTGACGCACGCCGCCCCTCGCCTGGACGACAGCGCCCCCGCGGACCCGCTCCTGCCCGCCGACCGCCCCAGCCTCTACGAGCGCTTCGCCACGCGGGTGGCGGCGGACGACGCCGCGCGGCGACTGTACGGGTGGCTCGCGCCCGCGTTGGTGGTGGTGCTCGCCGCCGTCCTGCGCCTGTGGAATCTCGCCGCCGCGCACGACCTGATGAACCAGTTCGACGAGACGTACTACGTCAAGGACGCCTGGACCCTGTCCCAGCTCGGGTACGAGGCATCCTGGCCCGAGAACGCCAACGAGAGCTTCCTCGCGGGCGACGTGAACGTGTTCACCGAGAACGCCGCGTTCGTGATCCATCCGCCGCTGGGCAAGTGGATCATCGCGGTCGGCATGATGGTGCTGGGGCCGGAGAACGGCTGGGGCTGGCGCATCACCACCGCGCTCCTGGGCACCGCCGCCGTGCTCGTGCTCATGCTGATCGCGCGGCGCCTCACCGGCTCGACGACGTTCGCCGTCGTGGCGGGCCTGCTCATGGCGGTGGACGGCATGGCGATCGCGATGAGCCGCGTCGCGCTGCTGGACACCCCGCTGATGTTCTTCGTGCTGCTCGGGTTCCTCTTCGTGCTGCTGGACCGTGAGCGCACGATGGCCCGCATCGCGGCGACGGTCGGCGCGCGGTACGACGGCGACGAGCCTCCGGCGTGGGGACCGATCCTGTGGAATCGCCCGTGGATCGTCGCGGCGGGCGTCGCGCTGGGCGCGGCAGCCGCGGTCAAGTGGTCGGGGGCGTGGGTGCTCGCGGGGCTCGGCGTCTACCTGGTGGTGACCGACGCGCTGGCCCGCCGCCGCGCCGGCGTGCTCTTCTGGCCGACCGATGCCATCCGGCAGGGCGTGGCGACGTTCGTGCTGCTCGTGCCCGTCGCGTTCGCGGTGTATCTCGCGTCGTGGACTGGCTGGCTGGTCACCGACGGAGGCTACGACCGGCACGCCGCCGACGCGGCGCCCGCGACCGGCGTGTGGTCGTGGGTCCCGCTCGCGCTGCAGAGCCTGTGGATCGACCACACCACGATGTTCAGGGCGGCGTCGGACATCACCTCGGGTCACACGTACTCCAGCCCGGCGTGGCAGTGGCCGCTGCTCATCCGCCCGACGGGGATGTACTACCACCACGACGCGCTGGGGGTCGACGGCTGCACGGCCGTCAACGGCTGCTCGTCGGTGATATCGAGCATCCCGAACCCGCTGGTCTGGTACGCGGGCGTCGCGGCCGTGCTGTACCTGGCGTACCGGTTCGTCGTCGTGCGGGACTGGCGCTACGCGTTCGTGCTCACGGGGATCGGGCTGACCTACGTGCCGTGGCTGTTCTACCCGGAGCGCACGATCTTCCAGTTCTACACGGTGCTCGTGCTTCCCTTCATGCTGCTGGCGCTGACCTTCGCGCTGCGCGACATCGCAGGACCGCGGCACGCCGACGCCTACCGCCGGCGCACCGGCCAGCGGCTGGTGTGGGTGTTCCTCGGGGTGGCGCTGCTGCTCGCGGCGTTCTGGTACCCGGTGATCTCGGCGATGCCGGTGCCGTACGACTTCTGGCGACTGCACAACTGGCTGCCGACCTGGGTCTAGGCAGACCCCCTCACCCGGCCGCGAGAGCGGCGGGGTCGGTGACGGGCAGGCGGCACGCGAAGTCGCGGCAGTCGTAGGCCGTCGGGCCGCCGTGCGCCGTCTTGGCTTCGAACAGCTCGAATCCGTCGGCGGCGAACCGCTCCGCCTGCTCGGGTGTCACCACGGCGATGACGTCCGCGTCGAGGGCGCGTGCCGCGCCGATGAGCGGATGCCGCTCCTCCTCGGTCACGACGACCACCTGTCGGGGCGGGTCGGCGAGGGAGGCCGCCACACGCAGCAGAGCGCCGTGCGCGAGCGGCTGTGCGACGGCGGTCGCACCGCCCTGGGCGACGACCCGTTCGGCGAGGGCGCGGTAATCCGCACCGGCGCCCAGCATCCACAGCGCCGCGGACGCCTCGGCCAGTGCCGCGCTGCCGGAGGGCTCGTCGCCGTCGGACGAGGCATCCGGCGCGGCGATCCCCTGCTCGGCGAGCACCGGATCTCCCCCGCCGGGGACGGCGACCCCGCCGTCCGCGCCCACGCACGTGTCGACGAGCTCGCGGGCCCGAACGGCATAGGCGGGCTCGCCGGTCGCGGCGGCGAGGGCGAGCAGGCCCGCGGCGAGCTGCCCGTAGTCGGCGAGCGTCGCGGTCGCTCGTGAGGCGATCTCGTCGAGCGAGGCGCGGATGAGGCGTCCGTCCACCGCCACGTTCGATTCGAGCACCGCGTCGGCGGCCCAGCGCGCCGCGTCGATCCAGGCGGGCTCGTCGAGCCGGGCGCCCGCGCGGGCGAGGGCGCCGATCGCGAGGCCGTTCCACCCGGTGACGACCTTGCCGTCGACGGCGGGGCGTTCGAGGGCTGCGCGGGCAGCGGCATCCCGTTCGTAGTAGCCGCCCTCGCTGCGGGCGCCGTCGATCCAGGACTCGGAGTCCTGCGCGGCGCCGAACCCACCGGAGGGCTGCTGCAGCACGTCGAGAAGGAACCGGGCGACTCCTCGCGCGGTCGTCTCGTCTCCTGCGGCGAGGGCGACGTCGAGCAGCTGCGCGTTGTCGGTCAGCATGCGCTCGTAGTGCGGCACTGACCAGTCCCGGCGGGTGGCGTAGCGGAAGAAGCCGCTCTCGACGGGGTCGCGCAAGGGTGACGCTGCCATCGCTGCCAGGGCGCGGTCGGCGACGGCGGCTGCGGCGGGCGCCCGTTCGCGCACGAGGCGGGTCTGCAGGAATCGCAGGGCGGTCGCGACCGGGAACTTCGGTGCGTCTGCGACCCCGAACCCGCCGTGCTCGGGGTCTTCGCGTGCGGCGAGCGCGTGCGCCGCCGCCGCGAGGTCGTCGGGTGCGGGCGGCGCGGATGCCTCGTCGCCGACCTGCGCGCGGACGTCGGCGAGCGCCTCGACCACCGCGGTGGCGGTGCCGTCGATCTGTTCGCGGCGCTCCTCCCACGCCTCGCGCACGGCGGCGAGCACCTGGCGGAATGCGGGCAGGCCGCCGCGCGGCTGCGGCGGGAAATAGGTGCCCGCGTAGAACGGACGTCCCTCGGGCGTCACGAACACGGTGAGCGGCCAGCCGAGGTTGGCGGTGAACGCCGTGGCGGCGGCCATGTAGGCGGCGTCGACCTCCGGATGCTCCTCGCGGTCGACCTTGATCGAGACGAAGCCGTCGGCGAGATCGGCGGCCGTCGCAGGGTCCTCGAACGACTCGCGTGCCATGACGTGGCACCAGTGGCACGTGGAGTAGCCGATCGAGACCAGGACGGGGACGTCCCGGGCGCGCGCCTCGGCGAAGGCCGCGTCGCCCCACGGGAACCACGGGACCGGATTGCCCGCGTGGGAGCGGAGGTACGGGCTCGCGGCCTCCGTGAGGCGACGGTTCATGGCCGGGTCAGTTCACCTCGTCGGGGTGGGCGCTGACGCGCCCGCTTCCGTTCGGCTGATCCATGGCGTCGATCGCGGCGATCTCGTCGGCGGTCAGCTCGAAGTCGAAGACGTCGAGGTTCTCCTCGAGCCGCTCGCGGCGGACCGACTTGGGGAAGACGATGAACCCCTTCTGCAGGTGCCAGCGGAGCACGGCCTGCGCGGGCGTCTTGCCGTGGGCCCTCGCCGCGTCGGCGACGGCCGGCGCCCCGAAGAGGTCGTACTTGCCCTGGCCGAGAGGCCCCCACGACTCGATGCGCACGTCGTGCGCGGCTGCCCAGTCGGTGATGTCGCGCTGCTGGTACGCCGGGTGGAGCTCGATCTGATTGACGGCGGGAGTGACGCCCGTCGCCGCGACGATCCGCTCGAGGTGCGGCACGAGGTGGTTCGAGACGCCGATGCTGCGGGTGAGGCCCGCGTCGCGCAGCTCGACGAGCTTCGCCCACGCGTGGACGTAGTTGTCGTGCGCGGGAGTGGGCCAATGCACCAGGTAGAGGTCGACGGCCGAGAGGCCGAGGCGGTCGAGGCTCTCGGCGATCGCGGCGTGGGGCTCGTCGCCGTCGTGACGGTCGTTCCAGAGCTTCGTGGTGATGAAGAGCTCCTCGCGAGACAGCCCGCTGGCGGCGATGGCTGCGCCGACGCCTTCCTCGTTGCCGTAGATGGCGGCGGTGTCGATGTGGCGGTAGCCGACTTCGAGCGCCTCGCTGACAGCGCGCTCGGTGTCTGCCGGCGGCACCTTGAACACGCCGTAGCCGAGCTGGGGGATGTCGTAGCCGTCGTTGAGCTTCACGGTGGGGATGCTTGCCATGCGTTCCAGCCTAGGAGCTTCGGGGACGGGGTAGACCGGATAGAGCCCGAGGTCGGGCTCGCTCGCCCGGGGCGGGGGCGCAGTCTGTCGGCCGCGCATTCCGCGGCGGTAGCCCCGCCCGGGCCCCTTGAACGGCACGGCATAGGTCGGAGGTGCGAGGAGGGGGTCGTGGTCGCGGTGGTTCTCGGAGTCCCAGCCGACGCGACGGATCCACTTCTCGTGCAGCTCGTCGGCCGCGTGCTGGACGGATTCGAACCCGGCGGTCGTCAGCCAGTACCAGCGCCACTGCAGCTCCGGGCGGACGTCGACGAGCTGCGCGTCGCGCAGCACGCGGAGGTGCTTGGAGACGGCTGTGCGGGTGATGTGGAACTCCGACCCCGCGATGTGCGCCAGTTCGCCGGCCGTGTGTTCGCCGCTCGCGAGGATCTCCACGATCCGCCGCCGGACGGGTTCGGCGAGCGCTGCGAACGGATGCATGGGGCGACGGTAGTTCGCGTGGGGCCGGGGCAGGCTCCGGTGTCGGCAGTCTGTGGATGGCGCGTTCGATCCGCGGCTGGTGGAGGAGCGCATGCGCGGCTCGCGGTGCGGGTCTCGGCTCGGCTCGGCTCGGCTCGGCTCGGCTGCAGCGTCCAGTGTTTTTCGTATGTGAGTTCGTGCTCACATACGTTCGGGGCGGACAGACAGGCGGCCACGGGGACGCCGGACTATGTGACCGCGAACTCACATAAGGTCTGCAGCGCCCCGTCCGTCGAGGGATGTGAGCGGAAACTCACATGGGGCCCTGTGAGCACGAACTCACATGCAGTCGACGACGGCGCCGCGGTCGAGGTATGTGAGCACGAACTCACGTGGGGTCGTGTGAGCATGAACTCACATACTCGAATGCGAGGATGCTGCGCCGTCCACATCGACGCCGGCGGCCGGCGGCCAGCCCCGGCTACGACCGCGATACGATCGAAGGCTATGCCCGCGCCTGAACCCGTGATCGCCTATCCCCCGGAGCTGCCCGTCAGCGCCGCGAGGGACGAGATCGCCCGTGCGATCCGCGACCATCAGGTGGTCATCGTCGCCGGCGCGACCGGCTCGGGCAAGACCACGCAGCTGCCGAAGATCTGTCTCGAGCTCGGACGCACGCGCATCGCGCACACGCAGCCCCGTCGCATCGCGGCGCGCACGATCGCCGAACGCATCGCGGAGGAGCTGCAGGTCCCTCTCGGCTCCACGGTCGGCTACAAGGTGCGCTTCACCGACAAGGTGAGCGACGACACGCGCGTCGCGCTCATGACCGACGGCATCCTGCTCAACGAGATCCACCGCGACCGGCTGCTGCGCCGCTACGACACGATCATCGTCGACGAAGCCCACGAGCGCTCGCTCAACGTCGACTTCCTCATCGGCTATCTCACCCGCATCCTTCCCCAGCGTCCCGACCTGAAGGTCGTGATCACCAGTGCGACCATCGACCCGGAGAGCTTCGCGAAGCACTTCGCACGTCCCGACGGCACCCCGGCGCCGATCATCGAAGTCTCGGGCCGCACCTATCCCGTCGAGGTGCGCTACCGCCCGCCGGCACCGCCCGCGAAGGGCTCCGACCGCAACGACGCCGACGACGTCGACGGCATCACGGCAGCCCTGCGGGAGCTCGACCGCGAGCCCGCGGGCGACGTGCTCGTCTTCCTTCCCGGCGAGGCGGAGATCCGCGACGCGATGGATGCCGTGCGCGGCATGTACGCGAAGGACGCCGCCCCCACCGAGGTGCTGCCGTTGTACGGGCGGCTCAGCTCCGCCGAGCAGCACCGCGTGTTCGAGCGCTCGGCCATCGCCGGCGTGCGGCGGCGCGTGATCCTCGCGACGAACGTCGCGGAGACGAGCCTGACGGTTCCCGGCATCCGCTACGTCGTCGACACCGGCACCGCCCGCATCTCCCGCTACAGCAATCGCACCAAGATCCAGCAGCTGCCCATCGAGGCGATCTCGCAGGCGTCGGCCCAGCAGCGATCGGGCCGCGCGGGGCGCACCAGCCCCGGCGTCGCGATCCGGCTCTACGCCGAAGACGACTTCACGAGCCGAGACGAGTTCACCGAGCCGGAGATCCTCCGCACGAGCCTGGCATCGGTCATCCTCCAGATGCTCTCCCTCGGATTCGGCGACATCGCCTCGTTCCCCTTCCTCACGCCGCCCGACGCGCGAGGGGTGAGGGCCGCCCTCGACCTGCTCGTGGAACTCGGCGCCGTGCGCACCCCCGGCCGCGACGGCGCGCCCTCGCTCACCGACCTCGGCCGCGAGATCGCGCGCCTCCCCATCGACCCGCGCTTCGCGCGCATGCTCATCGAGGCCCGGCGCACGGGTGTGCTGCCCGACGTGCTCTCGATCGTCGCCGGCCTCTCGATCCAGGACGTCCGCGAACGGCCGGAGGACCGCCGCGAGGAGGCGGACCGCTTCCACGCGCGCTTCGCCGACCCGACGAGCGACTTCCTCGGCCTTCTCAACCTGTGGAACCACCTTCGCGAGAAGCAGGCCGAGCTCGGCTCGAGCGCCTTCCGGCGCCTGTGCCGGCAGGAGTACCTCAACTACGTGCGCGTGCGCGAATGGTCCGACGTCCACCGTCAGCTCAGCGCGCAGCTCGGAGCCCCCCGCAAGAGCGCCGAGGCCACCGCCGACCCCGACGACATCCACCGCGCGATCCTCTCGGGGCTGCTCTCCCAGATCGGCATCCTCGACGACCGCGCCCCCGCCAAGACCACCGGGCGCGGTGCGAAGCCCGACCGCTCGGCGGATCGCCGCTCCGCCGAGTACCTCGGCGCCCGGGGCACGAGGTTCGCGATCTTCCCCGGATCGGCCCTCCGCAAGAAGCGCCCCACGGCGGTGATGGCCGCCGAGGTTGTCGAGACATCCCGCCTCTTCGCCCGCACGGTCGCGGCGATCGACCCGGAATGGGCCGAGCCGCTCGCAGGCGACCTCGCCAAGCGGCGGCTCAGCGAGCCGCACTGGTCCAAGGCCGCGGGCGCGGCATCCGCCTACGAGAAGGTCACGCTGTTCGGCGTCGAGATCGTGCCGCGGCGCCGCGTGCAGCTCGCACGCTTCGACCGACCGCTGGCGCGTGAGCTGTTCCTGCGGCACGCCCTCGTCGAGGGCGAATGGGATGCCTCGACCCTCGACAAGCGGCTGACGGCGTTCGATCGGCGCAACCTCGAGCTGCGCCGCCGCCTCGAGAAGATCGAGGAGCGCGAGCGCCGGCGCGACATCCTCGTCGGCGACGAGGCCGTCTACCGCTTCTACGACGCCCGCATCCCCGCCGACGTGTACGACGTGCGCTCCTTCGAGGCGTGGTGGCGCGATGCGTCGCAGCGCACCCCGCGCCTGCTCGACATGACCGAGTCCGACCTCGTCGACGAGGCCTCGCGCGGCGACGAGCGCGACTTCCCCGCGCGATGGCAGCAGGGCGACCAGGTGCTCTCGCTCGCCTACCGGTTCGAGCCCGGGGCACCCGACGACGGGGTGACGGCCGTCGTTCCGCTGGCGCTCCTCGCCCAGCTGCGCCCCGACGGGTTCGACTGGCAGGTGCCCGGAATGCGGGACGAGCTCATCACGGCCCTGCTGCGCTCCCTGCCCAAGGCGATCCGCCGTCACGTCGTGCCCGCTGCGGACTGGGCCGCGACGTTCGCCGGCGAGCTCGCCGGGCAGGGTCCGGAGGCTAACGACGGCCTGCCGGCGACGGGCCTGCGGGAGGCGCTCGCCGCGCGCATCCAGCGGGTCGCCGGCCAGCCGGTCACGGCCGCGGACTTTCAGATGGAGCGCGTGCCCGGCC
>NZ_JAYRDE010000081.1:0-13353 GCF_041909575.1 Microbacterium sp. | reverse complement strand
CTGCTGAAGGACTCCGCACCGCCCGAGACGATCGAGCAGGTCCACGCCGAGGCGTTCGCGAAGCTCACCGATGCGCAGCGCCAGCAGGTTCTGGCCGATCTCTCCGCCGGCCTCCCCGAGTACGAGCGACCGCGGTCGGCCGATCCGCAGGCGCTGGCGCGCGCGGCGACGCGTGCCGAGTACACGCAGCCGGGCTTCATGGAGCGCACGCTCGGCCCGCAGCGCCAGGGCGGGCCGTCGTTCGGGTCGATGCTCGGCTCCTCGATCCTCGGCACCGTGGTCGGCTACGTGATCGGCTCGGCGCTGGTGAGTGCGTTCCTCGCGCCGTCGATGGCGGGCGGCGAGGGTGACGGCGACGGGTCGGCGGATGCCTCGGCCGACGAATCCGCGGATTCCGGCGACGCCGGCGGCGATGCCGCGAGCGGCGACGGCTGGGGCGACTCGGGGTCGGGATGGGGCGGCGACACGGGTGGCGCGGACGCGGGGGCGGACTTCGGCGGCTTCGGGGGCGACTTCGGCGGCGACTTCGGGTTCTGATCTGCGAGCCCCGCACACGGAGGGCACGGCATCCGTTAGTTTCACCGTATGGTCGGCGCGCCGAACGGTGAACAGCGTCGCGCCCGGCGTCCGTCCGAAGCGCGCACCGCTCGCCCGCGCGCCGGGTGGCTTCGGCAGGATTTCGCAGATCGCACGCGAGGCCGCACCGCCACGCTGAACCAGCTGCTGCTCGCCTCCGTCGTCTTCGCGCTCGGCGCGCTCGTGGCCGTCGGGCCCTTCCCGGGGGACCCGGTGCTGTTCTTCGCCGGTGTCGTGATCATCATCGTGCTCACGGGCGCGACGCTGGTGGTCCCCTGGAACCGGCTGCCGTACGGATGGGTGGCGGTCGTCCCGGCGATCGACATCGTCGCGATCACGCTCATGCAGCTGGCGGCGCCCCGCACCGCGATGGGCCTGCTCTGGATCTTCCCGGTGATGTGGCTCGCCGCGGGCTTCGGCCTGCTCGGCATGTTCGCGGTGATCGTCACGGTCGCGGGCATCACGACGGTGCTCGCGCTCGTGAGCGCCCAGCAGGTGACCTACACGACGTTCCTGCTGCCGCTCGTGCTCTTCGCGGTCGCGGCGACGAGCCATCTCACCGCTCGCCGGTCCGACGCGCAGCGAACCCTCCTGGCCAAGCAGGCGCAGCTCCTCCGCCGCGTGCTGGAGAGCTCGCGACGCCAGGAGCAGGTCGTCACCGAGGTGCTCGACGCCGTCGACTTCGGAGTGGTCCGCATCGACGGCGACGGCCGTGTCGCCGTCACGAACGAGGCGCACGGACGTCTCCAGCAGGCGATGGGGTCCGACGACGGGGAGCAGGCGCCGGCGTTCCGCGACGACGGCGTCACGCGGCTGCCCTCCGATGAGCTGCCCGTGGAGCGCGCGCTGCGCGGCGAGGCGTTCGACGGGCATGTGATCTGGTTCGGCGAGGAGCCGGGGCCGCGCAAGGCGCTGAGCATCACCGCGCGCCGCCTGATCGACCCGGACGGGGGCGACGGCGGGGCGGTCGTCGTCTCCCGCGACGTCACGTCCGAGCTCGAGGCGCTCCGAGCGCGGGACGAGCTCGTCGCGTCGGTGTCGCACGAGCTGCGCACGCCGCTCACCTCGATCCTGGGCTACCTCGACCTCGCGATCGAGGAGCCGGACATCCCCGACCACGTCCGCGCGAACCTCGACATCGCCGAGCGCAATGCCGAGCGCCTGCTGCGCATCGTCGCCGACATCCTCGCGGCATCCAGTTCCTCCTCGTCGTCGATCGAGGCGACCATGACCGCGCAGGAGCTCGACGCCCGCGACATCGTGCGCGCCTCGGGGGAGGCGCTGCTGCCGCGTGCGGCATCCCGTGCCGTCACGATCGACATGACCGGCCTCGAGGAGGCCGGGGTGTGGGCCGACCCGATGCGGCTGCGCCAGGTCGTCGACAACCTCGTCTCCAACGCGATCGCCTACAACAAGGACGGCGGCACCGTGTTCCTCGGCACCACCACCGACGGCGTGTCGACGTGGATTCTCGTGCGCGACACCGGCATCGGGATCAGCGAGGCCGACCGCTCGCGCCTGTTCCAGCGGTACTACAAAGCCGGCGCCGAGCGTCGCACCGGCACCGGCCTGGGCCTCGCGATCACGCGCGACATCGTGCGGGCCCATGGTGGCGAGCTGGGGCTGCACAGCTCACCCGGCGTCGGGTCCACGTTCATCGTCAAGCTCCCCGCGACCGGCCCGGGAGGGACCACGCCATGACACTCGAACTCACCAGCGTGCTCGTGATGACGGCGCTCGTCGTCAACACGAGCGGCACGCTGTTCATCGTCGAGACGCTGCTGCGTCGCGACGAGGGAGCGGGACGCATCTGGGCGCTGGGCTTCCTCGCCGCGATGCTGACGACCCTCGCCTACACGATGTGGTCGCAGGCCGACGCGGCGTGGTGGGCCGTGGCCGTCGGCAACGCCGCGTTCGTCGCCGGCACCGGCTGCATGTGGCTCGGCTGTCGCCGCTTCAACCACCGGCGCATGGACTGGGCCTCGGCGCTCGTGGCCCTCGGCGTGCTCGCGGCCGGACTCTCCGTCGTGGTGGCAGGGGAGGACGGGGGCGACTGGGCGGGGGCGCTGTGGATGTTCTTCGCGCTCATCGTCTTCGCCGGTGCCGGGGCGGTGGAGTGCCTTCGCGGTGCGCTGCGCGAATCCCGCACGGCGTGGGTGCTCGCCGCCGTGCTCGGATTCCAGTCGCTGTTCTACGTGTCGCGCACCACCACCTTCCTCACCTCCGGGCCCGACTCGGCTCTCTTCGAGAGCGCGTTCGGCACCATCCCGACGAGCTTCGTGACCGTCGTCCTCACGATCGTCGCGGTCGTCGTCACGTCGGTGCTGCGCGCCTCCCGTGCGCCGATGCGGGGCTACCGGCGCCGGACAGGGCAGGCAGCGGTCCGGGACGGCGTGCTCGACCACGAGCTCTTCGACGAGGCCCTCACCGGGCTGTGCGAACGGGCCTCGGTGAGGCAGGAGCTCGTCGGCGTGATCGCCGTGCGGGTGGAGGATCTCGATCAGATCTCGACCGCGTTCGGCAGCGAGGTCGCGCGCGCGGTGACCGAGACGTGGCGCACGGGCGTGCGCCGGCACGCGCCGTCCAACGCCCTCGTCGCCGAGGACGGGCCGACGGGGCTGTGCGTGGGCGTGCTCGTCGACTCGCCGAGCGAGGCGCGGAGGCAGGCGGGCGTGATCTACCGCGGCCTGTTCGACGACCTCGGCAAGGTGGGCGGCGGCGTCATCCCGGTCGTCGGCGTGGGGATCGCGCTCAGCGACGCGGTGGGATACCACGCACAGGCATTGCAGCGCGTCGCGCGTGACACCGCGATCCGAGCCGCCGACAGCATCGAGACATCCGTGCTCGTGGGCGAGACGGGCTAGCGCCCTCGACCCGGCGGGGCGACGTCAGGGGGCGGTGAGCCGGTAGCCCACTCCGCGCACGGTCTCGATCCAGCGCGGGTTGGTGGGAGACTCGCCGAGCTTGCGGCGCAGGTTGGCCACGTGCACCTCGATGGCGCGCGCATCGCTGTCGCTCACGAACTCCGCACCGGTGAAGTGCTCGCCGCGCAGCATGAGGGCGAGATCGGACTTCCCGCGCACGCGCCGGCCGGCAGCGAGCAGGTCGGCGAGGATGTCGAACTCGCTGCGGGTGAGCTCGAGGTCCGCGCCGTCGACGGTGACGATCCGGGTGTCGGCATTGAGCCGGAGTCCCTGGTGCTCGAGCCATTCCCCGGCGGGCTCGACCGGCTCGGCGGGCGGTGCCGCGGTCATGTGGTGCCGGGGACGCCGCAGCATCGCGTCGATGCGCGCGCGCAGCTCACGCGGCCGGAACGGCTTGGCGACGTAGTCGTCGGCGCCGGCCTCGAGCCCTTGCAGGGCGTCGATCTCCTCGGTGCGCGCGCTGAGCATCACGATGTAGGTGGCGCTGATCGAGCGGATCCGCTTGGCGGTCTCGAAGCCGTCCATGCCGGGCATGTTCACATCGAGCGTGGTCACGAGCGGCTGATGCTCGCGGACGAGCTCGAGTCCGACATAGCCGTCGGGCGCGCCGTGCACCTCGAATCCGGCCTGCGCGAGCACCGCAGTCAGGAGGGATCGGATGTCTTCCTCATCCTCGATCACGACCGCAACGCGAGCTTCTTCCACCGATTCGCCTTCCGGTGCCGGGGAGACGACCGCCGGCTCCTGGACGTCGGTCATGATATCCCAGAACGCGGTCTGGAAGAGGCGTGTCGGTGTGTCCGTCACGGCGTGTCCCCTGAAGGGGACCGCCGCAGACGGAGGGCGGCCCCGGTGGGACCGCGGTCCGGATCGGGTCGATCCGGGCTGCAGGTCCCACCAGGGCGAGAGGCCTCGCACCCCGCGACGTGAACCCCCTCACGCCGCGCAGTACGCGCCCCTGTGGTGCGGGACGAGGCGGCGACCGCCCCCACGGCCGCCGCCCCTCCGCACCGGATCCGGATCCGTCCGCTGCGCCTGATGGCGGATCGGGCCGAGGGAGACCGGGTCGCGAGGGACGTCACACTGTCACGTCCGTTCACGGCCCCACCTCCCCAGAAGCCCCAAGCTTCGGACCCGAATCGTTCGGGTTGATCCGACCGTAGCCCGGCGAACTCAGCCCACCCTCAGTGCGACCTCAGGAGCGCCCAAGGGTTGCGCGCACGCCGCGGCTGGCCCGTGGCATCCTCGATGCATGCCTCTCGTCGCGCTCACCGGCGGTATCGCCTCCGGCAAGTCAACGATCGCCCGCCGGCTGGCCGAGCACGGCGCCGTCGTGGTCGATGCCGACCAGATCGTCCGTGACGTGCAGCAGCCGGGCTCCCCGGTGCTCTCCGACCTCGCCGACGCGTTCGGCGCGGACGTGCTGCGCGCCGACGGATCGCTCGACCGTGCGGCGCTCGGCGCCCGCGCCTTCGGCGACCCGGACGCGGTGGCGCGCCTGAACGCGATCGTGCACCCCGCCGTGCGCGCGGAGTCGGCGCGCCGGTTCGGCGATGCCTTCGCGGCGGACCGCGACGCGGTCGTCGTGTACGACGTGCCGCTGCTGGTCGAGGCGAGGTCCGACGACCCGTGGGAGCTCATCGTGGTCGCCCACGCTCCCGAGGCCGTCCGACGCCGTCGCCTGGTCGAGCTGCGCGGGATGAGCGACGCGGATGCCGCGGCCCGCCTCGCCTCGCAGGTGTCGGACGAGGCGCGCCTCGCCGTCGCCGACGTCGTGATCGACACGGCCGGCGCGCTCGATGACACGCTGCGGCAGGTCGACGAGCTGTGGTCCGCGCTTCCGGGACTCATCGCCGCGCGCGGCTAGTCGCGCGTGCCTCGCGCGGGTAGCCTGGCGCGAACAGGAGGTGCGGCATGGGCATGTTCTCGGGATTCCGTCGCAAGCGGCGGGTCGCCGCGCTCACCGACGAGGAGCGCATCGGCCGCTACGTCTATCTGCTGAACACGCTTCCGGCGTCCGTCATCGAGCGGGCGCACGCCACGGCGTTCCGCGACCTCCCGCCCGAGCAGCGGCGCGAGATGTTCGAGCAGCTGCGCCCGTTCATGTCCGAGTCAGAGCGGGACGCGGCATCCGATGACCCGACCGTCCTGGCGAAGCTGGTGCGGCGCGCCGAGGAGCGGCGCGCGCAGCGGGCCGCCGGGACGGATGCTGCGACCAGGACCACCGTGACCGGTCAGGCCGATCCGCGCGACGCCGTGGACTCCCGAGGCCTCCTTCTGAGCAGCGGGGTCGCGGTCGCCGTGTCGCAGAACTTCCTGCTCTCGGCGGCGGTCATGTCGTACTGGTCGGCGGGCGCGGGGTCGATGATCATCGGATCCGAGCCCGCCTGGGTGGGCGACACCTACGACTCCGGCTCCGCAGGCGGCTTCGGCGGCGGGGGCGGGTACGACGGCGGCGGCGGGTACGACGGCGGTGGCTTCGGCGGCGGCTTCGACGGTGGGGGCTTCGGCGGCGGCGACGCCGGCGGCGGGCTCTGAGACCGACGGCAGCACCGCTCACGGGTCCGCCCGGCGCGAACGCCCGGCCCGGTGTCGGAGGGCCCGCCTACGCTGGAAGGGTGCAAGCCACCCGTTCCGTCCGCCCGTTCGAGGTCATCAGCGAGTTCGAGCCCTCCGGCGATCAGCCGCAGGCCATCGCCGAGCTCGCGGCACGCATCAATGCCGGCGAGACCGACGTCGTCCTGCTCGGCGCCACCGGCACCGGCAAGTCGGCGACGACCGCCTGGCTGGTCGAGGCGGTGCAGCGGCCGACGCTCGTGCTCGCCCACAACAAGACGCTGGCGGCACAGCTGGCCAACGAGTTCCGCGAGCTGATGCCGAACAACGCGGTCGAGTACTTCGTCAGCTACTACGACTACTACCAGCCCGAGGCCTACGTGCCCCAGACCGACACCTTCATCGAGAAGGACTCGTCGATCAACGCCGAGGTCGAGCGTCTGCGGCACTCCACGACCAACTCGCTGCTCTCGCGGCGCGATGTCGTCGTGGTGAGCACGGTGTCGTGCATCTACGGACTGGGCTCGCCCGAGGAGTACCTGCGCGCGATGGTCGCGCTCCAGGTGGGGGAGCGATACGACCGCGACGCCCTCATCCGCAAGTTCATCGCGATGCAGTACAACCGCAACGACGTGGACTTCTCGCGGGGCAACTTCCGCGTGCGCGGCGACACGATCGAGATCATCCCGGTCTACGAGGAGTACGCGATCCGCGTCGAGATGTTCGGCGACGAGATCGAGGCGCTCTACATGCTCCACCCGCTGACGGGCGACGTGGTGCAGCGGCTGGACTCCGTGCCGATCTTCCCGGCGACGCACTACGCGGCGGGCACCGAGACCGTGCAGCGGGCGATCGGCACGATCGAGCACGAGCTCGAGCAGCGCCTGAAGGAGCTCGAGTCGCAGAACAAGCTGCTCGAGGCGCAGCGGCTGCGCATGCGCACCACGTTCGACCTCGAGATGCTGCAGCAGCTCGGGTTCTGCTCCGGCATCGAGAACTACTCACGGCATCTCGACGGCCGCCTGCCCGGCGAGCCGCCGCACACGCTGCTCGACTTCTTCCCCGACGACTTCCTCATGGTGATCGACGAGTCGCACGTCACCGTCCCGCAGATCGGGGCGATGTACGAGGGGGATGCCTCGCGCAAGCGCACCCTCGTCGAGCACGGCTTCCGGCTTCCCAGCGCCCTCGACAACCGCCCGCTGCGGTTCGACGAGTTCAAGAACCGCGTCGGCCAGACCGTCTACCTCTCGGCCACGCCCGGTCGCTACGAGATGGGCATCGCCGACGGGGTCGTCGAGCAGATCATCCGCCCGACGGGTCTGATCGACCCGCAGATCATCGTGAAGCCGTCGAAGGGTCAGATCGACGACCTGCTCGAGGAGATCCGGCTGCGCGCGTCGCGCGACGAGCGGGTCCTCGTCACCACGCTCACCAAGAAGATGGCCGAAGAGCTCACCGACTTCCTCGGCGAGCACGGGGTTCGCGTGCGGTACCTGCACTCCGACGTCGACACGCTGCGGCGCGTCGAGCTGCTCAGCGAGCTGCGAGCCGGCGTGTACGACGTGCTGGTCGGCATCAACCTGCTGCGCGAGGGACTCGACCTCCCCGAGGTGTCGCTCGTGTCGATCCTCGACGCCGACAAGGAGGGGTTCCTCCGCAGCGGCACGTCGCTCATCCAGACGATCGGCCGGGCGGCGCGCAACGTGTCCGGCGAGGTGCACATGTACGCCGACACCGTCACGGACTCCATGCGCAAAGCCATCGAGGAGACCGATCGCCGCCGCGAGAAGCAGGTCGCCTACAACACCGCCAACGGGATCGATCCGCAACCGCTGCGCAAGCGCATCGCCGACATCACCGAGGTGCTCGCGCGTGAGGCATCCGACACCGACGCGATGCTGTCCCGCAAGGGCAAGGACTCACGACTGAAGTCCGGCAAGGGCAAGTCGCCGACACCTCAGCTGCGGCGTGAGGGCATCGCGGCCGAAGGGGCCAATCAGCTCGAGGCGACGATCGCCGACCTCAGCGACCAGATGCTGGCCGCGGCGGGCGAACTGAAGTTCGAGCTCGCCGCGCGCCTGCGCGACGAGGTGCAGGACCTCAAGAAGGAACTCCGGGCGATGGAGCGCGCAGGCCACGCGTAGCTCGCGGGCGCCTGCTCACGGGCAGTGCATCAGGGGCTTCGGTCCGCTGCGATCGAACGTGTGGTGTGAGATCGGCGCGCCGCACAGCGGACACGCACTCTCGGCGCGTTCGGCCGCCGACGGCGGGGGAGCCGTCTCGTAGGGGCCGACGGCCGCGGGACCCGCCAGCCGGATCAGCGCGCTGTTGAGGAACGCGTACCAGCCGCCGGCGTCGCGCACGCGTGCGCGGAGCGAGCGTGAGGCACCGGGGGCAGCAGCATCATCCATATTCATTAGTGTACTAAACGTTAGCGAGAGTAGGATGCTCGACGTGGAACCCGACGACCTCTTGAAGCTCGAGAATCAGCTCTGCTTCGCACTGGTGACGGCAGCGCGCAACGTGGTGTCCGTCTACCGGCCGGTGCTCGAGCCGCTCGGGCTCACGCATCCGCAGTACCTGGTGATGCTCGCCCTGTGGGAGGAGTCGCCGCGCTCGCTGCGGGAGCTCGCCGACGAACTCGCGATGGAGCCGGCGACGCTCTCGCCGCTCGTCAAGCGCCTCGAGGCGCAGGGAAGGGTGGCCCGCTCGCGCCGGACCGATGACGAGCGGGTCCTGGAGATCCGGCTCACCGAGGAAGGGCAGCGTCTGCGCGCCTCGGCGCTCGAGGTTCCCGGCCAGATCATGCGGATCACCGGCCTGGATGCCGAGCGCGTCGCCGCCCTCCGGGACGGCCTGATGCCGTTCGCAGGCGGACGCAGCGCGAGCGTTGCCTGACCGATACATGAACTTCCTCTCATCCTCTAGGCAGACACCCACCGATTTCCTAGGCTCGCTCTGAAGCCCCGTCCGGACCCGACAGCGAGCCCGCCTCCGGGGCTGTTCATCCGTCCAGAAGAGGAACACACATGCGGTCACACCACGACCCCAGCTCTCCGTCGCGTCGCAGGATCGCGACCGGCGCCGCCGCCGCGATCATGGCCCTGGGAGCGGGGATGCTCGTCGCGAGCCCGGCGGCGAACGCCGCCGAGACGCAGATCCAGATCCTTGCGACCAATGACTTCCACGGTCGCATCCTCGACGAGGGCGCGCAGGCCGGTGCGGCGAAGCTCGCCGGCGCCGTGGAGCAGCTGCGGGGCACGAACCCGAACACGGTGTTCGCGGCAGCGGGCGACCTCATCGGCGCGTCCACCTTCGAGTCGTTCATCCAGCACGACAAGCCCACGATCGACGCCCTCAACGCCGCGGGCCTCGAGGTGTCGGCCGTCGGCAACCATGAACTCGACCAGGGCTACGACGACCTCATCAACCGGGTGATGGCCCCCTACGACGCCGTGACGAACCCGTACGGCGGCGCCCAGTGGGAGTACATCGCCGCGAACCTCAAAGTGAAGGCGACCGGCGACGACGCCGTCCCCGCCACGTGGATCAAGGAGATGGCGGGAGTCCAGGTGGGCTTCGTCGGTGCCGTCACCGAAGAGCTGCCCTCGCTCGTGAGCCCGGGCGGCATCGCCGACATCGACGTCACGGGGATCGTCGACTCCGTCAACGCCGAGGCGGCCGATCTCGTCGCCAACGGCGCCGACCTCGTCGTCATGCTCGTCCACGAGGGCGCCCCGTCCAACAACTGCTTGACGATGCGCGACTCGGGCAAGTGGGCGGACATCGTCAACACCGTCTCGCCCGACGTCGACGCGATCGTCTCCGGTCACACGCACCTCGCGTACAACTGCTCGTTCCCCGTCGCCCAGTGGGCGGCGGAGGGCCGCGCGGTCACCGAGCGTCCGGTCGTCTCGGCCGGTCAGTACGGCACGAGCCTCAACCAGCTGCTCTTCACCGTCGACAGTGCCGCGGGCGCCGTGACGGCGAAAGCGCAGAACCTCCTCGCGATCGCGGGCTACCCCGCTGACCCGGAGGTCGCCGCGCTGGTCCTCGAAGCGAAGAACACCGCGGACGTCCTCGGTGCCGAGCCGCTCGGCACGATCGCCGGTGCGTTCAACCGCGCGCAGCTGGCGACGATCAACCCCACGACGGGACTCCCGAACGAGAACCGCGGCGGCGAATCGACGATCGGCAACCTCGTCGCCGAGGTGCAGCGCTGGGCGACCGAGCAGCCCGAGTCGGGCGCAGCCGAGATCGCCTTCATGAACCCCGGCGGTCTCCGCGCCGACATGGTGGGCGTCGACCCGGGCGACGGGTCGTACCCGCGCACGTTGACGTACAAGCAGGCGGCCAACGTGCAGTCCTTCGCCAACACGCTGGTCAACATGTCGCTGACCGGCGCGCAGATCAAGACGCTCCTCGAGCAGCAGTGGCAGCGCGACGCCTACAACGCCCTGCCCTCCCGGCCGTTCCTGCGGCTCGGGGTGTCCGACGGGTTCGAGTACACCTACACGCAGACGACGGTCACCGAGACCCGGCGCGACAACCCGAACACCGCCGAGAACGAAGAGGGCCTGCAGTACACGGCGCCGGAGGGCACCATCACCGGCATGTGGCTGAACGGCGAGCCGATCGACCTCGCCGCGACGTACTCCGTGACGGCGAACTCGTTCCTCTCGACGGGCGGCGACAACTTCCGCGAGTTCGCCAACGGCACGGCCAAGCGCGACACCGGCAAGGTGGACCTGGCGGCGATGGTGGATTACATGGACGCCTTCGCCGAGACCACGCCGCTGCCGGTCGACTACGCGCAGCGCGCCGTCGAGGTGGCCTTCCCCGCGACGGCGCCCACGGCGTACGACCCGGGTGCGACCGTCGAGCTCGACGTCAAGTCGTGGTCGATGTCCACCGCGGCCGACGTCAAGGACACCGAGATCGTCGTCTCGCTGGGTGACCGCGTACTCGGCACCGCACCTGTCTCGACCGTGCTCGGCACCGATCCGTACGACAACCTCGGCACGGCGCACGTGTCGGTCGTCCTTCCGACGGACGTGCCGCTCGGCGGATCCGTGGAGCTGACCCTCACCGGAGCGAAGACGGGCACGTCGGTGGTCGTGCCGCTCGCGATCGACCGGGCCGACAGCACCACGACGGGAGCACCCAACAAGACGGAGGCCAATTCCAAGGGCAAAGGCGTGATCCAGTACATGGGCACGATCACCGCGCAGTGGGGGACGCCGGTCACCGGCGTCGCCAAGATCTACGACGGCGCGACGGTCATCGCCACGGTGACCCTCACCGCGGCCGATCAGGGCGTCGTCAAGCTCAAGCTGCCGAAGCTGGGCAAGGGCTCGCACCCGCTGAAGCTCGTCTACGAGGGCAGCGCCACGGTGAAGCCGTCCGAGAGCGCGACGGTGACGGTCGTCGTCAAGTAGGTCACGGCACACAACGACGCGGATGCCGCGGGGTCGCCCGACCTCGCGGCATCCGTCGTCTTCCGCCTGGCAGGAAGCACAGAAGCGGGCAGCTCCGGAGCCGATGTCGGAGGCCCCGCCTAAACTTGTCGGGTGCCCATCGTTCCTGTCGCCGTGCCCGGAAACACCAGCGGAAAACTCAGTGTCCGCGGTGCTCGAGTCCACAACCTCAAGAACGTCGACCTCGACATCCCGCGCGACTCTCTCGTCGTGTTCACGGGACTCTCGGGCTCCGGCAAGTCCAGCCTCGCCTTCGACACGATCTTCGCCGAGGGCCAGCGCCGCTACGTCGAGTCGCTGAGCGCGTACGCGCGTCAGTTCCTCGGCCAGGTCGACCGACCCGACGTCGACTTCATCGAGGGACTGAGCCCCGCGGTGTCGATCGACCAGAAGTCGACGAACCGCAACCCGCGCTCGACCGTCGGCACGATCACCGAGATCCACGACTACATGCGCCTGCTGTGGGCGCGCATCGGGGTGCCGCACTGCCCGGAGTGCGGTGAGGTCATCCAGCGGCAGACCGTGCAGCAGATCGCCGATCAGCTGATGGAGCTGCCCGAGCGCACGCGGTACCAGATCGTCGCGCCCGTGGTGACGCAGAAGAAGGGCGAGTTCGTCGACCTCTTCAAGGAGCTGTCGGCCAAGGGCTACGCGCGCGCCGTCGTCGACGGCGAACTCGTCCAGCTGGCCGAGCCGCCCGCGCTCAAGAAGAGCTACAAGCACGACATCGCCGTCGTCGTCGACCGTCTGGTGGCGGCTCCCGACATCCTGAGCCGCGTCACCGACTCGGTCGAGACGGCGCTCGGGCTCGCCGGCGGCGTCGTGCAGGTCAACTACGTCGACCTCGAGGGCGACGACGCCTGGCAGTCGTTCTCCGAGAAGCTGGCGTGCCCGAACGGGCACCCGCTGCAGCTGACCGAGATCGAGCCGCGCACGTTCTCGTTCAACGCCCCGTTCGGCGCCTGTCCCGCCTGCTCGGGTCTGGGCACGCGCATGTCGGTGGACGTCGACCTGATGATCGGCGACGAGGACCTCTCGATCCGCGAAGGCGTCCTCATCCCGTGGACCACGCAGGGCAAGGGCCTCTTCCAGTACTACGAGCGGCTGCTCGAGGGTCTCGCGAACGATCTCGACTTCTCACTGGACACCCCGTGGCGGATGCTGCGCACCGAGGTCCGCGAGGCGGTGCTGCGCGGCGAGAACTACAAGGTCACCGTCAAGTGGAAGAACCGCTACGGGCGCGAGATGCGCTACTCGTCGGGGTTCGAGGGCGTCGTCCCCTACATCGAGCGCCAGTACCTGCAGGCCGAGACCGACACGCAGCGCCAGCGATGGGCCGAGTACCTCCGCGAGGTGCCGTGCCCTGTCTGCGACGGCGCCCGCCTGAAGCCCGAGGTGCTGGCGGTGCTCGTTCACGGCCATTCCATCGCGGATGCCTCGCGCCTGAGCCTCGCCGACGCGCAGCGCTTCTTCGCCGGCCTGGAGCTGACCGAGCGCGAGGCCAAGATCGGTGCGCAGGTGCTGCGCGAGATCCGGGTGCGCCTGGAGTTCCTCATCCAGGTCGGGCTCACCTACCTGAATCTGAGCCGATCGGCCGGGTCGCTCTCGGGAGGCGAGGCGCAGCGCATCCGCCTGGCCACGCAGATCGGGTCCGGGCTGACCGGCGTGCTCTACGTGCTCGACGAGCCCTCGATCGGGCTGCACCAGCGCGACAACCGCCGGCTCATCGAGACGCTCCTCACGCTGCGCGATCTGGGCAACACGCTGATCGTCGTCGAGCACGACGAGGAGACGATCCACGCGGCGGACTGGATCGT
>NZ_JAYRDE010000080.1:0-13538 GCF_041909575.1 Microbacterium sp. | reverse complement strand
GGTGCAGCAGGTACGCCGCGAGCGGGTGCATGATCGCGCCGGTGATGGCACGCGTGCGACGCAGCGCGGCGGCGATGGCGGCGTCGCACGCGACGACGCCGCCGACGACGTCGCCGTGCCCGCCGAGGTACTTCGTGGCGCTGTGGAGGGAGATCGCGGCGCCGAGATCGAGCGGATGCTGGAGCACGGGCGTCGCGAAGGTGTTGTCCACGAGCACCGGCACGTCGCCTGCGGCCGCGACCACCGCGCGGATGTCGACGAGCTCGAGCGTCGGATTCGCCGGAGACTCGAGGATCACCAGCGCCGTGTCGGGACGGATCGCGCCGGCGACCGCCTCCGGGGTGCAATAGGTCGCCTCCACGCCGAGCAGTCCCGACGCCAGCAGGTGATCGGTGCCTCCGTAGAGCGGCCGCACCGCGACGACGTGACGCTTGCCGTGCTCGTGCGACATCGCGAGGAGCACCGCCGTCATGGCCGCCATCCCGGACGAGAATGCGACCGCCTCCTCGGCGTGCTCGAGGCGCGCGAGCGCCTCCTCGAAGCGTGCGACCGTCGGGTTCCACAGGCGCGCGTAGACGTGCGAGCCGCCCTCGAGCGGGAGTCCGCCCGTCGCCAGGACCTCGTACGAAAGACCGCCGACGTCGATCCCGGGGAGCGGGTTGGTCGACGAGAGATCGAGGGGGAGGGCGTGCACGCCGAGCTCGGCGAGGTCGTCGCGGCCGGCGTGGACGGCAAGGCTGTCAGGGTGCAGCGTCTTCGGTGCCATGCACCGATCGTCGATGATCGCGCAGGAATCAGCAAGCCGACTTGACCAGGTCGCGGTAAACCGTGAGCATGAGTTGCAGATTCCACAATCCGGGAGGAACGGATGCCGCAGCCCCCGAAGAATCCGCAATCGTCCGCACTCGACCACGCCGACCGCGCGATCCTCTCGGCCCTGATCGAGGACGGGCGCATGACCAACGCATCCCTGGCGGCGCGGGTCGGTCTGGCCGAGTCGACGTGCGCCTACCGGGTGCGGGCGCTGCGCGAGTCCGGCGTCATCACCGACATCACGGCCCGCGTGGATCCCGCTGCCGTGGGGCGTCCGATTCAGGCCGTGATCCAGGTGCAGCTCGCCAGTCACAGCCGGGCGCACATCGACGCGCTGTTCGATCGGCTCGCCGGCATTCCCGGCGCACTGTCGGTCGTGCACGTCGCCGGTGACAACGACTTCCACGTGCACGTGGCCGTCGCCAGCCCGGAGCGGCTGCGCGACCTCATCCTGGAGCACATCACCAGTCATCCGGCCGTCACCAAGACCGAGACCCAGCTCATCTTCGAAGCGCGACGGGGGAGCGGGGTCCTCGGACCCCTCTAGGCGACGAGCGTCAGGCGCGAGCCTCGCCCGGAACCGGGATGCGCCCGGTGCGCATGACGCGGTCCAGCAGCGAGTCGAAGTCGGCCGCGAGCTCCTGAGCGGAGTCGCCCGGCCAGATGTGCAGCGGCTTGGCCGCCCCCTGCGCCTGCTGCAGCGAGGTGCGCTCGGGGAGCTGCGGCGAGAGCACCAGGGGGCCGAACATGTCGCGCAGCTCCTTGATGCGGAACTGGTGCTCGATGGACTGCGGCCGCACGCGGTTGACGACGATCCCCAGCGGCTGCAGGCGGGGCGACAGGCCACGCCGGATCTCCTCGATGGCGCGCAGCGCGCGATCGGCGGCGGCCACGGAGAACAGCCCCGGCTCGGTGATGACGATCACGCGATCGCTCGCGGCCCAGGCCGTGCGCGTGAGCGCGTTCAGCGACGGCGCGCAGTCGATGAGCACGAGGTCGTAGTCGGCCTCGATCGTCGCGAGCGCCTCCTCGAGCTTCCAGACATCGCGCACGCTCGGGTGCGGGCCGTCGAAGTTGATCGCCGAGGGGCTGCCGATCATCACGTCGATCGTGCCGGGGTGCACCTTCGCCCATCCGCTGGAGGTGATGGCCTGGCGGACCGTCTTCTCCTTGGGGTTGGCGAGGACGTCGGCGACGTTCAGGCGGCCGGCCACCTGGATGTCCATGCCTGTCGAGACGTCGGACTGCGGGTCGAGGTCGACGACGAGCGTGCGGACTCCGCGGGCGAATGCCGCGGAAGCGAGTCCGAGAGTCACGGTCGTCTTGCCGACACCACCCTTGAGCGAGCTGACGGAAAGGACGTGCACAATTCACCACGTTACCGTCCCCTAGGCTGAGAGCACACTCAGGCCCGCCCGCACCGCCGCCTCCGGAGGTCGAATGTTCCACAAGATCCTCGTCGCGAACCGCGGCGAAATCGCCATCCGAGCCTTCCGCGCCGCCTATGAACTGGGCGCTCGCACCGTCGCGATCTTCCCCTTCGAGGATCGCGGCTCCCTGCACCGGCAGAAGGCGGACGAGTCCTACGAGATCGGCGAGAAGGGGCATCCGGTCCGTGCCTATCTCGACGTGGACGAGATCATCCGCGTGGCGCTGGCATCCGGCGCCGATGCGATCTACCCGGGCTACGGCTTCCTTTCGGAGAACCCCGAGCTGGCGGAGAAGGCCGCGGCCAACGGGATCGTCTTCATCGGCCCGCCCTCCTCCGTGCTCGAGATGGCCGGCAACAAGGTCACCGCGAAGCAGTACGCGATCGCGGCGGGCGTGCCTGTCCTGCGCTCGACCGAGGCCTCCGACGACGTCGACGTTCTCGTGGCGCAGGCCGACGACATCGGCTTCCCGATCTTCGTGAAGGCGGTCGCCGGCGGCGGCGGCCGGGGCATGCGCCGCGTGGAGCAGCGCGCCGAGCTCGCACCCGCCCTGGCGGAGGCGATGCGCGAGGCCGGCAGCGCGTTCGGCGACGCCCGCGTCTTCCTCGAGCAGGCCGTGCAGCGCCCGCGTCACGTCGAGGTGCAGATCCTCGCCGACAAGTCGGGCGAGACCGTCCACCTCTTCGAGCGGGACTGCTCGGTGCAGCGTCGCCACCAGAAGGTGATCGAGATCGCGCCGGCGCCCAACCTCGACCCCGCCGTGCGGGACGCCCTCCACGCCTACGCGGTCGCCTTCGCCCGGTCGATCGGGTACGAGAACGCCGGAACCGTCGAGTTCCTGCTCGAGACGGCGGGGCCTCGCGCCGGCGAGGTCGTGTTCATCGAGATGAACCCGCGCATCCAGGTCGAGCACACCGTGACCGAGGAGGTCACGGACGTCGACCTCGTGCAGTCTCAGATGCGCATCGCCGCGGGGGAGACCCTCGCCGAACTCGGCCTGCTGCAGGACCAGATCCAGCTGCGCGGGGCCGCACTGCAGTGCCGCATCACGACCGAGGACCCGTCGCAGGGGTTCCGCCCGGACACCGGCCGGATCACCACCTACCGCTCCCCGGGCGGCGCGGGAATCCGGCTCGACGGCGGCACCACCGCCGCGGGCTCGCAGATCAGCCCGCACTTCGACTCCATGCTCGCCAAGCTCACCTGCCGCGGCCGCGACTTCCCGGCGGCCGTGACGCGCGCCCGCCGAGCCCTGGCGGAGTTCCGCATCCGCGGCGTCGCCACGAACATCCCGTTCCTGCGCGCGGTGCTCGACGACGACGCGTTCGTGGCGGGTGACCTGAGCACGTCGTTCATCGACGAGCGGCCCCAGCTGCTGACGAGCAACCCGTCGCGCGACCGCGCCACGAAGCTCCTCAACTGGCTCGCCGACGTCACGGTCAACCGGCCCTACGGCGAGAAGCCCCTGTCGGTGTCGCCCGGCAGCAAGCTGCCCGACATCGACCTGTCTGCGCCGCCGCCCGCCGGCACGCTCGAGCGTCTGCGCGCCCTGGGTCCGGAGGGATTCGCGCGCGCACTGCGCGAGCAGACTCCGCTCGCGGTCACCGAGACGACGTTCCGCGACGCGCACCAGTCGCTGCTCGCCACGCGGGTGCGCACCCGCGACCTCGTCCGCGTCGGGCCGCATGTCGCGCGGATGACGCCGCAGCTCCTCTCTGTCGAGGCCTGGGGCGGGGCGACCTACGACGTGGCGCTGCGGTTCCTCGCGGAGGACCCCTGGGAGCGCCTGGCCGCGCTGCGCGACGCGATGCCGAACATCCCGATCCAGATGCTCCTGCGCGGGCGCAACACCGTGGGCTACACCCCGCGCCCGGTCGAGGTGACCGACGCCTTCGTGCGCGAGGCCGCCGCCACCGGCGTCGACATCTTCCGCATCTTCGACGCGCTCAACGACGTCTCGCAGATGCGACCGGCGATCGACGCGGTCCGCTCCACCGGCACGGCCGTCGCCGAGGTCGCGGTCTGCTACACGTCCGACCTCCTCGACCCGTCCGAGAAGCTCTACACCCTCGACTACTACCTGCGCCTCGCCGAGCAGATCGTCGACGCGGGCGCCCACGTGCTCGCGATCAAGGACATGGCGGGCCTGCTGCGCCCGGCCGCGGCGGCCAAGCTCGTGGCAGCCCTCCGCGAGCGGTTCGACCTGCCGGTGCACCTGCACACGCACGACACCGCGGGCGGCCAGCTCGCGACGCTCCTCGCTGCCAGCGCGGCAGGTGTGGACGCGGTGGATGCCGCAGCCGCCCCGATGTCGGGCACCACGAGTCAGCCCTCGCTGTCGGCGCTCGTCGCCGCGCTCGCGCACACCGAGCGCGAGACGGGCCTCGACCTGCAGGCGGTCAGCGACCTCGAGCCGTACTGGGAGGCGGTGCGCCACCTGTACCGGCCCTTCGAGTCCGGGCTTCCCTCGCCGACCGGCCGCGTCTACCACCACGAGATCCCCGGCGGGCAGCTCTCGAATCTGCGCCAGCAGGCCATCGCGCTCGGCCTCGCCGACGACTTCGAGCTCATCGAGGACATGTACGCCGCGGCGGACCGTCTGCTCGGCCGCATCCCCAAGGTGACCCCCTCGTCCAAGGTCGTCGGAGACCTCGCCCTCGCGCTCGTCGCCGTCCGCGCCGATCCGGCCGACTTCGAGCAGAATCCGCACAACTACGACATCCCGGACTCCGTGGTCGGGTTCATGGCCGGAGAGCTCGGCGACCTTCCCGGCGGGTGGCCCGAGCCCTTCCGCACGAAGGTGCTCGCCGGCCGCGCGGTGTCGATCGACGTCCCGCCGCTCACCGACGAGGAGCGCGCCGGCCTCGAGGGCAGCGGGCTGGAGCGCCGCCGTACGCTGAACCGGCTGCTCTTCCCGGCACCCGCGCGCGAGTTCGAGAAGAACCGCGCGGCCTACGGCGACCTGACGGCGCTGGGCACCCCCGACTACCTGTACGGACTGAAGCCGGGGGAGGAGCACATCGCCGAGATCGACCCCGGCGTCCAGCTCTACGTGGGGCTCGAGGCGATCGGCGAGGCCGACGCGAAGGGCATCCGCACGGTCATGACGACCCTCAACGGCCAGCTCCGCCCCGTCTTCGTGCGCGACCGCAGCATCAAGGTCGACGTGAAGCAGGCCGAGCGCGCCGACACGACCAAGCCGGGTCAGGTCGCCGCGCCGTTCTCTGGCGTGGTGACGCTCAAGGCCGCGGTCGGCGACACCGTGACCGCGGGTCAGCCGGTCGCGTCGATCGAGGCGATGAAGATGGAGGCGGCCATCACGGCACCGGTCGACGGGGTCGTCGAGCGGCTCGCGATCGACGCCACCCAGCAGGTCGACGCCGGAGACCTTTTGGTCGTCATCCGCCCTGCCCAGTAACCTGGAGGGTGGAACCGACCCGATTCCCCCCTCTCTGTCTTGGAGCAAGCCGCAGTGACGCCTGATCGCCCCGACCACACGCCCGACGAATCCGAGCACGGCGTGCTGTCCGACACGGGCAGCCTCGACACCAGCGGGATCGGCATCCTCGGCGGCTCGACCGCTCAGGTGAACGTCGAGCTGCCCTCCACCGAGGACGATGACGACCTCGTGGGCGACGACGTCCTCGGCGGCGAGGTCCCGTTCGTCGTCGAGATCCCCGGCGGCGCCGCCGAGGCCGAGCTCGTGGAGAGCGCCGAGGCCGAGGAATGGGCCGTCGAGGACGACACCGCGGACTGGGACGCACTCGAGGACATCGCCGACGCGGATGTCGTGGTCGACGAGTTCGCCGAGGACCTCCCGCCGGCGGCGGATGCTCGGACCGACGAGACGGCGGAGGACGCAGCATCCGTCTCCGTCCCGCCGGCGTCGGACGGCGTCGTCGCGGCGGCACCGGCCACGGCGCGGACGCGTCCCGCACCGGCTCCCGTCGAGCGCGCCGCCTACCCCCGCCCGGATGTCACGCTCACCTCCAAGCGCCTCGGCGAGTTCGAGGCGGACCGCGAGACCGCCGACCTGCTCACCGCCGATCGTCTGCTCGATCCCCATCACGTCACCAGGAGCGAGCCCGAGGGCTACTGGCAGCACCTCGTCTACTCCATCTCCGGCCGGCGCATCAACCTCGGCGACGGCAAGCGCGCGCGCGCCCGCAAGGAGCTCGACCGCCGCATCGCCGCCCCGCTCAGCGGCGGCGCGCGCTTCGTGCCGGTGATGTCGCGCAAGGGCGGCGTGGGCAAGACGACGGTCACCACGCTGCTCGGCATGGCACTGGCCGACGCCCGCGACGACCGCGTGATCGCCGTCGACGCCAACCCCGACCGCGGGACGCTCGCGGAGCGCATCGCCCGGGCCAGCGGCAAGACCGTGCGAGACCTCGTGCGCGCGCGCGGCGACGTCGTCGGGTTCAACGACCTGTCCGACATCGTCGCCCGCGATGAGACCCGCCTCGACGTGGTCGCCTCCGACTCCGACCCGCGGGTCTCCGAGGCCTTCAACGACGCCGACTACCGCGACGTCGCGTCGCTCGCGGCGCACTACTACTCGATCGTGCTCACCGACACCGGGACCGGCATCGTGCACTCGGTGATGGAGGCGACTCTCGAGCTCGCCGACCAGCTCGTCATCGTGTCGGGGCTGAGCGTCGACGAGGCGCGCCTGGCATCCGAGACGCTCACCTGGCTGGAGACCAACGGGTACGCGGACAAGGTGCGCGGCGCGGTGGTCGTGCTCAACAACTCCCGGCCCGGCACCCCCCTCGTGCAGCTCGACGAGCTCGAGGCGCACTTCCGCACACGGGTCCGCGCGGTCGTGCGGATGCCCTATGACGCGCACATCGGCGCCGGGAGCGCCATCGTCTTCCGTGACCTGAGCCCGGCCACGCGCGAAGCGGCGCGCGATCTCGCCGCGACCGTCGTCGAGGGCCTGCGAGCCCTCGCGCCTGCAGCGTAGGCGCACGATGGCCGTACGTTCCATCCGGGTCTTCGGCGACCCCGTGCTCCGGTCTGCCAGCGCGCCGGTGGCCGACATCGACGAGGGCGTGCGCGCACTCGTCCGCGACCTGCTCGACACGGTCGCGCTTCCCGGCCGGGCGGGCGTCGCGGCGCCGCAGATCGGGGTCGGGCTGCGCGCGTTCAGCTACAACGTCGACGGCGAGATCGGCTACGTGCTCAACCCCGTGCTCGAAGTGGGGGGCGAGCCCGAAGCCATCGGCGAAGGATGCCTCTCCGTCCCCGGGCTGTGGCACGACACCGTGCGGCACCCGTGGGCGCGTGTCACCGGGATCGACCTCGAGGGCAACGAGGTCGTGCTCGAGGGCGAGGGTCTCATGGCGCAGGCCCTGCAGCACGAGACCGACCACCTCGACGGAATGCTCTACCTCAGCCGCCTGACGCCGGAGGAGCGTCGCGTCGCGATGCGGGAGATCCGCGAGTCCGACTGGTTCTGACTCAGGTCGAGTAGCCGCCGCAGTTCTGCGCGCCGCGGCCGCGTCAGACCGCGAGGGCCCCGGCCCTCCGAAGAGGACCGGGGCCCGGCATCCGCTCCGCTCTGCTACGTGAGCGACACGTTCGAGGTGTTGACCGGGACGCTGTAGAGCTCGTCGATCTGGGCGGCGAAGTCGTCCATGATGACGTTGCGCTTGATGCTCATCTTCGGCGTCAGGTGGCCGCTGGCCTCGGTCCACTCGGAGTCGAGGATGGTGAACTTGCGGATCGACTCGGCGCGCGACACGGACGTGTTCGCGTGGTCGATGGCCCGCTGCACCTCGGCGCGCACCGCCTCGTTCTTCGCGGCATCCGACAGCGACATGTCGCCGGCGAGGCCGTTGTTGGCGAGCCACGTCGGGAGCATCTCCGGGTCGAGCGTGACGAGAGCCGAGATGAACGGCTTCTGATCGCCGACCACCACGACCTGGCCGACGATCGGGTTCGCCCGGATGGGGTCCTCGAGCACGGCCGGTGCGACGTTCTTGCCGCCGGCGGTGACGATGATCTCCTTCTTGCGGCCGGTGATGGTGAGGAACCCCTCCTCGTCGAACGACCCGATGTCGCCGGTCTTGAACCAGTCGCCGTCGAACGTCGCGGCGGTGGCCTCGGGGTTGCGCCAGTACTCCTTGAACACGTTGATGCCGCGCACCTGGATCTCGCCGTCCTCGCCGAGACGGATGCCGACGCCCGGGAGAACCGGTCCCACGGTGCCGATCTTCGACTTCGTGGCGAGGTTGACCGTCGCGGGGGCCGTCGTCTCGGTGAGACCGTAGCCCTCGAGGATCGTCACCCCGAGACTGTGGAAGAAGTGGCCGAGCCGCGGGCCGAGGGGTGCCGATCCCGACACCGCGTACTCGACGTTGCCGCCCATGGCGGTGCGCAGTTTGCTGTAGACGAGGCGGTCGAACAGCGCGAACTTCACCTTGGTCAGGAACGGCACCTTCTTGCCCTCCTGGAGGAGGCGCGAGTGCTCGACGGCGGTGTGCGCGGCCGAGCGGAAGATCTTGCCCTTGCCGCCGGCCTCGGCCTTCTGCTCGGCGGAGTTGTAGACCTTCTCGAACACGCGCGGCACCGCGAGCAGGTACGTCGGCTTGAAGGAGCCCAGCGCGGGCAGCAGCTGCTTGGTGTCGGGCTGGTGGCCGGTCTTGACGCCCGCGTGAATGTTCAGCACCGAGATGAAGCGGGCGAAGATGTGCGCCGTCGTGATGAAGAGCAGCGTCGAGGCGCCGGGCTTGGCGACGACCTCGGCGAGCGCCTTGGCCGAGTTCCGCGTGAGCTCGACGAAGTTGCTGTGCGTGAGCACGCAGCCCTTGGGACGCCCGGTGGAGCCGGACGTGTAGATGAGCGTGGCGATGTCGGCCCCGTTGGCGATCTTGCGGCGTCGCTCGATCTCGGCGTCGGTGACGTCCTTGCCGCCGGCGACGAGCTTGTCGAGGTCGCCGCGCTGCATCTCCCAGGTCGAGCGCACGAGCGGCACGTCGGCGCGGATCTCGTCGAGGCGCGCCGAGTGGTCGGGCGACTCGGTGAGGCACGCGATCGCGCCGGAGTCGGTGAGGATCCACTGGATCTGGGACGGCGAGCTCGTCTCGTACACCGGGACCATGACCGCACCGGCATAGAAGAGGGCGAAGTCGACGAGCGTCCAGTCGTAGGTGGTGCGAGCGATGAAGGCGACCTTGTCGCCCGGCTCGATGCCGGCCGCGACGAAGCCCTTGGCCAGCGCGACCACCTGCTTCTGGAAATCGGCGGCGGTGATGTCGCGCCAGCCGTCGCCCTCGGGGACGGCGAACAGCGCCAGCTGCGGCGTCGCCTTCACCCGCTCGACGAGCAGATCGGCGACATTCGCCTGGGGATCGGCGGGGACGATCGCGGGGACTTCGAATTGGACCACGGCAGCTCCTTCGGTACCGGATGATGAATCTCGGGTGGATCTCATCCGAGTCTAATCGGATGCGTGTGACGCACCATGAGGAGTGTCGATCGCGCCGCGCCGCTAGACTGCATGGCGCCGTCGCGCGCGCGCCGGCCGGAGAGGAACGCGGTGCTCAAGGTCGGTATCGACATCGGCGGAACGAAGATCGCCGGAGGGGTCGTCGACCCCGACGGCCGCATCATCGAGAAGCTCCGCGTCGACACTCCCGTCGACACCACCGCATTGGCCGCTGCCGTCGTCGACATGGCGCGCCACTTCTCGGCCGGTCACGAGATCGCCGCCGTCGGGGTGGCCGCCGCCGGCTTCATCGATCGCGATCGGGCGACCGTGATCCACGCGCCCAACATCGCCTGGCGCAACGAGCCGCTCAAGGCCACGCTCGAGGCCGGGATCGACGTGCCCGTCTCGATCGAGAACGACGCCAACGCGGCCGGATGGGCCGAGTTCCGTTTCGGCGCGGGCCGCGACGTCGACAACATGGTCATGCTCACGATGGGCACCGGCGTGGGCGGCGCGATCGTGCTCGACGGCGAGCTCTTCCGCGGCGGGCACGGGATCGCCGCCGAGCTGGGGCACACGCGCTTCACGCGCGATGGGCTCCCGTGCGGCTGCGGGCAGAACGGATGCCTCGAGCAGTACGCCTCGGGACGCGCGCTGCAGCGCGAGGCGAACGCGATCGCCGACGCGGGCGGGATCGGCCAGGCCCTCGCCGCCCTGCGCGTCGAGAAGGGCTCGATCAGCGGGCCCGCAGTATCGCGGCTCGTGCTCGCCGGCGACCCGGGAGCCACAGAGGCGCTGCGCCGCGTCGCGACCGCGCTGGGCGAGGCGGGCGGCGGCTTCCAGGCGGTGCTCGACCCCGAGCTCTTCGTGATCGGCGGCGGCGTCGCACAGCTGGGCGAGGACCTGCTGGCCCCCGTCCGCCTCGCGTACGAGACCTCCCTGCCCGGGTACGGCGATCGGCCCGTCGCCGCCTTCGCCATCGCCCAGCTCGTCAACGACGCGGGCCTCATCGGCGCCGCCGACCTCGCGAGCGCGGAGGGGTAGCGATGTTCTACTGGCTGATGAAGTACGTGGTGATCGGACCGATCGTCAAGGCGATCTTCCGCCCGTGGATCGTCGGCCGGCGCAACATCCCCGCCGAGGGCGGCGCGATCCTCGCCAGCAACCACCTCTCGTTCATCGACTCGGTGATGCTCCCGCTGATGATCGACCGGCGCGTCGCGTTCCTCGCCAAGAGCGACTACTTCACGGGCAAGGGACTGCGGGGCTGGGCGACCCGCGTCTTCTTCAAAGGCACCGGGCAGCTGCCGATCGACAGATCCGGAGGCAAGGCGTCCGAGGCATCCCTCAACACCGGCCTGCAGGTGCTCGGCGGAGGCGAGCTGCTCGGCATCTACCCCGAGGGCACCCGCAGCCCCGACGGCAAGCTGTACCGCGGCCGCACCGGCATCGCGCGCATGGCGCTCGAGGCGCACGTGCCCGTCGTGCCGGTCGTGATGGTCGACACCGACACGATGATGCCGATCGGGCAGCGGCTTCCCAACGTCGTGCGCGTCGGCGTCGTCATCGGGGAGCCCCTCGACTTCTCGCGCTTCTCGGGCATGGAGGGCGACCGCTACATCCTGCGCTCGATCACCGACGAGATCATGGTCGCGCTGCAGCGACTGGGGGAGCAGGAGTACGAGGACGTCTACGCCTCGACCGTGAAGGACCGGCTGAAGACGAAGGCCTGAACGGCCTGTCACACGCGTCCGGGGCCCGCGTGCCCGCGGATAGACTCGAAGGATGCTTCAGCAGCTCGACGGACTCGACCACTGGCGGACCCTGCCCATCAAGCAGCAGCCCGCGTGGCCCGACGCCGACGCGGTGGCCGCGGTATCCGCTGAGATCGCCACCCTCCCGCCGCTGGTGTTCGCCGGCGAGGTGGACAATCTGCGCGAGCGCCTCGGTCGCGCCGCGTCCGGCCAGGCGTTCCTGCTCCAGGGCGGTGACTGTGCCGAGACGTTCGCGGGAGCCACCGCCGAGCAGATCCGCAACCGCATCAAGACGGTGCTGCAGATGGCGGTCGTGCTGACCTACGGCGCGTCGATGCCCGTGGTCAAGATGGGCCGCATGGCGGGCCAGTTCGCCAAGCCCCGTTCGAGCGACAGCGAGACCCGCGGCGACGTGACGCTGCCCGCGTACCGCGGCGACATCGTCAACGGCTACGACTTCACCGAGGGATCGCGCCAAGCCGACCCGCAGCGGCTGCTGAAGGGGTACCACACGGCCGCCTCGACCATCAACCTCATCCGCGCGTTCACGCAGGGCGGGTTCGCCGACCTGCGCGAGGTGCACTCGTGGAACAAGGGCTTCGCGCAGAACCCGGCGAACCAGGCCTACGAGCGGATGGCGGGCGAGATCGACCGTGCGATCCGCTTCATGGAGGCCGCCGGCGCCGACTTCGACGAGCTCAAGCGGGTCGAGTTCTACACCGGCCACGAGGGCCTGCTCATGGACTACGAGCGCCCGATGACCCGCATCGACTCGCGCACCAGCACCCCGTACAACACCTCCGCCCACTTCCTGTGGATCGGCGAGCGGACCAGGGAGCTCGACGGCGCGCACGTCGACTACTTCTCGAAGATCCGCAACCCCATCGGCGTGAAGCTCGGGCCGACAACGTCGCCCGAGACGGCGCTCGCACTCATCGACAAGCTCGATCCCGAGCGGGAGCCCGGCCGCCTCACGTTCATCACGCGCATGGGCGCCGGCAAGATCCGCGACGCGCTGCCGCCCCTCCTGGAGGCCGTGAAGGACTCCGGAGCGATGCCGCTGTGGGTGACCGATCCCATGCACGGCAACGGCATCACGACGCCCACCGGCTACAAGACGCGCCGCTTCGACGACGTCGTCGACGAGGTGCGCGGCTTCTTCGAGGCGCACCGCGCTGTCGGCACGTTCCCGGGCGGCATCCACGTGGAGCTGACCGGCGACGACGTCACCGAGTGCCTGGGAGGCTCCGAGCAGATCGACGAGGCCACCCTCGCGACCCGCTACGAGAGTCTCTGCGACCCGCGCCTGAACCACATGCAGTCGCTCGAGCTGGCCTTCCTCGTGGCCGAGGAGCTCGAGAAGCGCTGAGCGGATGCCTCGCCCGGCGAGTGTCGCCGGGGCTGCGGCATCCGTGGGTCAGCCGCTGACGGTGATCTCGATCGCGATCCGCGTGCCTCTGAGGAGCATCGAGCCCGCAGCCGGGTCCATGCTCACCACGGATGTCTCTTCGTCGGGAAACAGATCGAACAGGGCGTTGTAGTCCACCTGGAACCCGGCCTCCTCGAGGGTGGCGATCGCGCCGTCGCGCGTCTGGCCGACGACATCGGGCACCTCGAACAGCGGGGGGCCGGTCGAGACGATGAGCGAGATGCGATCGCCAGGCCGCCACCAGCCTCCGCCTTCGCGCTCGCTGGTCCCGATCACGAGTCCCGCGTCGATCTCTTCGCTCGCCTGCTCGATGACCGCATCCGCCACCTGGAGCTGCGCGTCGGTGAGCGTCTTTCGCGCGGCGTCCGCTCCCTGCCCGGCCACATTCGGCAGAGGGCCGAGCGACACCCACAGCGTGGCCGTGTCGCCCTCGCGGACAGCGCAGCCCTCGAGGCACTTCACGTCCTCGCCGCCGCCGCGCGGGTGGATGAGGACGCCGACGGTGGTGTCGGGGCCGCTGTCGGTGTAGAACACGTCCTCGCCCTTGACCTCGATCTGATGCGAGGCCAGGACGGCGGTCGCATCGCCCTTGCTCATCCCCATCATCGACTCGACCTGCGCCTCGGCCGGGCCGAGCGAGACGAGCACGGTCACTTCGGAGTCCTGCTCGACGCGGG
>NZ_JAYRDE010000079.1:0-14151 GCF_041909575.1 Microbacterium sp. | reverse complement strand
TGCCGCATCTTGCCCGAGATCGTGGCGAGCACCTTGTGTCCGTTGGTCAACTCAACGCGGAACATCGCGTTGGGCAGGGCCTCGGACACGACGCCCTCGATCTCGATGACACCGTCTTTCTTCGCCATACGCTCGCTATCACTGCTTCTGCAGACCGGTCGGTCTGCGTTGGATGGGGATTGTGGTGCTCGGACACGCCGATGAAGGCGCAACGCACCAAAGATCAAGCATACGTGATATCGGATGCCTCGGCAAACCGGCGCGGATGCTCGATCGGCTCACCGACGACGCAGACGCACGCCCCGGGCGGTGAGGGCGGCGGCCCCCGCGAGCAGGAGAGCTCCGCCCAGCCAGAGGGCTCCCCACGAGATGGCGCCTCCGGTGACCGGCAGCTCCGGCGAGACCGTGCCGCCGCCCCCGCCGGGATCGACGGGGTCGACCGGGTCGACGGGGCCGATCGGACCGGCGGTGAAGACGTTGAGGACACTGAAGGACAGCGGGGCTTGAGCAGACCCCGCCGTGATGACGGTCGATGCGGGCGAGACGACGGGCTCGGCCCAGGTGCCGGTGTCGGCCGTCGGGACGACCTCGGCGACCGTGCAGGTCGCGCCCACGGGAGCGGCGATGGGCTCGCTGGTCCCTCCTGCGATCAGCTCCCAGTCGCCTTCGCCGACGACCTCACCGGCGAGGGTGCACGACCACGTTCCCTCGAACGAGACCGCGGGGGCCTGCGCGCCGGTGACGGACTTGGTGATCGTGAACGCGCCGAACGACGGGGACAGGCTGTTCGTCACCGTCACGGCGATCGGCGTCTGCGCCGATTCCGCCGAGATCTGCACCTGCCCGGGTGCGATGACCGGGGTCGACCATGCCCCGCCGGGCGGCGCCGTGGGCGAGATCTCGGCGATCGTGCACCAGGCTCCGACCGGCGCCTCGATGGGGGCGGTCGTCTCGCCCGCGGTGAGATCCCACGTGCCGGAGTCCAGGACATCGTCGCCGCCCTGCGTCGTCGTGCACTGCCAGGTTCCGGTGAACCCGTCGGTGAACTCGACCTCGTCGGGATTGTCGATGATCTTCTGGATCGTGAAGGACCCGGTGGCGAGCGCGTTGGTGACCGTGAACGCGAGCTGGATCTCGTCGGATGCCGCGGGCACGACGAAGTCGACCGGCGCATCGACGTCCTCGCCGTTGAGCGTCCACGTCGGGGTCTGCCAGGCGGCCAGGCTCGTCGGGTCGAAGCTCAGGCTGGCCGCCAGCACCCGGGCGCGATAGGTCGGGCCCACCGTCTCGGTGATGACGCACGACGCGCCCACCGGCAGTCCGTCCACCTGCGTCGTCTCGCCGGCGGCGACCTCCCACTCGAGGATGAGCTCAGCGCCGCCGTCGACCTCGCACGTCACCAGCCCGTGGAACGTCGTGCCCGGGGGCAGGAGCGCCGCGTCCTCGGGCGGGAGCACCTTGGAGACGGTGATCGAGCCGGGTTCCTCCGGGGAGATGACCGGGATGCACTCGAACGGCGCACTGACCCACGGGTAGTTGTGGTGCTCGTTGCCGACTCCGTCCATCAGGATCGTGCCGTTGGTGTACAGCCGGCCGTTCGTACTGGCGGTCACCCGCAGCGTCGGCTGCGAGGCATCCGGATTCGCACCCGGCACCAGGATCGACCCGAGCACCTGCGAGCTCCCCGCGATGTGCACCGAGGTGGCGTCGACGAAGTTCCACATGGTGCGCGCGGCCACGACCCCGAACAGGGGCGATGCCGGATCGTCCGCTCGCACACCGTCTTCGGCGAAGTAGTTGGGAGCCCAGGTCGGCAGGCCGCCGGTGACGTTGATGATCACTGCAGCGCCGTCGGGGATGCCGGCGAAGCCGATGGCGGCGTTGTCGGCCAGGGTCCCCGCGCTGATGTCGAACACCTGCGTCGCCGACGCGCCGTCGCCCGTGAACGTGAGCAGGGCGCCGAGCGAGACGGTGCCCGTCGTCGGCAGCGCGTCGAAGTCCGCGGATTCGGCCGCGATCTCCGATCCCCACGTCGACCATGGCGCGATCGCCGCCGGGCCCATTCCCTGCGTGAGCGTGCCGTTGTTGAGTTCGTAGTTGGCGCCGGACAGCTCGTAGTCGGGGATCGACTGGCCGCCGATGGCGACGTCGCCGCCGAGGAGCTGGCCGCCGTCGAAGGCGTTGGCGCCGACGTCGAGCACGGTCGTCGCCCCGACGCTCACATCGCCGCCCACGGCGAGCATCGTCGAGCCCGGCAGCGGGACGACGGCCGAGCCGACGCCGACCCATCCGACATTGAACCGCCCGCCGACGCTCTTGTCGAAGGAGGCATCCCCGCCGACGACGACGAGGCCCTCCGCCTCGGCGGCCGCCTGGCGCACCTGGAAGTCCGCGCCGGCGTAGATCGCGACGTGCTGATCGGTCCAGACGGGGTTCGTGTTGCCGGGCCCGGGGATCGTACCGTCGGGGCACTCGCCGATCGCCGCCGCAGCCGGCTCGACCGCCGATGGCGCCGCGACCAGCGCTGCACCCGCGACGATCCCCGCGACGATCAGCGCCGCGACGTCGCGCCGGCGTCGAACCTGCCCTGCGCCCATGACGCCCCCATTCCTGGGGCGAGCCTATCGCTCTGCGGGCTAGGGCAGGGCGGCGCGCAGGTCCGCTTCCGGGTCGCCCGTCAGCTCGACGAACTCACCGTTCAGGAGGACCGTCGGCGTGCCGATGCCCCCCGCGCCCGGGCGTACCGGGGTCTCCTCGGTCATCGCCGTGACGTAGTCGGAATAGACCCCGTCGTTCACGCACGACTCGATGCCCGTCACCCCGACGGATTCGGCGATCTGCAGGATCACGTCATCCGTCAATCCCGGCGTCCCCTCCTGGGGCTGGTTCGCGAACATGGCGCTCATGAAGGGCACGGAGGCATCGGCATCCGCCACCGCGACGCAGTACATGGCGTTCGCCGCGCGGGTCGAGTACTCGGTCCCCTGCGACTGAGCGTCGAGGATGGAGATCGGGTGGATGCCGAGCGTGATCGAGCCGTCGTCGACCATCGCGGCGATGTCCTCACCGTAGATCTGCTCGAACTGGTTGCAGACAGGGCACATGAAGTCGATGTAGGTCTCGAGATTGCTCGCCCCCTCGCCCACCAGGATCGCCCCGGTGTCGGGGTCGATGTTGGACGCGGACGGCGCCTCGCCGGGCCCGGGGTCCACGGCCTGGTTGTTGAGGTTCACGACGAAGATCGCGACGGCGACGAGCGCCACCACGACCCCGACGCTCACCCAGATGGCGAACCAGTTGACCTTGCGCGGACCCTCGGCCATGTCGTTCTCCTATGCGATCTCGGTCGGCGTGACACCGAAGGGCGCGAGCCCCGCCGCGCCGCCGTCGGGCGCGGTCAGCACCCAGATGCCCCCATCGTGCACCGCGACGCTATGTTCCCAATGGGAGCCGGAGGAGCCGTCGAGCGTCGACACCGTCCAGCCGTCGTCCTCGACGAACGTCGCCTGATCGCCGGTCACGACCATCGGCTCGATCGCGAGCACCAGGCCCGGCCGCACCTCGGGGCCGGGGTCGGGCACGCGATAGTTGAACACGGACGGCGACTCGTGCATCTTACGTCCGATGCCGTGGCCGACGTACTCGCGCAGGATCCCGTAGCCCGGCTCGGGCGCGTTGGCCTCGATGTGCTCCTGGATCGCCGCACCGACCTCGCCCAGCTGCCGCGCGGTGGCGAGCTTCGCGATGCCCGCCCACAGCGAGCCCTCGGTGACCTCCGACAGTCGCCGGCGCTCGGCGACGAGCTCGGGCCGCTCGGGATCGTCCAGCACCACGGTGAACGCGGAGTCGCCGTTCCAGCCCTTGAACTCCGCGCCCGCGTCGATGGAGAGGATGTCACCCGCGACGAGAGCCCGCGAGCCGGGGATGCCGTGGACGACCTGCTCGTTCACCGACGCGCAGATCGTGTGGCGGTAGCCCCGGACCATCTGGAAGTTCGACTTCGCGCCGCGGGAGGTGATGACAGCGGATGCCGCGGCATCCAGCTCTCCCGTGGTGACACCCGGCGCGATGAGCCCACGCACCGCATCCAGGGCGGCGGCCGTGATGAGCCCGGGCTCCACCATCGCGCGCAGCTGGGCGGGCGACTTGTAGATCGAGCGGCGCAGCGACACGGCTCAGGCCGCGGCGGAGCGGATGAGCCCGCGCGCCTCGAGCGCCGCGATGATGCGGTCGGTGATCTCGTCGAGGGTGCCGACGCCGTCGATCTCGTCGACGATGCCGCGCGTGCGGTACACGCCGAGGATCGGGGCGGTCTCGCGCTCGTAGATCGCGAGACGGTTCGCGATCACCGCTTCGGTGTCGTCGGTGCGACCCTGCTCCTGTGCCCGCAGGGAGATGCGGGAGATGCTCTCCTCACGCGGCACGCTGAGCTCGATGACGGCATCCAAGGTCTCGCCGCGGCCTTCGAGGAACTCGTCGAGGTGGGCGACCTGGCTCACGTTGCGGGGATACCCGTCCAGCAGGAACCCGCCCTCGGCGTCGGCCTGGGAGAGGCGATCGCGCACCACGGCGCTGGTCAGCTCGTCCGAGACGAGGTCCCCGGCCTCGATGACCGACTTCACCTGGCTGCCCAGGTCGGACCCGTCGGCGACCGCGGCGCGGAACACGTCTCCGGTCGAGACGGCCGGGATGCCGAACTCCTGCGCGATGCGGATGCCCTGCGTGCCCTTGCCCGACCCCTGGGGTCCGACGATGAGAAGCCGCGTCATCGGAGCAGCCCTTCGTAGTGGCGCTGCTGAAGCTGCGCGTCGATCTGCTTCACCGTCTCGAGGCCCACACCGACGATGATGAGGATCGAGGCGCCGCCGAACGGGAAGTTCTGGTTCGCGCCGACCGTGGCCAGGGCGATGAGCGGGAGCAGTGCGATGCAGCCCAGGTACAGCGAGCCGGGCAGCGTGATGCGGGTCAGCACGTAGTCGAGGTACTCGGCCGTCGGACGGCCCGCGCGGATGCCGGGGATGAAGCCGCCGTACTTCTTCATGTTGTCGGCGACCTCGACCGGGTTGAACGTGATCGCGACGTAGAAGTACGTGAAGCCGACGATGAGCAGGAAGTACACCAGCATGTAGATCGGGTGATCGCCGTTGGTGAAGTACTGCTGGATCCACGCCACCCACGGCGCGATCTGGTTGTCGGCGTCGGGCTGCGCGTTGAACTGCGCGATGAGCGCGGGGATGTAGAGCAGCGACGAGGCGAAGATGACGGGCACGACGCCGGCCATGTTGACCTTGATCGGGATGTAGGTGTTGGTGCCGCCGTAGGTGCGGCGACCGACCATGCGCTTGGCGTACTGCACGGGGATGCGCCGCTGCGACTGCTCGACGAACACGACCAGCGCGACCACCACGATTCCGACCGCGAGGACGAGGAGGAAGACCTCGAAACCGCGCGACTGCCAGATCGCCCACATCGACGCGGGGAAGGCCGCCGCGATCGAGGTGAAGATGAGGAGCGACATGCCGTTGCCGATGCCGCGCTCGGTGACGAGCTCGGCGAACCACATGATGAGGCCCGTGCCGGCGGTCATGGTGATGATCATGAGGAGCTGCGCCCACCACGCGTCGTTGGTGAGAAGCTGCTCGCACTCGGGGATGCCCGTCGCACCGAACAGCTGGCCGCTGCGGGCGACCGTCACGAGGGTCGTCGACTGCAGCAGCGCAAGCGCGATCGTGAGGTAGCGGGTGTACTGCGTCAGCCTGGCCTGCCCCGACTGGCCCTCCTTGTAGAGGGTCTCGAAGTGCGGGATGACCACGCGCAGCAGCTGGACGATGATCGTCGCCGTGATGTACGGCATGACGCCGAGCGCGAAGATCGACAGCTGCAGCAGTGCGCCGCCCGAGAACAGGTTGACCAGCGAGAGGAGGCCCTGGGTCCCGGCGGACTGACGGAGGCAGTCCTGCACGTTCGGGAAGTCGACGAACGGCGCCGGGATGTGCGCGCCGAAGCGATACAGGGCGATGATCGCCAGGGTGAATGCGATCTTCCGCCGAAGGTCGGGGGTGCGGAAGACCCGCGCGATGGCGCTGAACAAGAGGATGCCTCCAGATGGGATGCCGGCCCGCACTGCGACGTGCCGACGTCCAGGGTAACCCAGTGGGGGCCGGAGCAAGCTCCGGCCCCCACTGTGCGTACTACTTGACGGTGCCGCCCGCGGCGACGATCTTCTGCTCGGCGGAACCCGAGACCTTGTCGACCGACACGTTGAGCTTCACCGAGATGTCGCCGGTGCCGAGCACCTTGACCTTCTCGTTCTTGCGGACCGCGCCCTTGGCGACCAGGTCGCCGACGGTGACGTCGCCACCGGACGGGTACAGCTCCGACAGCTTGTCCAGGTTCACGACCTGGTACTCGACGCGGAACGGGTTCTTGAACCCGCGCAGCTTCGGGGTGCGCATGTGCAGCGGCATCTGGCCGCCCTCGAAGCCGACCTTCACCTGGTAGCGGGCCTTCGTGCCCTTGGTGCCACGGCCGGCGGTCTTGCCCTTCGAGCCCTCACCGCGACCCACGCGGGTCTTGGCGGTGTTGGATCCGGGGACCGGACGCAGGTGGTGCACCTTGAGGACACCCGGACGCGCTGCCGGGGCATCCGCCTCCGGGGCAGCCTTCTTGGCCGGAGCCTTCTTGGCGGCAGGAGCCTTCTCGGCCTTGTCCGCTGCCTCGGCCTTATCGGCCTTGGCGGCGGCGGCCTTCGCGGGCGCCTTCTTCTCGGCGGCCGGCTTCTCGGCGGCAGCCTTGGGAGCAGCCTTCTTAGCCGGGGCGGCCTTGTCAGATGCCTTCTTAGGGGCAGCCTTCTTCGCAGCCTCGGCCTCGACGGCCTCGTTCTTCTCGGCCTTCTCAGCCATCAGTCGATCTCCTCAACCTTCACGAGGTGGGCGACGGTCTTGACGTAGCCGCGCGTCTGCGCGTCGTCCGGACGGACGACCGAGTCGCCGATCCGCTTCAGACCGAGCGAACGCAGCGTGTCGCGCTGGTTCTGCTTCTCGCTCACCTTGGACTTGACCTGGGTCACCTTCAGGCGCGCAGCCATCAGACACCTGCCTTCGCAGCAGCCGCGGCCTCGGCCTCGGCACGGACGAGACGGGCGGGGGCGACCTGATCGAAGTCGAGGCCACGACGCGCGGCGACTGCACGGGGCTCCTCGAGCTGCTTCAGCGCCTCCACCGTCGCGTGGACGATGTTGATCGTGTTCGAGGAGCCGAGCGACTTCGACAGGACGTCGTGGATGCCGGCGCACTCGAGCACGGCGCGCACCGGGCCACCGGCGATCACACCGGTACCGGCGGCGGCCGGACGAAGGAGCACGACACCAGCGGCGGCCTCACCCTGCACCGGGTGCGGGATGGTCGAGCCGACGCGGGGCACGCGGAAGAAGTTGCGCTTGGCCTCTTCGACACCCTTCGAGATAGCCAGGGGCACCTCGCGGGCCTTGCCGTAGCCGACGCCCACGACGCCGTTGCCGTCACCGACGACCACGAGCGCGGTGAAGCTGAACCGGCGACCGCCCTTGACGACCTTCGAGACACGGTTGATCGTGACGACGCGCTCCAGGAACTGGCTCTTGTCGGCGTCACGCGAACCGCGGTCACGGTTGGGGTTGCGCTCGCGTCCGCCGCGACGCGGCTCGCGCTCACGCTCGGCCGGCGCCTCAGTGGTGGCGGCAGCAGCCTGCTCGGTCACTTCGGTCTCCACGTTGTTGTTGGTTGTTTCGCTCACAGGTTCAGACCTCCTTCGCGAGCGCCGTCGGCGATCGCCGCGACACGGCCCGCGTAGCGGTTGCCACCGCGGTCGAACACGACGTCCGAGACGCCGGCAGCCTTCGCACGCTCGGCGACGAGCTCGCCGACCTTGCGGGCCTTGGCGGTCTTGTCACCGTCGAACGTGCGCAGATCGGTCTCGAGGCTCGAGGCCGAGGCCACGGTGTGGCCCTTGCTGTCGTCCACGACCTGCACGAAGACGTGGCGGGCCGAACGGGTGACGACGAGGCGCGGACGCTGCTCGGTGCCGACGACCTTCTTGCGAAGGCGGGCGTGACGACGCGCGCGGGCGTCGGTCTTCGACTTCACAGCCATGGTTACTTACCAGCCTTTCCGGCCTTGCGGCGGACGACCTCGCCCGCGTACCGCACACCCTTGCCCTTGTACGGCTCGGGCTTGCGGATCTTGCGGATGTTGGCAGCCGCCTCTCCGACGGCCTGCTTGTCGATGCCGCTCACGGTGACCTTGTTGTTGCCTTCGACCGTGAACGAGATCCCCGCGGGCGGGTCGACGAGGACGGGGTGCGAGAAGCCGAGAGCGAACTCGATCGAGCTGCCCTTCTGCGCCACGCGGTAACCCGTGCCGACGACCTCGAGGCCCTTGGTGTAGCCCTGGGTGACGCCGATGATGTTGTTGTTGATGAGCGTGCGGGTCAGGCCGTGGAGCGAGCGCGAAGCGCGCTCGTCGTCGGGACGGGTCACGATGACCTGGCCCTCCTCGACCTTGACCTCGATGGGGCGCGCCACGGTGAGCGCGAGCTCGCCCTTGGGGCCCTTGACCGCGACGTCCTGGCCGTCGACCGAAACGGTCACTCCGGCGGGGATGTCGATCGGGAGACGTCCGATACGCGACATGTCAGATCACCACACGTAGGCGAGGACTTCCCCACCCACGCCCTTCTGCTCGGCCTGGCGGTCGGTGAGAAGACCGGAGGAGGTGGACAGGATGGCGACGCCGAGCCCGCCGAGGACGCGGGGGATCTCGGTCGACTTCGCGTACACGCGGAGACCGGGCTTCGAGACGCGCTTGATGCCGGCGATCGACCGCTCGCGGTTCGGGCCGTACTTCAGCGTGAGCGTGAGGGTCTGGCCGACACGGGCGTCCGAGACCTCCCAGGAGGAGATGTAGCCCTCCTGCTTGAGGATGTCGGCGATGTGCGTCTTGAGCTTCGAGCTCGGCAGCGACACGGAGTCGTGGTGCGCCGAGTTCGCGTTGCGCAGACGGGTCAGCATGTCTGCGACCGGGTCTGTCATTGTCATTTCTTGATTCCTTTGTTCATGAGGTTTCGACTGCCGTTACACGACAGGCGACCTTCTATGAGTGCCCCGGGAGCCGGCTGGCCCCCGGGACTTCACGCTCAGGCCTGGGCGTCCTCGTTGCGGAAGGGGAAGCCGAGGTGGCGCAGCAGCGCACGGCCTTCGGCATCCGTCTTCGCCGACGTCACGACCGTGATGTCGAAACCGCGGACGCGGTCGATCTTGTCCTGGTTGATCTCGTGGAACACGGACTGCTCCTGGAGACCGAAGGTGTAGTTGCCGTGGCCGTCGAACTGCTTGGCCGACAGCCCGCGGAAGTCGCGGATGCGGGGCAGGGCGAGGTTGACCAGGCGGTCCACGAACTCCCACGCACGGTCACCGCGGAGGGTGACGTGCGCGCCGATGGCCTGTCCCTCGCGCAGCTTGAACTGCGCGATGGACTTGCGGGCCTTGGTGACGACCGGCTTCTGACCGGTGATCTTGGTGAGGTCGTCGACCGCACCATCGATCACCTTGCTGTCGCGAGCTGCCTCGCCGACACCGGTGTTCACCACGACCTTGACCAGACCGGGGATCTGCATGACGTTCGCGTAGCCGAACTCGTCCTGCAGCTGTGCCTTGATCTCGGTGTTGTACTTCTGCTTCAGGCGGGGCTGGATCCGGCCAGCCTCCACGGCAGTGGTGGTGCTCATGTTCAGAGGTCCTTGCCTGACTTCTTCGCGTAGCGCACGCGGACGGTGCGCTTCACGCCGTCCTTCGTCTGCTCCTCGACGCGGTGGCCGACACGGGTCGGCTTCTTGGTCGAGGGGTCGACGAGTGCGACGTTGGAGATGTGGATCGGGGCTTCCATCGTCTCGATGCCGCCCGTCTTGGTGCCGCGCTGGCTCTGGCCGACGCGGTTGTGCTTGGTGACGAAGTTCACGCCCTCGACGATGATGCGGTTCTGCTCGACGAGGATCTCGAGGACCTTGCCCTGCTTGCCGCGGTCACCGCCCTTGTCCTGCTTCTTGCCAGTGAGGACCTGAACCAGGTCGCCCTTCTTGATCTTGGCCATGGGTCAGATCACCTCCGGTGCGAGCGAGACGATCTTCATGAACTTCTTGTCACGAAGCTCACGACCGACCGGTCCGAAGATGCGGGTGCCGCGGGGCTCCCCGTCGCTCTTCAGGATCACGGCGGCGTTCTCGTCGAACTTGATGTACGAGCCGTCGGGACGACGGGTCTCCTTCTTGGTGCGGACGACGACGGCCTTGACCACGTCGCCCTTCTTGACGTTGCCGCCGGGGATCGCATCCTTGACCGTTGCCACGATGATGTCGCCCAGACCGGCGTACCGGCGGTGCGAGCCACCGAGCACGCGGATCGTGAGCAGCTCCTTGGCGCCGGTGTTGTCGGCGACCTTCAGGCGGGATTCCTGCTGAATCACTTGTTACTCCTTGGGTTCCAAGAAAGCCGAGGCTTACTTGGCCTTCTCGAGGATCTCGACCAGGCGCCAGCGCTTGGTCGCGCTCAGCGGACGGGTCTCGTTGATGAGGACGAGGTCGCCGATGCCGGCGGTGTTGCCCTCGTCGTGCGCCTTGACCTTGGACGTGCGACGGATGACCTTGCCGTAGAGGGGGTGCTTCACGCGGTCCTCGACCTCGACGACGATCGTCTTGTCCATCTTGTCGCTCACGACGTAGCCGCGGCGGGCCTTGCGGTAGCCACGGGCGTTCTCGTCGCGCACGTCGTGCGCGGCGGACTCGTGGCCGGCGACCTGCGCCTTGACCTCGGCCTGAGGGGCCGCGGCCTTCTTGGCCGGAGCCTTCTTGGCCGGAGCCTTCTTCTCGGTGGTCTCAGCCATCACTCGGCCTCTTCCTTCACGGCCTCGTCAGCGGCATCCGCCTTCTTGGCCTTCGTCTTCTTCGCCTTCGTCGCGGTCTCCAGCGGCGCGGGCGTGGCACGGATGCCGAGCTCGCGCTCACGGATCACGGTGTAGAGCCGCGCGATGTCGCGCTTGACCGCACGGATGCGGCCGTGGCTCTCGAGCTGGCCGGTGGCCGACTGGAAGCGCAGGTTGAACAGCTCTTCCTTGGCCTTGCGCAGCTCCTCGACGAGGCGCTGGTCTTCGAACGTGTCGAGCTCGCTCGGAGCGAGCGTCTTGGTGCCGATCGCCATTACGCGTCGCCCTCCTCGCGCTTGATGATGCGTGCCTTGAGAGGCAGCTTGTGGATGGCACGGGTCAGGGCCTCACGAGCGAGTTCCTCGTTGACGCCGGCGACCTCGAAGAGGACGCGACCCGGCTTGACGTTTGCGACCCACCACTCCGGCGAACCCTTACCGGAACCCATGCGGGTCTCGGCAGGCTTCTTCGTGAGCGGACGGTCGGGGTAGATGTTGATCCACACCTTGCCGCCGCGCTTGATGTGACGGGTCATCGCGATACGAGCGGACTCGATCTGACGGTTCGTCACGTACGCGGGCGTGAGGGCCTGGATGCCGAACTCGCCGAAGGAGACCTTCGTGCCGCCGGTGGCCTGGCCATCGCGCTTGGGGTGGTGCTGCTTGCGGTACTTGACCTTGCGGGGGATAAGCATTACGCCGATGCTCCTTCTGCGACGGGGGCCTCGTTGCGCGGGCCACGACGCGGACGGTCGTCACGACGACGGTCCGACTTCGGCGCGTTGGCCTGCTCGCGAGCGAGCTCCTTGTTGGTCAGGTCGCCCTTGTAGATCCAGACCTTCACGCCGATGCGGCCGAAGGTGGTCTTCGCCTCGTAGAAGCCGTAGTCGATGTTCGCGCGGAGCGTGTGCAGCGGCACACGGCCTTCGCGGTAGAACTCCGAGCGGCTCATCTCGGCGCCGCCGAGGCGGCCGGAGACCTGGATGCGGACGCCCTTGGCACCGGCGCGCTGCGCGCCCTGCAGGCCCTTGCGCATCGCGCGGCGGAATGCCACGCGAGCGCTGAGCTGCTCGGCGATGCCCTGCGCGACGAGCTGAGCGTCGGCCTCGGGGTTCTTGACCTCGAGGATGTTCAGCTGGATCTGCTTGCCGGTGAGCTTCTCGAGGTCGGCGCGGATGCGCTCGGCCTCGGCGCCGCGGCGACCGATCACGATGCCCGGGCGGGCGGTGTGGATGTCGACGCGGACGCGGTCACGGGTGCGCTCGATCTCGATGTTGCTGACGCCCGCGCGGTCGAGCGAGGTCGTCAGCAGACGACGGATCTTGATGTCCTCGGCCACGTAGTCGGCGTAGCGCTGTCCGGGCTTCGTCGAGTCCGAGAACCAACGCGACACGTGGTCCGTGGTGATGCCGAGGCGGAAGCCGTACGGGTTGACCTTCTGGCCCATTACTTGCTCGCCTTCTTCGTCTTGGCAGCCGGGGCCGCCTCAGCGACCTCGGGCGTCGAGAGCACGACCGTGATGTGGCTCGTGCGCTTCTTGATCTGGAATGCGCGACCCTGGGCGCGGGGCTGGAAACGCTTGAGCGTCGTGCCCTCGTCGACGTACGCGTTCTTCACGTACAGGTCCTGCTCGTCCAGGTACTCGCCATCCTTGTCGGCCTTCACGCGAGCGTTCGCGATCGCCGAGGCGACGAGCTTGTAGATCGGCTCGCTCGCACCCTGCGGCGCGAACTTGAGGATGGCCAGGGCCTCCTCAGCCTGCTTGCCCTTGATGAGGGCGACGACACGACGAGCCTTCTGAGGGGTCACGCGGATGTGTCGCACGCGTGCGATGGACTCCACCATTTCTCTCTCCTCTTCGTCCCCGCCTTAGCGGCGACGGCCCTTCTTGTCGTCCTTCACGTGGCCGCGGAAGGTGCGGGTGGGCGCGAACTCGCCCAGCTTGTGGCCGACCATGGTCTCGGTCACGAACACGGGGATGTGCTTGCGACCGTCGTGCACGGCGATCGTGTGCCCCAGCATGGCGGGGACGATCATCGAGCGGCGCGACCAGGTCTTGATGACGTTCTTGGTACCGGCTTCGTTCTGGACGACGACCTTGCGAAGCAGGTGCTCGTCGACGAAGGGGCCCTTCTTGAGACTGCGTGGCATCTTCCTCTACTCCTACTTGCGCTTCTTGCCGGCGTTGCGACGGCGAACGATGTACTTGTCGCTTTCCTTGTTCGCGTGGCGGGTGCGGCCTTCGGCCTGGCCCCACGGCGAAACAGGGTGACGACCACCGGAGGTCTTGCCCTCGCCACCACCGTGCGGGTGGTCGACGGGGTTCATCGCGACACCGCGGACGGTCGGGCGGATGCCCTTCCAGCGGTTGCGGCCGGCCTTGCCCCAGTTGATGTTCGACTGCTCGGCGTTTCCGACCTCGCCGATCGTCGCGCGGCAGCGCGCGTCGACGTTGCGGATCTCGCCCGAGGGCAGACGCAGCTGGGCGTAGGGGCCGTCCTTCGCCACGAGGCGAACCGACGCACCGGCCGAGCGAGCCATCTTCGCGCCGCCGCCGGGGCGGAGCTCGATGGCGTGGATCACGGTACCGGTGGGGATGTTCTTCAGCGGCAGGTTGTTGCCCGGCTTGATGTCGGCCGAGGGACCCGACTCGACGATGTCGCCCTGCTGCAGCTTGTTCGGGGCGAGGATGTAGCGCTTCTCGCCGTCGAAGTAGTGCAGCAGCGCGATGCGCGCCGTGCGGTTGGGGTCGTACTCGATGTGCGCGACCTTGGCGTTGACGCCGTCCTTGTCATTGCGACGGAAGTCGATGACGCGGTACTGACGCTTGTGACCGCCACCGATGTGACGCGTCGTGATGCGGCCCTGGTTGTTGCGGCCACCGGTCTTCGACAGCGGGCGCAGCAGCGACTTCTCGGGCGTCGATCGCGTGATCTCGGCGAAGTCGGCCACCGACGAACCGCGACGACCCGGGGTCGTGGGCTTGTACTTGCGAATAGCCATGTTCTCTAGTCCTCTATCCCAGCGGTCAGCCGACGGCCGTGAAGATGTCGATGGTGCCCGACTTCAGCGTGACGATGGCGCGCTTGGTGTCCTTGCGCTTGCCGGTGCCGAAGCGGGTGCGGCGGGCCTTGCCGACGCGGTTGATCGTGTTGACCGCAGCGACCTTGACGCCGAAGATCTTCTCGATGGCGAGCTTG